>NZ_JBFTSG010000197.1:0-354 GCF_056399885.1 Cupriavidus sp. 01L45 | reverse complement strand
AACAGGCAGTTGTGATAACTCAGGCCCGCGATGGCCGAGACATGTTTCCAGTTGAAATGAAACTGGATGACTGGCGTTTGACCTTTCGGCGCCCAGGTGCGCACGCGCGTGGGTCGCTCCGAGAGYCCAGACTCGTCAATRAAGACGATCAGCCGTTGCTCCCGCGTACAYTTTTTTTGAGCGCRGGCCAGGTYTTTTGCTTCCACGCCAGCACYGCGTCCTCGTCGCGTTCGATAGCGCGTCGGTCKGGGCGTTGGGGCGAGAAGCCGAGCGAATCCAGAATKCGCCAGACATGGGCCTCGTTGTATGACACCCCGAAGCGTTGCTCGATGAGTAGACGCACCCGTTTGAGCG
>NZ_JBFTSG010000196.1:0-355 GCF_056399885.1 Cupriavidus sp. 01L45 | reverse complement strand
GACTACCACCCTCGCCATCAAGGACCTGTCCGTCACCGAAGAACTCGACGCCCGCGCCATGCGCGCCGTGCGCGGCGGCTTCGTGCCCTTCCTGCCCGTGTTCAGCGCGGTCAAGATCGACTCGACCTTCAACGCCTCGCAGCTGATCGGCCAGACGCAGAACGTCGTCAACATGAACGGCAACAACACGGCCTTCGCGGACGACATCAAGTCGCATGTCCACTCGACCCAGAACGCCCARAACAACATCTATTGAGCCKCGGGCTACCGCCCAGGCTGAATTCGCAAGCTACTGCATTTCCCGGAGAACTGCCATGACTACCACCCTCGCCATCAAAGACCTGTCCGTCACCGA
>NZ_JBFTSG010000195.1:0-358 GCF_056399885.1 Cupriavidus sp. 01L45 | reverse complement strand
TGACTGGCTACATCCGTGATTTGCACCCCGGACATAACCAACATGTTTTACTGTGCGAGCACTTTATAACTTGTAAGCTAAAAGACCGAAGTCTTCCGCATCCGCTATCAAGCGCCCACACTTATCGGTTGTTTGTTTGTTAAAGAACTGGCCGCGGTTCGCTTTGCTCACCGCGTCGCTGCGTTTGCTGCAGCAGAGAAACGAGATTATGAAGAGCAATCAGCGTTTCGTCAACAGGTTTTTTTACTTCAGTTCGCCGCGCCTTTCGCGCCGCCAACCACCCCTGCCAACCCCGCAACCCTTGTCCCGCCTGCTTTGCAGCGCGGTAGTTGTGTTGCGAGGGGGCGAATCTTAAGGG
>NZ_JBFTSG010000194.1:0-359 GCF_056399885.1 Cupriavidus sp. 01L45 | reverse complement strand
GGTAAGAATAGTTAATACGTGCAAGAACCGAGTTAAGGCTCGAACTGTGGGCAGCTGAGTTGGGCAGGTTGGCAATACCAGCATAAGATAAATTATCAAACGTGGTTAAATCGTTGGGAAACTGTTGCGCTGATGTGGTAAAAGATTTACCATTTTCGTACTGCGTAGAATAACCCACAAGTGCATTGAGGAAGTGTTTATCTCCGAAAGTATGGTTATAGGTAAGGGTATTTTCGTTCAGCCAGCTTAATGCATTGCCCGAGCCCAGGGCAGCATAGCCTTTGGTAGCATAACCTGTAGATCCTCCTGCCGGTGAGGCTGTAAAAGAAGGGGCATAATATTGCTGATTGGTGTTCAGG
>NZ_JBFTSG010000193.1:0-360 GCF_056399885.1 Cupriavidus sp. 01L45 | reverse complement strand
GTGCTGTCCAGTTGCTGGGCGGCCAACTGTGAACGCAGTTCGTTGAGGCTCAGGGTGCCTTGGTCGAAGTGCTCGCACAGTGGCTCCAGAAGTGCCCAGTGTTCAGCGAGGGCGCGCAAGACGCGCTTGGGTTCGATCATCGGAATGGCCGGCTGGTTGGCAATTAAAAGCCGCGATTGTACTTCATCGCAGCCGTGTCGATTCACTCKGGGGATGGGCTGTCGCTTCTTCTATCGGTGAAGTCTATCGATCAAGCGTGGGCGATCTTGAGCGAAGGGCGGTAGAATCACCGCACTTTAGTTATCCACAAGTGGCCGACCTTTGCTTATCGAGTCCCGTCGCCGCGCTTATTTGACCGCC
>NZ_JBFTSG010000192.1:0-368 GCF_056399885.1 Cupriavidus sp. 01L45 | reverse complement strand
GGTTAAGCCTCACGGGTCATTAGTACCGGTTAGCTCAACGCATCGCTGCGCTTACACACCCGGCCTATCAACGTCGTMGTCTTCAACGTCCCTTCAGGTGGCTTAAAGCCACAGGGAGAACTCATCTCGAGGCAAGTTTCGCGCTTAGATGCTTTCAGCGCTTATCTTTTCCGCACTTAGCTACCGGGCAGTGCCATTGGCATGACAACCCGAACACCAGCGGTGCGTTCACTCCGGTCCTCTCGTACTAGGAGCAACCCCTCTCAATTCTCCAGCGCCCACRRCAGATAGGGACCGAACTGTCTCRCGACGTTCTRAACCCAGCTCGCGTRCCACTTTAAWCGGCGAACAGCCGWACCCTTGGGACC
>NZ_JBFTSG010000191.1:0-376 GCF_056399885.1 Cupriavidus sp. 01L45 | reverse complement strand
CTACCAGGGTATCTAATCCTGTTTGCTCCCCACGCTTTCGCACCTGAGCGTCAGTCTTTGTCCAGGGGGCCGCCTTCGCCACCGGTATTCCTCCAGATCTCTACGCATTTCACCGCTACACCTGGAATTCTACCCCCCTCTACAAGACTCAAGCCTGCCAGTTTCAAATGCAGTTCCCAGGTTAAGCCCGGGGATTTCACATCTGACTTAACAGACCGCCTGCGTGCGCTTTACGCCCAGTAATTCCGATTAACGCTTGCACCCTCTGTATTACCGCGGCTGCTGGCACAGAGTTAGCCGGTGCTTATTCTGTCGGTAACGTCAAAACAATCACGTATTAGGTAACTGCCCTTCCTCCCAACTTAAAGTGCTTTAC
>NZ_JBFTSG010000190.1:0-377 GCF_056399885.1 Cupriavidus sp. 01L45 | reverse complement strand
GACCATTGATCACTCTGCTTTCCGTCACCCGGCACAATTCTTCCTGCTTCTCTCGCCATCCTGCGCCAAGTCCGCAAGGTCACTGTCGTGATCCCTGTGGCCTTGGCCAACTCCACTATCGACCGGTTCAGCGGCGGCATCATCTGCTCMACCACCCATTCCCGATGCTCGGTTGCATATCGTGTCATCACCTATTCGCACACCGCCCTCCATTTTGCTTCACTAAGGAAACGGAGGCGACAAGTATCCTGACATGGAGGGCTTGCCAAGAAAGTAGGCAAAGAAGGCGCGCCGGATGGGGCGACACCCCCTCGGGATCCGGCGAAAAGAGCGGCCGGGACCCAAACTCGCATCGCCTTAAGGCGATACTCAAACAT
>NZ_JBFTSG010000189.1:0-384 GCF_056399885.1 Cupriavidus sp. 01L45 | reverse complement strand
GCCGCCAGGTCCGAGCCGGCCTGCGGCTCGGTCAGGTTCATGGTGCCGGTCCATTCGCCGGAGATCAGCCTGGGCAGGAAGGTGGCTTTCTGCGCATCGCTGCCGGCGGTCAGCAGGGCTTCGATGGCGCCGTCGGTCAGCAGCGGGCACAGCGCGAACGACAGGTTGGCCGAGTTCAGCATCTCGTTGCAGGCGGTGGCGATCAGCTTGGGCAAGCCCTGGCCGCCGAATTCCTGCGGATGCAGCACGCCCTGCCAGCCGCCTTCGCCGAACTGGCGGAAGGCGTCCTTGAAGCCGGGCGTGGTGGTGACCACGCCGTCCTTCCAGCTGCTGGGATCGGTGTCGCCGATGCGGTTGAGCGGCGCCAGCACCTGCCAGCACCTG
>NZ_JBFTSG010000188.1:0-389 GCF_056399885.1 Cupriavidus sp. 01L45 | reverse complement strand
GCTCTCGCGCCGTCGCGGCGAGGCTGCCTTTGTTGGCCAGCAGGTAGAAAAATGACAAATCCAGGGTCTGGCTCATTGGTAACTCAAATTCATCTATGTAGTGATTTGGAGTAACTCACGCTCATTTGCTCACTACATATACTCCGCTCACACCCTGATTGAACACCCCCGTTCGACAGGCACAACAAGAACGTAACGAGAGTGGAGTTGATGATGAGCGCATACAAAATTGCTGCGGTTCCAGGTGATGGCATCGGCGTGGAAGTGATCGCAGCGGGCGTCGAAGTGCTGCAAGCCTTGTCGAAAAAGTCCGGCTTCGAACTGGCCTTCAAACACTTCGACTGGAACTCGGATAACTACCTGAAAAACGGCTACTACATCCCTGAAGG
>NZ_JBFTSG010000187.1:0-390 GCF_056399885.1 Cupriavidus sp. 01L45 | reverse complement strand
GATCAGGACACCGCACAGAAGCGCCGACGCTTCTTCCTTGTCTCCCTTGCTCCAGTCCTCAATGCCCTCCATGGTTTCGAGCAGCATTTGCCCGACCATCACGCCCAACATGGCCTCCCCCAGGCCAGGCACCAGCATTGCGCCGAAGTTGAACACATTCCAGCCGATGTTCGCGTAACTCCTCAGCCGCGCCCAGCGGGCATTGGCATCTTCATCGCCAGTGGGCACGGCGATATGTCGCGCATCGGCGATGGCCTTGTCGCGCCGCCATCGACTGAACTGAGGCCAGAGCGCGCCTTCGATCACATGGGTGATCGGTTCTGCGTCGGGGTTTTCCACTGCGGTTTCCCGCCACCATGGCCCCATGTTCAACGGCTCCCGCTGCTGCCA
>NZ_JBFTSG010000186.1:0-395 GCF_056399885.1 Cupriavidus sp. 01L45 | reverse complement strand
CACCTACGGGCGGGCCTTCGCCGCCGGCGGGCAGGCCCGCATCCTGTGGGGCCTGCTGCAGATCTACAACGCCGTGCACCGAGCGGCTTTTAGCGGTCAGTCCATGATGACCGATGACGAGATCGCCGCGAAGATCAAGGACTACGAGCGGCGCATCGACCACCAGCAGCGGCCCGACCCGGAGGACCCGCCGCGCAAGCGCAAGGACTGGCTCGTGCCGCTCACGCAGGAACTGTCGAAGAAGCTGCGGGCCAGGCTCGATGTCAAGCGGCTGCCCCGGATCCCGTTCGTGTCCGTGTCGGTGTTCGGCTTCTCGCGCGGCGCGGTCCAGGCGCGTGCCTTTTGCTACTGGTTCCAGGATGCGTTGCAAGACGGTAAGTTCGCGGCAAGTTCGC
>NZ_JBFTSG010000185.1:0-397 GCF_056399885.1 Cupriavidus sp. 01L45 | reverse complement strand
TCGAAGTCCCCTGCAAAGCAATTGAAACTCAGGTAAGCCAGGCGCTTCTGTTCACCCTCATAGAATCTGGCCCAGCAGTGCTGGTCACCGGCAAATACGTCGAGTGAGTTTCCCTTGCGCAGCGGGATCAGTCCGAAAGCGTCGAGAAAGTGCTCGGCCACCGCCAGATCGGGAACCTCCAGCGCGTAGTTATCGATTGAATGCACCGCATGGCTTCTACGACAAGCTCATATATTTGATCAGTTACTAACTTTTCAGAAAGTATTGTCAGGCCGCAGCGTATTGGCACTCCGGCTGGCGAAAGAACGACTTGACTAACTCAGGCAGTCGTTGAATGCGACGTAACGCACTTCTCGCCAATTTCTTCATTTCGTTCTTTCCCTGGACTTGGACTAAA
>NZ_JBFTSG010000184.1:0-397 GCF_056399885.1 Cupriavidus sp. 01L45 | reverse complement strand
GAACAGCCGATCCATACGGTTGAAACGGTCTGAAAACAGCGCGTCGCTTAAGGAAGGGATCAGGGAGAAGTTGCGTACGGTCATCATCATAACCTCCTGAATACAGCCTCTATTCAAAAGCTCATTTCGGGCAGGTTCGCCGCCTGCTCGTAAGTAAAATAGGGTCGGCCGAATCTATTTCAAGCGTTGCAAATAAATTTTTTTTACCGCCTGTTTGCCATCGTCGCCCTGAGTCTGACGCATAAAAAAACCTGAGCCGGGCGTGCTGCCGGACTCAGGCTTTTTCAGGGTAGCAGGCAGAAATGCTGTTCGCTTTCCGGCCTACGCCTTGATTCTTTTCTTCACCAGCGTCCAGCTGATCAGCAGCAGGGCTATCCAGCCAATACCGACGTAAAGC
>NZ_JBFTSG010000183.1:0-401 GCF_056399885.1 Cupriavidus sp. 01L45 | reverse complement strand
TCGATATACACTTCAAACTCAATCATATGCGCGACCTTGCCGGGGTGCAGCACCACTTCGTTAATTGCCGTACCGACGCGCGGCTCGCGGCCCTGGCGGCAAACCCGCGCCTCCAGCAAAAAGCGGCTTTCCGTAATGTACTTGCCTTCCAGCACGTCGGCCAGCTGCTGCTGCGCGTTATCCGGATCGAGGTCGGTCAGGAAACCCAGGTTGCCGCGATTGATGCCGATGACCTTGATATCGTAGCGAGCCAGCACCCGCGCCGCGCCCAGCATATTGCCATCGCCGCCTACCACCACCGCCAGATCGGCCTTTTGCCCGATTTCTGACAGCGAGCCGGTTTCGACGTCGGCCAGATTCAGCTCGCGGGCTATCTGCTCTTCGATGATCACCTGATAGCC
>NZ_JBFTSG010000182.1:0-419 GCF_056399885.1 Cupriavidus sp. 01L45 | reverse complement strand
GACCTGCTGATCCGCTTTGCCGAAGCCTGCKGCACCACCCGCGAGCGCGTGGTCGACCCCGACAATATGTCCGCCACCACCCGTGGCCTGCAAAGCTGGTGCTACGCCGTGGCCATGCGCGAAGACCCCGTCGTCGCCGTCGCCGGCCTGGTGGTTGGCCTGGAGTCCCAGGTGCCCTCGATCTACCGCAAGCAGACCCCGACCCTGCGCGACAAATATGGCTTCACCGACGAAGAAGTCGAATTCTTCGACCTGCATATCGTCTCCGACGAAATCCACGGCGAACGCGGCTACCAGATCGTGCTGGAACACGCCGACACGCCCGAGCTGCAGCAGCGCTGCCTGAAAATCTGCGAGATCGGCGCACAGATGCGCCTGCTCTACACCACCGCGCTCTATCACGACTACGTCGCCCAGGA
>NZ_JBFTSG010000181.1:0-420 GCF_056399885.1 Cupriavidus sp. 01L45 | reverse complement strand
GAGTCTGGGCTCTCGGAGCGACCCACGCGCGTGCGCACCTGGGCGCCGAAAGGTCAAACGCCAGTCATCCAGTTTCATTTCAACTGGAAACATGTCTCGGCCATCGCGGGCCTGAGTTATCACAACTGCCTGTTYCGCCTTTACGACGGCGCGATCAAGAGTGCACAGATCGTGGAGTTCCTCAAGGCGCTGCGCGCGCACCTCAAGCGCCGCCTGATGATCATCTGGGACGGCGCAGCGCAGCACAAGAGTCGCATCGTGCGCGACTACCTCGATAGCACTGGTGGGGCAGTGCAGATGGCCTTTGTCCCGCCCTACAGCCCGGACCTGAATCCAGTGGAGTATCTCTGGGCCTGGCTCAAGCGCCATGCCCTGGCCAACTTCTGCCCACACTCGCTCACCGAACTCAAAACGACCGCC
>NZ_JBFTSG010000180.1:0-445 GCF_056399885.1 Cupriavidus sp. 01L45 | reverse complement strand
TCCTTAACCAGAGTTCTCTCGCACACCTTAGGATTCTCTCCTCGCCTACCTGTGTCGGTTTGCGGTACAGGCACCTTTTATCTCGCTAGAAGCTTTTCTTGGCAGCGGGGAATCAAAGACTTCGCTCCATAAGGAGCTTCCCCATCACAGCTCAGCMTWYRCGATAAGCGGATTTGCCTACTTATCAGCCTAACTGCTTGGACGTGCACAACCAATCGCACGCTTCTTCTATCCTTCTGCGTCCCTCCATTGCTCAAAYGATAAAGAGGTGGTACAGGAATATCAACCTGTTGTCCATCGCCTACGCCTGTCGGCCTCGGCTTAGGTCCTGACTAACCCTGAGCGGACGAGCCTTCCTCAGGAAACCTTAGGCATTCGGTGGACGGGATTCTCACCCGTCTTTCGCTACTCATACCGGCATTCTCACTTCTAAGCACTCCACCAG
>NZ_JBFTSG010000179.1:0-475 GCF_056399885.1 Cupriavidus sp. 01L45 | reverse complement strand
TGGTGTACCTGTTGTCTCGCCAGAGGCATCGCAGGGTAGCTATGTACGGAAGAGATAACCGCTGAAAGCATCTAAGCGGGAAACTCGCCTGAAGATGAGGATTCCCTGGAGCCTTGAGCTCCTTGAAGGGTCGTTCGAGACCAGGACGTYGATAGGCTGGGTGTGGAAGCGCAGTAATGCGTTAAGCTAACCAGTACTAATTGCCCGTAAGGCTTGATCCTATAACCAGTGTGTTTCTACCTGGTGTGAGTGTCGCGTGCCGCTGCTAGGCAGCTTGGCCGATACGCACAACCCCTACTACATCCCTATTCGCTGCGTTGAACATKGCTCAACGCGGCCACCGTTYATGCCTGGTGACCATAGCGAGTTGGAACCACCCCTTCCCATCCCGAACAGGACCGTGAAACGACTCCACGCCGATGATAGTGCGGATACCCGTGTGAAAGTAGGTAATCGCCAGGCTCTCCCTTGAAAC
>NZ_JBFTSG010000178.1:0-481 GCF_056399885.1 Cupriavidus sp. 01L45 | reverse complement strand
GTTTCAAGGGAGAGCCTGGCGATTACCTACTTTCACACGGGTATCCGCACTATCATCGGCGTGGAGTCGTTTCACGGTCCTGTTCGGGATGGGAAGGGGTGGTTCCAACTCGCTATGGTCACCAGGCATAAACGGTGGCCGCGTTGAGCCATGTTCAACGCAGCGAATAGGGATGTAGTAGAGGTTGTGCGTATCGGCCAAGCTGCTCGTTATCACGGCAGCGGCACGCGATACTCAACCAGCAGAAACACACTGGTTATAGGATCAAGCCTTACGGGCAATTAGTACTGGTTAGCTTAACGCATTACTGCGCTTCCACACCCAGCCTATCAACGTCCTGGTCTCGAACGACCCTTCAAGGAGCTCAAGGCTCCAGGGAATCCTCATCTTCAGGCGAGTTTCCCGCTTAGATGCTTTCAGCGGTTATCTCTTCCGTACATAGCTACCCTGCGATGCCTCTGGCGAGACAACAGGTACACCA
>NZ_JBFTSG010000177.1:0-482 GCF_056399885.1 Cupriavidus sp. 01L45 | reverse complement strand
CACTATCGACCGGTTCAGCGGCGGCATCATCTGCTCAACCACCCATTCCCGATGCTCGGTTGCATATCGTGTCATCACCTATTCGCACACCGCCCTCCATTTTGCTTCACTAAGGAAACGGAGGCGACAAGTATCCTGACATGGAGGGCTCGTAAAGAAAAGTAACCAAAAGAAAGCGATCCTTGCAGGAGGCTGGCGTGTCGGGGTTGCGCAGCCCAATGGATTCGTCGTCAGGCCCCGGGTTCTATTAGCCTCGTGCCGTCACCGGTTCGGAGCACCACGCCCCAGCCAATGCCCAGGGATTCGTGGTGGTCCCCCCGGTAGCGGCCACCACGAATTTCAGGCCGTCTGTCGCTCGCGGCGCGGACGGCCACGAAGTTGCAAGCGCCCCGTTTCCGTCGTGGGCGCGGTGGCACCGGATTGCTAGGACCAGGACCTTCTTCACCGCGCCCACCCCACCACGAAACCATCACGGCGTGATA
>NZ_JBFTSG010000176.1:0-486 GCF_056399885.1 Cupriavidus sp. 01L45 | reverse complement strand
GTGCTGAGCGCCGGTATTCGTCTGGGCACGGCGGAGCTGCCGCTGCTGGCCTCGCTGGGCGTGCCGGAAGTGGCCGTTAAACGTCGGCTGCGCGTGGCGGTATTCTCTACCGGTGATGAGCTTCAGCCGGTCGGCGAACCGCTGGCCGCCGGCCAGATCTACGACACTAACCGTTTTGCCGTGCGCCTGATGCTGGAAAAGCTGGGCTGCGAGGTGATAGATCTTGGCATTATTCGCGATAATCAGGCCGCGCTGCGCGCCGCCTTTATTGAAGCGGACAGCCGGGCCGACGTGGTGATCAGCAGCGGCGGCGTTTCGGTGGGCGAAGCAGACTACACCAAAGCGATGCTGGAAGAGTTGGGCAAAATCGGCTTCTGGAAGCTGGCGATCAAGCCGGGCAAACCTTTTGCTTTCGGCCGGCTGCAAAACAGCTGGTTCTGCGGCCTGCCGGGCAATCCCGTTTCCGCGGTGCTGACCTTTTATCAG
>NZ_JBFTSG010000175.1:0-516 GCF_056399885.1 Cupriavidus sp. 01L45 | reverse complement strand
GGCCGGAACTCCTCGACCGCGTCGAGCAGGCCTTCGCCGAAGGCGCGAATCATTTCTGGCTGGACTTGCAGTACTACGCCTTCACCGCCCAGGATCAGGCGGGTGGCGAGTATGCCCGCGCGCGCGACCTGCTCGCCACCGACTGTGCGCTGATGCTCGAACGCCTGCCCGGTCTCGCGCAACTGGCCTTCACCGACGGCACGCCGTTTGCGGATGACACCACGCTGGAGTGGATTGCGCGCCATGCCACGGTACGTGATATCGAGCGCGGCGAGCCCATGGTGCCGGTATCGGTCGCGTCCGCCAGCACCGACTGGGCGGAGACGGAAGCCCAGGCGGCGGACCTCGCCGCCCAACAGAGCCTCGATGCCGCGTTCGCCTGGTTGCAGGGCCTGCCGGCGCCGGACGGTGAGCGCGACCGCTTCGTGCGGCAACTGGTGATGGCGCGCGTGGCCGAACGTGCGGGTCGCGCGGACACGGCGTTGCACTTGCTGGGCGCCCTCGAGCGCCCTCGAG
>NZ_JBFTSG010000174.1:0-516 GCF_056399885.1 Cupriavidus sp. 01L45 | reverse complement strand
CTCGAGGGCGCCCAGCAAGTGCAACGCCGTGTCCGCGCGACCCGCACGTTCGGCCACGCGCGCCATCACCAGTTGCCGCACGAAGCGGTCGCGCTCACCGTCCGGCGCCGGCAGGCCCTGCAACCAGGCGAACGCGGCATCGAGGCTCTATTGGGCGGCGAGGTCCGCCGCCTGGGCTTCCGTCTCCGCCCAGTCGGTGCTGGCGGACGCGACCGATACCGGCACCATGGGCTCGCCGCGCTCGACATCGCGTACGGTGGCATGGCGCGCAATCCACGCCAATGTGGTGTCATCCGCAAACGGTGTGCCGTCCGTGAAGGCCAGTTGATCGAGGCCGGGCAGGCGTTCGAGCATCAGCGCACAGTCAGTGGCGAGCAGGTCGCGCGCGCGGGCATACTCGCCACCCGCCTGATCCTGGGCGGTGAAGGCGTAGTACTGCAAGTCCAGCCAGAAATGATTCGCGCCTTCGGCGAAGGCCTGCTCGACGCGGTCGAGGAGTTCCGGCCACTGCTTTTG
>NZ_JBFTSG010000173.1:0-534 GCF_056399885.1 Cupriavidus sp. 01L45 | reverse complement strand
CCGCAGCGTTGGAGCGCGGGCATCCGCAACTGGGAACTCCCAGATGCGGTGTACCTGAACCCGGAGCGAGCGCAGAAAAACGCAGAGAATTACAAGCAAGCAGCGTAACGGCTGAGGCGACAACTACCTTGACACACGCCGCTTGCCAAAAAAGTAGGCAAAAAAGGCGCGCCGGATGGGGCGCCCCCCCTCGGGGGCGCTCCACACGACTACACCGAATCGTCGATCCGGCGATATCGCGCATCGTCGAAATCTCTCGGCTCTTCGGACGCCGAATTTCCTGTCTTCTCCCTTCCGTCTTTGTGCGCTAGCTGCCACTTGTAATCCGCTGGTTTGCTCACCCCAGCAACAAGGGAAGACGATCGCAGGAGCGAGCCGCCAAACCAACGATTGGTAGCCGTGTGGAGCGCCCCCAAGGGCGGGTCCGCACCCCAGCGCGATGCGAAGCGAGCCGTCAAGGTGTACCAGGCCGTATGGGGCGCCTCGTCGGCAGGCAAAAAGAGCGGAAAAGAGGGGGCCATGTTTGAGTTTGAG
>NZ_JBFTSG010000172.1:0-548 GCF_056399885.1 Cupriavidus sp. 01L45 | reverse complement strand
GCCGGATGGGGCGACACCCCCTCGGGATCCGGCGAAAAGAGCGGCCGGGACCCAAACTCGCATCGCCTTAAGGCGATACTCAAACATGGGTCCCTCTTTTCCGCTCTTTTCRCCGGATCCCGAGGCGCCCCATACGGCCTGGTACACCTTCACGGCTCGCTTCGCATCGCGCACCAGTGTGGACCGCCCCCCACGGGCGCTCCACACAGCTACCAATCGGTGGTTTGGCAGCTCGCTCCCGCGWCCGTCTTCCCCTGTTGCTAGGATGARCAAACCAGCGGAKCGCWAGTGGCAGCTAGCGCATAAAGGCAGGAGGCAGGAGGCAGGAGGCAGGAAGTTTGGCGTCTGAAGAGCMGGAGATTTCGGCGATACGCGGTATCGCCAGATCAACGATTCGGTGTAGCCGTGTGGAGCGCCCCCAAGGGCGGGCCACACCAGCCCGCGATGCGAAGCGAGCCGTGWAGGTGTACCAGGCCGTATGGGGCGTCCTCGTCGGCAGGTGAAAAGAGCGGAAAAGAGGGGGCCATGTTTGAGCATCGCCTTAAGGC
>NZ_JBFTSG010000171.1:0-570 GCF_056399885.1 Cupriavidus sp. 01L45 | reverse complement strand
ACGATGGCGTCGACGTCTTTGGTGTTCATCTGCGCGACGATGCCGGGCAGCCTGGCGGGATCATGACGGCCCACCTCGAGGTTGTCGGGAATTTCCAGCGCGCGCCAGTCCACCACTTCGTAGCCTTCGTTGCGGATGTAGTCCACCACCAGTTCCGTCAGCGGCTTCATATAGGGCGCGACCACGGCAATGCGCCTGGCGCCGATCACCTTCAGCGCGTCGATCAGYGCACCGGCGCTGGTGATTACCGGTGCATCGGCGCCATTCGCGGCGGTATGGGCCTGCAGGCGTTTCTCCGAGACGCGGTGGTAGCCGTGGCCCATCGCCATGATCGCCACCAGGCAGGCGTAGCCCAGCACGTCGACGCGGGCGTCGCTGAGTTCCAGCGCGCAGCGGTCGGATTCGGCGTCCATGGCCGCCAGTTCCTCCTTGACCACCTTCTTCATGCGCATGCGGCTGGAGTGGAAGGTGAACCGCTCGGGCCGCACCTGCTGGCGCGCCAGCAGCATCGCGGGGATTTCGGTTTCCATGGTGGTGTTCGAGCTCGGCACGATCTGGCCGATACGGAAA
>NZ_JBFTSG010000170.1:0-570 GCF_056399885.1 Cupriavidus sp. 01L45 | reverse complement strand
TGTTGCACCCAAGTGCGTACGACATCCCCCTGCGGGGGACGCCGGTCACTCTTCTTTGCCTCGGCAAAGAAGACTAACGAGAAGAAAGCCGACCCTGCCGGGAGCAGAGCAATCGCGAGTGCGAGGGACGCTGGTTTCGTCGTACGGCCGCAGTTCTGCTGGCATCTGCCGTTACCAGCTTGCAGGGCATCGCAATGGCACGACCCATGGGTTTCGTGGTGATGCCCCCGACCTCGTGCGCGGTGACCATGCCCACATCTGCCGTTACCGGCGCGGGCTACCACGACACATCACATGCCCATGGTTTCGTGGTGGGGCGGGCGCGGTGGTGAAGGCCTCGGGCATATCACCCGGTGCCACCGCGCCCACGACGGAACCGGACCGCTTGCAACTTCGTGGCCGCCCATTTCGCGAGCGACAGACGGCTCGAAGTCAATGATGTCTGCTACCGGGGGCCCCACCACGAATCCCGGAGGCTGGCAGATCCGTGGCCGCTCAAGCCGGTACCGGCAGAAGCCCGCCGGCACTCTGGGCCGTACGACGAAATCATCGATATTCGAGAGCCTGATT
>NZ_JBFTSG010000169.1:0-584 GCF_056399885.1 Cupriavidus sp. 01L45 | reverse complement strand
AGACCTCGCCGGCCAGGCGGCATTTCGTGACCGGCTCGCGGACGCGGCACGGCGCGCCGGTGCGACTGCAACAGCTACCGCTGCTACGCCGGCGCTTCACCAAATGCCTGAACTCGCTGGCTTTCGGTTGACCATTAGCGATGAAACGGCGGTCTCATACGTCTTCGATTCCGGACTGCTGATAGATGGGCTGTCTGAAAGCAGGCAGTCGATCTGGACGCCGACTGCTGGCCCGGACATCGGCACCCTATGCCCCACACTCTCCGCCTTTGTGCGTAGCTGGATCGACGATGACGGCAGCATGCGCTTCGCCCTGCGGTACGAAGAGCCGGTATTTGAGCCGCAACCCGGGTGCATGCTAATTCATGGCATGCGGCGCGAGGTCGCCGTTGCTGGCGCAGGCGCCGTGCTGGCAAGGCTAATGCGCGCCATGGACGGCGAGCGCAATGTCGCGCATCTCCTTGACCAGCTTCCCCTTTCCGACCGCCGCGTTGGGGACGCCCTGTTGCGCGCGTTGGGCGACGCTGGCGTGATCGACCTCTCGGGCAGGGCCGCAGGCCGGCTACTGCACACCTTGACGAAGA
>NZ_JBFTSG010000168.1:0-669 GCF_056399885.1 Cupriavidus sp. 01L45 | reverse complement strand
CGAGCCTGGCGCGCAGCTTCTTCGACAGTTCCTGCGTCAGCGGCGCGAACCAGTCCTTGCGCTTGCGCGGCGGGTCCTCCGGGTCGGGCCGCTGCTGGTGGTCGACGCGGCGCTCGTAGTCCTTGATCTTCGCGGCGATCTCGTCATCGGTCATCAAGGACTGACCGCTAAAAGCCGCTCGGTGCACGGCGTTGTAGATCTGCAGCAGGCCCCACAGGATGCGGGCCTGCCCGCCGGCGGCGAAGGCCCGCCCGTAGGTGCTTTCGCCCATTTCACCAATTTGCGGGAAGGGCGTGCCCACACCTGGCATGTAGAACGGGTAGTAATACTCGCTCTCCCCCGGTGTATTGTGTTTCTCATCGGGATACGCGTTATACAGGCGCACAATATTGCTATGGAAGCGYTTGGCGGGTTCCGGTTTTTCGTAGTCCCTCTCCATRTTGTTGTTGGTRCCATCGAAGAACAGCCCCACGTTGACCAGGATCTGGCAAACCGGCTGACGCACGAACGTGCAGGCGGGCTTGGTCCCCAACACRCGGAAAACCTCGCGCGGCGTCAGGCTGCAGCATTCGGCCGGATCTGGTGGGAGCGTGCGGTCGGGGGCAGCGATATAGCGCTTCATTGTTGGAACTCCTTCGACTTGTTCGGATCGACCGGATAGGGAATGGG
>NZ_JBFTSG010000167.1:0-675 GCF_056399885.1 Cupriavidus sp. 01L45 | reverse complement strand
GGCCAGCTCCAAGACACGCGTGCCGGCGGCGTGTCTACCGCTCGATGCCAGCGGCCTGCCACCCGGCGCGGCAGCGCCGTCCATCATCACGATAGATCGGGCGGTGGTGCACCGGTAACGCCCGCAGCGGGCCGCAGGCTCGCCGCTCGGTGTCGACCAGGTGGTGACGCCCTATGCCGCGCTCAGGCGTGCCGTGGTGGCCTGTAGCGTGAGCGCCTGGCGGTGCGGCGGTGGCGGCCCGGTGGAGGTGCTATTCGCGCGGCGGCCGGCGAGCTGCTGGCCAGCTCCAAGACACGCGTGCCGGCGGCGTGCCTACCGCTCGATGCCAGCGGCTTGCCACCCGGCGCGGCAGCGCCGTCCACCATCACGATAGATCTGCCGTCAATCAACGGCAACGCCCGCAGCGGGCCGCAGGCTCGCCGCTCGGTGTCGACCAGGTGGTGACGCCCTATGCCTCGCTCAGGCGTGCCGTGGTGGCCTGTAGCGTGAGCGCCTGGCGGTGCGGCGGTGGCGGCCCGGTGGAGGTGCTATTCGCGCGGCGGTCGGCGAGCTGCTGGCCAGCTCCAAGACACGCGTGCCGGCGGCGTGTCTACCGCTCGATGCCAGCGGCCTGCCACCCGGCGCGGCAGCGCCGTCCATCATCACGATAGATCGGGCGGTGGTGCACCGGTAACG
>NZ_JBFTSG010000166.1:0-678 GCF_056399885.1 Cupriavidus sp. 01L45 | reverse complement strand
GCGAAGATTGCGCCAGAAATGGCGCGAATTGGGTGCCATGCGGCCCCAAATCGGGCTCAAACCACCCCCGCTCTCCCGCATCGTGAGAGTCGGATGTCAAACAAGCGCTGACGCTCCGCTTAGCGGCTATTGATCAGCGATTCCCTAGGGCAAGGTTCGAGATCGACAAGCAGTTCGGCGAGGGCTATGCCGACAAGAATCCTGCACTGGTCGCCGCCTTCATGCAGACGGCGGCCGCAGATTTCGGCGTGATGGCGACTGCCAAGGTGATTGGCCAAACCTTGGAGGAAATCGCGGGTAGCCTGCGCGAGATCGCGCACGCCGTCGAAGACCTGGAGCCTCGCTGATCGCGCACCTTGAGCAAACGCCCCTTCGACAGGGGCGTCCACAACCGTCAGGCCCGCGAAATCTCCTCCAGGGTCGCCCGGTCGCTCGCAAATAGCAAGCGTGCCGCGTGCTGAATGGCCGCATAGTCCCAGTAGGTTGCCCCGCAAGGTCCAGCTATTTCCAAAGGTGGCCTGTGGTATCCGGGGTAGCTTTGATTTCGGTGCAATTTGCGACGGTTCGCAAGCCCAGCATCAGCGCGGACGGGCCATCGTAAGCTATTGATTAATAGAGGATTTCTGTTTGGCCATCGATCAACCGCAAACGGCGTCATTGCGAGCTCGATTTCAGCCC
>NZ_JBFTSG010000165.1:0-707 GCF_056399885.1 Cupriavidus sp. 01L45 | reverse complement strand
CAGTCGGCGCGCAATGGTCCGCACAATCCCAACCATCGCATTCCCTATCCGGTTAACCCTGACGAAGTGAAGGAGTTCCAACAATGAAGCGCTATATCGCCGCACCGCGGCGCATTGCCCTCGGCAAGGCCGTTCTCCTGTCCCTGTTCCTGGCCGGCTGCGCTGGCGGCAGCGGCATCTCGACTGATCGCTCCGACAAGTTTGTCTATGCCTCGCTAGGCGCGGTCAACCATACCGGCAATTACATGGACTGGGTCTCGATTGACGGTGTGCCGAGCCACAACATGCGCGCCTATGGCTCAGCCAACGCCGGGACATGTTGTGTGGGGGTGCCGCGAATCTACCGTCCCGGCCTGCAGGTGACCGTCAAGTGGAAGGCCCGTGACGGGGCCAAGATCCTCTATGGGAGCAAGGTGGTCGAGGTCGAGCCCTATGCCGAGGCCGGCACCATCTATGCCCACATCTATCCGAACGACGTGGTCCGTGTGGTCGTGTCGGCGCGCTACGACGCACATAGTCCCAATCATCCCATTCCCTATCCGGTCGATCCGAACAAGTCGAAGGAGTTCCAACAATGAAGCGCTATATCGCTGCCCCCGACCGCACGCTCCCACCAGATCCGGCCGAATGCTGCAGCCTGACGCCGCGCGAGGTTTTCCGCGTGTTGGGGACCAAGGCGCGAGGTTTTCCGTGTGTTGGGGACCAAG
>NZ_JBFTSG010000164.1:0-757 GCF_056399885.1 Cupriavidus sp. 01L45 | reverse complement strand
TCCTGGGCGACGTAGTCGTGATAGAGCGCGGTGGTGTAGAGCAGGCGCATCTGTGCGCCGATCTCGCAGATTTTCAGGCAGCGCTGCTGCAGCTCGGGCGTGTCGGCGTGTTCCAGCACGATCTGGTAGCCGCGTTCGCCGTGGATTTCATCGGAGACGATGTGCAGGTCGAAGAATTCGACTTCCTCGTCGGTGAAGCCGTACTTGTCGCGCAGGGTCGGGGTCTGCTTGCGGTAGATCGACGGCACCTGGGACTCCAGGCCGACCACCAGGCCGGCGACGGCGACGATCGGGTCTTCGCGCATGGCCACGGCGTAGCACCAGCTTTGCAGGCCACGGGTGGTGGCGGACATATTGTCGGGRTCGACCACGCGCTCGCGGGTGGTGCCGCAGGCTTCGGCAAAGCGGATCAGCAGGTCGGTATGGCGGTCGCCGCCGATTTCTTCCTCATACATRTTGGCGAGCAGGAAGTCCTTGGCTTCGGTGAAGCGGTCGGGGGTGCGGGCGTAGATGTAGGCGAGGTAGTCGGCGAAGGGTCCGACGTAGTGGTAATGGTTCTCGGCCCAGCGCGCGAGGTGGTCGCGGGAGAGCTTGCCGCTGGCCCAGGCCACGCTGAAGGGGGCCTTGTTGGCGCTCTTGCCCTTGATGGCGTTTTCAAGGGCGGCACGGAAATCATCACGGTTCATCAGTTCGGCCATTTGGGGGCTCCTGTGGGCAGCGAGTTCAAGGTTGGGGGACGGCGTGGCGTGGTCCGGAG
>NZ_JBFTSG010000163.1:0-797 GCF_056399885.1 Cupriavidus sp. 01L45 | reverse complement strand
GCCGCCACCAATACCGCGGCCTACCAGTCGGCCGTGGTGCCGGTGGACAAGATCATCGCCTCGGTCCCGGAAATCTCGAAGGTCGCCAACGTCAAGGGCGAGCAGGTCTTCCAGATCGGCTCGGAGAGCTTCAATAACGAGCGCCTGCTGAAGCTGGGCAAGCGCGTTTCGGAACTGCTCAAGCAGCCCGACGTGGACGGCATCGTGATCACCCACGGCACCGATACCATTGAGGAAACCGCCTACTTCCTCAACCTGACGCTGAAGAGCGACAAGCCGGTGGTGGTGGTGGGATCGATGCGCCCTGGCACTGCCCTGGGCGCGGACGGCGCGCTCAACCTGTACGACGCCGTGCTCGTGGCCTCCAGCCCCGAATCCAAGGGCAAGGGCACGCTGGTGGTGCTGAACGACGAGATCCATACCGGGCGCGACGTCACCAAGAGCAATACCTTCAAGGTCGAGACCTTCCGTTCGCCCTTCGGCCCGCTGGGGTACGTGGTGGAAGGCCGCACGCTCTACTTCCGCCTGCCCGCGCGTCCGCACACCCTGCAGACCGAATGGGACATCGACAAGCTCGACAAGCTGCCGGAAGTCGCCGTGGTGTACGCCTACGGCAACGTCAACCCGGGCAGCGTGGATGCCGCCGTGAAGRAYGGYGCCAAGGCCATCGTCTATGCCGCCACCGGCAACGGCAGCGTGGGCGACTACATGGTCGAGCCGCTCAAGGCGGCACGCGCCAAGGGCGTGCAGATCGTGCGCGCCTCGCGCACCGGCAGCGGCGCCACCGGCAGCGGCGC
>NZ_JBFTSG010000162.1:0-909 GCF_056399885.1 Cupriavidus sp. 01L45 | reverse complement strand
TCCCAGATGCGGTGTACCTGAACCCGGAGCGAGCGCAGAAAAACGCAGAGAATTACAAGCAAGCAGCGTAACGGCTGAGGCGACAACTACCTTGACACACGCCGCTCGTAAAGAAAAGTAACCAAAAGAAAGCGATCCTTGCAGGAGGCTGGCGTGTCGGGCTTGCGCAGCCCATTGGTTTCGTTGTCAGGCCCCGGGTTTTAATAGCCTCATGCCGTTACCGGTTTGAATGGCCACGATCCTGCCAATGGCGCTGGTTCCGTAGTGAGGCCCCCGGTAGCGGCTCCCTGCCCATTCGCCCATCTGCCGGTACCGGCACGGAGCATCACGACACATCACGCCGTGATGGTTTCGTGGTGGGGTGGGCGCGGTGAAGAAGGTCCTGGTCCTAGCAATCCCGTGCCACCGCGCCCACGACGAAAACGGGGCACCTGCAACTTCGTGGCGCTCTCAGAGGATACGGCAACGAAGTTGCAGGCGTCTCAAGCTTAGTCGTGGGCGCGGTGGCACCGAATTGATAAGCCGATGACCTCACCACCGCGCCCACTCCACCACGAAACCATCACGACGTGATGTGTCGTGACGATTCGCGCCGGTACCGGTAGATGGGCGAATGGGCAGGAATTCCGCTACCGGGGGCACCACCACGAATCCCTGGGCATTGGCCGGGTCGTGGTGCTCTGAACCGGTAACGGCACGAGTCTGTTAGAACCCRGGGCCTGACGACGAAACCATTGGGCTACGCAACCCYGACACGCCMGCCTCCTGCAAGGATCGCTTTCTTTTGGTTACTTTTCTTTACGAGCGGCGTGTGTCAAGGTAGTTGTCGCCTCAGCCGTTACGCTGCTTGCTTGTAATTCTCTGCGTTTTTCTGCGCTCGCTCCGGGTTCAGGTACACCGCATCTGGGA
>NZ_JBFTSG010000161.1:0-1061 GCF_056399885.1 Cupriavidus sp. 01L45 | reverse complement strand
TACAGCTTGGCGTCGCGCCACAGCCGGCCGACCGGGTATTCGTTGATATAGCCGTTGCCGCCCAGGATCTGCACCGACTCGCCGGCCATCCAGGTGGCCTTCTCGGCGGTGTACAGGATGACCGCGGCGCAGTCCTTGCGCACCTGGCGCACGTGTTCGGTGCCCAGCGAATCCAGGTTCTTGCCCACCGTGTACAGATAGCTGCGCGCGGCCTGCAGCGTGGTGTACATGTCGGCCACCTTGCCCTGGATCAGCTGGAACTCGCCAATGCTCTGGCCGAACTGCTTGCGGTCGTGGATGTAGGGGGTGATGACGTCCATGCAGGCCTGCATGATGCCGACCGGGCCGCCGGAGAGCACCGCGCGCTCGTAGTCCAGCCCGCTCATCAGCACCTTGGCGCCGGCGTTYTCCGCGCCGAGGATGTTCTCGACCGGCACTTCSACGTCCTGGAACACCAGCTCGCCCGTGTGCGAGCCGCGCATGCCCAGCTTGTCCAGCTTCTGYGCCACCGAGAAGCCCTTCATGCCCTTCTCGACGATAAAGGCGGTCATGCCGCGCGCGCCCAGGTCCGGCTCGGTCTTGGCGTAGACCACCAGCACATCGCAGTCCGGGCCGTTGGTGATCCACATCTTGGTGCCGTTGAGCACGTAGCGGTCGCCCTTGAAGTCGGCGCGCAGCTTCATGCTCACCACGTCGGAGCCGGCGTTGGGYTCGCTCATGGCCAGTGCGCCGATCCARTCGCCGGAGACCAGCTTCGGCAGGTATTTGGCTTTTTGCGCGGGGGTRCCGTTGCGGTGGATCTGGTTCACGCACAGGTTGGAGTGCGCGCCGTAGGACAGGCCGACCGAGGCGGAAGCGCGGCTGATCTCTTCCATCGCGATCATGTGGGCCAGGTAGCCCATATTGGCGCCACCGTACTCCTCCGCCACGGTGATGCCGAGCACGCCGAGATCGCCCATCTTCTTCCAGGCGTCCATCGGGAACTGGTCGGTGCGGTCGATCTCCGCGGCGCGCGGAGCGAGTTCGGCCTGCGCCCAGTTGCGCACGGACTCGCGCAGCAT
>NZ_JBFTSG010000160.1:0-1084 GCF_056399885.1 Cupriavidus sp. 01L45 | reverse complement strand
TTCAGCGCGTAGTCGCGTGCGCGGCAATAGCGCTGTTCTTCGGGTGTCATGGCCTGCTCGACGCCGCCGGGGAGGTACTGGCGGACGCCGATGTCTTCGAGTGGCTGCGGGTCGTTCAGGACCGGGATCAGCACCGGGACGAACTTTGGAATTCTCCAGGCACGGAAGTGATAGAACGTCCATAGAAAGTACTGTTTCCCATCGCGCCATTTCGTTCCTAACTCATAGGCCATGCGTTCCATGCTGCCGGGATCATCCAGTAGTGCAAGTCCGAGAACCGCACCCTGACGCACGCCATAATATTTCGCTTCCAGGTATGGTCTGATATCGGCAACGCGTTGCTCCACAGGAACAGATATCTGGGCCATGGTCAGCAGGAGGTTTTTGTCTCGCGCATTTTCCGGAGGCCGCAGTTTTGCCTTGAGAATGGGGTAGACCTCAGGCCGCGGATCTTCGATCAAGCCATAGATGCTGTTGTATCCGCCGCCATTGCCGAAGCCCTGCGCTAGAAGCAGCGCGGATTCTTGTGTGCGGATCTGCCTCAAGCAAGCATAAGCGGCATCCTTCGTCTCACTCTCCTTGGCGGCCTCGGTGAGGTTATTGGCATAGCGTTTGGCGAGAATGGCCTTGATCTCCGGAATGACCTCGCTCCGGTAAGTGCGGCAGTATGTCTTGGCTTCGTCCCATTTTTCGTCGTCAATCAGTTGAGCCAGGGTTGGCATGGCTTGGGTCTCCTGAGCGGGTGCGGTTTGCGCGGTGGCGGATAGGGCCGGCATTGCCGTGGCAATGCCGCAGAAGAGCGTCAGGCAAACACGCCATGACCGGGTTCGGCGTCGATGTCTTGGTTCCATGTTGTCGGTCGTCGTCCTCAATCCGCTGGCGTAACCGGGTATGGCGCATCCGTCACGGTGTAGCCAAGATCGCGCAGTTTCTGTTTGACGAGTTCACGCTGTTCCTTGGTGTAGGTGACGTGTTCCTCGATCTTGAACGGCAGGTCCAGTTTCAGTGTCTTGGCGATGATGTTCAGCGCGTAGTCGCGTGCGCGGCAATAGCGCTGTTCTTCGGGTGTCATGGCCTGCTCGAC
>NZ_JBFTSG010000159.1:0-1215 GCF_056399885.1 Cupriavidus sp. 01L45 | reverse complement strand
CACCAAGCGCCAGCGGCTGATCAATCGGCTGGATCTGGAGCGCGCCATCGCCGGCACCACCGCCCCACCCTGTGCTGGCTTCTCCCCTTCCGGCCAGCTTGACCGCGTTACGGCTAAACCACAAAAAGCACGACCGCACTGACATTTCAAATTAGCCAGCCGACTGACATCTAAAAACAGCCTAGACAACGAGGCACATTGATAGGCGTGCCCCGATTCGTCCAAGAAGTCCTCCATGGGTAATGCGTTGACGGCCATTGACCCGGAGGCTTCCTAAATCGAATGTCCTGCTGTAGGAAACCGGAATTCGCTGGACTAGCCGTGCGCCGCAGGGGTTCAATGCGCCCACGTAGGACCGTTGACGGCCAGTTCCGGCCGTCGGCCCGGTGGTCCATTCGGACGCTCGAGCGTCGCTTCAACACTAAACAACGGCCACTCGCGCGTCGGCGGCGCTTGTCGGTTCATCGGCCGTTGCGCACGGTCATGTTGCTTGCCCGATGATCGTGAAGGACCGCCAGAGTCAGCCAACTGCGGCCGTTGTCCGGCCCCATCCAAKAGACATTCGAAACGTCCGCAGACAACGGATCTTCGCGCGCCGGGTACTCCAGATCGAGGACAAGGCCGGAATGATGCTTGGCGCGTGACGTCAATCCGGCTTCGCTGTCATAGTTGTGATTTCATGATCGACGCGAGGCGATCAGAGAGCTTTTCACGCCAGGGTCGACTCGACCAGGCAGCGAACGACRTCGGCTTGGACAGGGCAAGGTCTTCTTCGAATGTCCTTGTTTGCTCGGCGGCAAATTCACGATCCAGGATATTCAGCGTGGCCTCGTCGTTGAGATGGAACGAGCGATTGTCGAAATTCGTCGATCCGACCGAGACAAGCAAGCCATCGACGATCATCACTTTGCAGTGATACATCGTGGGACGGTACTCGACAATGATGGCGCCGGCCTCCAAAGGTTGGCCCCAGCGGGAGCGAGAAGCCGACCGCGCGGTCTCGGAGTCCATGTGTTCACCCGGCACGATAATGCGAACCCTGACCCSGCGTTTCAGCGCGGCAAGCAGTGCTTTCAGTGTCAGGTCGTCAGGCACAAAATAGGCGGATGATAGATCGATGGATCGGCTGGCGGCGGTGATAGCAAGCAGGTACATCAACGCCATGCTTTCACTGCCCCCGGTGGGCGAACTGCTGAAGATCTGCGCTCGCCCCTG
>NZ_JBFTSG010000158.1:0-1220 GCF_056399885.1 Cupriavidus sp. 01L45 | reverse complement strand
GGGAAATGCTGAATAAATCGGTTCGCGAGTCATCGCGACATAGGATGAGTGCGTTGTCATAAGCATGCCCTTGAGTCAGGTCCGGAGATGAAGCGACAGATCAGTTTTGCGGAAGCGGAAAGCCACGGTAAGAAGCGCGTGACGCGCCGCCAGCGCTTCCTGACGGAGATGGAAAGCGTCGTGCCGTGGCAGCGGCTGATAGCGGCGGTCGAGCCGTATTACCCCAAGGGCAAACGTGGACGACCACCGATCGGACTGGAGCGGATGCTGCGCATTTACTTCCTGCAGCAGTGGTACGGGCTGTCGGACGAGGCGTTGGAAGACGCGCTGTATGACAGCATGGCGATGCGAACGTTTGCCGGCATTGACCTGGCGGTCGAAGCGGTGCCGGACGCGACCACGCTGCTGAAGTTTCGCCGCATGCTCGTCGAGCAGGAACTGACGCGAAAGCTGTTCGACGAGATCGGCATCATGCTGTGCCAACGGGGGCTGATGATGAAGGAAGGCACGATTGTGGACGCCACCATCATCGAGGCCCCGCCGTCGACAAAGAACAAGCAGAAGAGCCGCGACCCGGAGATGCACCAGACCAAGAAGGGAAACGAGTGGCACTTTGGCATGAAGGCGCACGTCGGCGTGGATGCGGCTTCGGGGTTGGTGCACAGTGTGGTGGGCACAGCGGCGAACGAGTCTGACGTGTCGCAGGCGCATGCCCTGCTGCATGGCCACGAAGACCATGCGTTTGGTGATGCAGGCTACACGGGCGTAGAGAAGCGCGACGAGATGCAAGGCAAGTCCGTGAAGTGGCAGGTGGCTGTCAAGCGCGGCAAGATCAAGGCAATGCGCGACGGCGCAATCAAGGACTTGCTGATCGCCGTCGAGCGGACCAAGGCCCAGATTCGGGCGCGGGTCGAGCATCCGTTCCACGTCATCAAGAATCTGTTTGGTCATCGCAAGGTTCGCTACAAAGGCCTGGTCAAGAACACGGCGCAGTTGTTCAGCCTGTTTGGTCTGGCGAATCTGGTGCTCGCCAAAAAGCGGTTGTTAGCGCTACAGGGTAGCAGTCCGTCCTGAGTGCGAAGATTGCGCCAGAAATGGCGCGAATTGGGTGCCATGCGGCCCCAAATCGGGCTCAAACCACCCCCGCTCTCCCGCATCGTGAGAGTCGGATGTCAAACAAGCGCTGACGCTCCGCTTAGCGGCTATTGATCAGCGATTCC
>NZ_JBFTSG010000157.1:0-1280 GCF_056399885.1 Cupriavidus sp. 01L45 | reverse complement strand
GCCGAGGTCCTGCGCGGCAGTCTTGCCCTCTACGACTGGACGGAAGGCGAGATGAACCGCCGGCGCATCGATGCCATCACGGACGTGCGGCACCGGCCCCTGCAAAAGCTCGTTAAAGGCGGCCTGCTGCGCGGCGTGGAGATCGAGGTCTTGCTGGATAGCACCCGCTTTGCCGGCGAGGGCGACGTCGAACTCTTCGGCGAAATGCTCAACCGGTTCCTCTCGCTCTATGCCACGCTGAATCTGTATACCCGGCTGGTGATCGTGTCGCAGCCAAGCGGCAAGCGGCAAGCATGGCCCGACAGCAAGGCCGAGGGGGCACCGTTTTGAGCCCGACGAAACTGACAGCAACGCAGGCGCAGGAGCGCGCCTTGCTGCCGGCGCTGCTCGCCCGTGCGCCGCAGATGAACTTCTTCCGGCTCTGCGAACTGATCGAGTTGTCTGCGCCGCAGCGTCCGGCGCTGGGCACGACCGATTCCCCGGCCAATGAACCGGTGCGTTTCCGCTCGTATGGGCGGCTGGGCTTCCCGGGGCGGGAGATATACGCGGTTGAGCACGATAGCGACCACCCCGAGCGAGCGCCGGTGGTGCGGACCACCTTCCTGGGCCTTTACGGCGTGGATGCGCGCATGCCGTCCTACTTCGTGGACGAGATTGCCCAGCGTCGCGACGGGGCAGAGCCGCTGGCGGCCTTGCTGGACCTGTTTCACCACCGGATCGTCACGCAGTTCTACCGCGTCGCGCGCAAGTACCGCTATCCGATGGGCTTCCGGCGCGGCGGACAAGACGAAGTGTCGTGTTACCTGCTGAGCCTGCTCGGGCTGGGTTTCGGCAGGCCTGGTGCCGAAGAGACCGTCCCCACACGCAAGCTGTTGTCGATGCTGGGACTGGCCAGCCAGCGCACACGCACCGCCGAAGGCCTCGCCGGCGTGCTGCAGCATGCCGTGCCGGACGCGCGCATCACGGTGGAGGAGTTCCACCCGGTGTGGGTGCGCCTCGATGCCACCGAGCGGATGCCGCTGGGGGAAAACTGTGTGCTGGGACGCGGCTTCTACGATCGCGCAAACACCGTACGCGTGGTGATCACGCCACAGGACCGCGACTCGGTGCTGGGGCTGATGCCGGGCCGTGCCATCCACCGGGAGGTGACGGCGCTGTTGCGCTTCTACCTGGGCTATGCAGCGCACGCGCATCTGGAGATGCATGTGAGGCCCGCGCTGATGCCGGCGCCGGCCTTGAATTCGGACCAGGTGAGCCTGGGCTACACCACGCAGCTCAGG
>NZ_JBFTSG010000156.1:0-1295 GCF_056399885.1 Cupriavidus sp. 01L45 | reverse complement strand
CCTGAGCTGCGTGGTGTAGCCCAGGCTCACCTGGTCCGAATTCAAGGCCGGCGCCGGCATCAGCGCGGGCCTCACATGCATCTCCAGATGCGCGTGCGCTGCATAGCCCAGGTAGAAGCGCAACAGCGCCGTCACCTCCCGGTGGATGGTCCGGCCCGGCATCAGCCCCAGCACCGAGTCGCGGTCCTGTGGCGTGATCACCACGCGTACGGTGTTTGCGCGATCGTAGAAGCCGCGTCCCAGCACACAGTTTTCCCCTAGCGGCATCCGCTCGGTGGCATCGAGGCGCACCCACACCGGGTGGAACTCCTCCACCGTGATGCGCGCGTCCGGCACGGCATGCTGCAGCACGCCGGCGAGGCCTTCGGCGGTGCGTGTGCGCTGGCTGGCCAGCCCTAGCATCGACAACAGCTTGCGCGTGCCGACGGTCTCTTCGGTCCGCGCCTGTCCGGCGCCCGGCTTGCCGAGGCCCAACCCGAGCAGGCTCAGCAGATAACACGACACCTGGTCCTGTCCGCCCTGCCGGAAGCCCACCGGATAGCGGTACTTGCGCGCAACGCGGTAGAACTGCGTGACGATCCGGTGGTGAAACAGGTCCAGAAAGGCCGCCAACGGCTCTGCCCCGTCGCGGCGCTGGGCAATCTCGTCCACGAAGTAGGAGGGCATGCGCGCATCCACGCCGTAAAGGCCCAGGAAGGTTGTCCGCACGACCGGTGGCCGGTCGGGGTGGTCGCTGTCGCGCTCCACCGCATCGATCTCCCGCCCGGGAAAGCCTAGCCGTCCGTGCGAGCGAAACCGCACGGGCTCGTTGGCAGGAGAATCGGTGGTGCCCAATGGCGGCTGCTGCGGCGCGGCCAGTTCGATCAGCTCGCAGAGCCGGAAGAAGTTCATCTGCGGCGCATGGGCGAGCAGCGCCGGCAGCAATGCGCTCTCCTGCGCCTGCGTTGCTGTCAGTTTCGGCAGGCTCAAAACGGTGCCCCCTCGCCCTTGCTGTCGGGCCATGCGAGCCGCTTGCCGCTTGGCTGCGACACGATCACCAGCCGGGTATACAGGTTCAGCGTGGCATAGAGCGACAGGAACCGGTTGAGCATCTCGCCGAAGAGCTCGACGTCGCCCTCGCCGGCGAAACGGGTGCTGTCCAGCGATACCTCGATCTCCACGCCGCGCAGCAGGCCGCCTTTAACGAGCTTTTGCAGGGGCCGGTGCCGCACGTCCGTGATGGCATCGATGCGCCGGCGGTTCATCTCGCCTTCCGTCCAGTCGTAGAGGGCAAGACTGCCGCGCAGGACCTCGGC
>NZ_JBFTSG010000155.1:0-1296 GCF_056399885.1 Cupriavidus sp. 01L45 | reverse complement strand
CCTTGGCGGATTCCTCGGCCGCAAGAGTGATGGCGAGCCTGGCGTGAAGACGATTTGGCTGGGGCTGAAAGAAGTTC
This sequence comes from Cupriavidus sp. 01L45, assembly GCF_056399885.1. Taxonomy (NCBI): domain Bacteria; kingdom Pseudomonadati; phylum Pseudomonadota; class Betaproteobacteria; order Burkholderiales; family Burkholderiaceae; genus Cupriavidus; species Cupriavidus sp. 01L45. The sequence continues at coordinate 1,219 of NZ_JBFTSG010000155.1, read as the reverse complement.
ATGTCGCGGCGAAGACACTGCGAGGCTTACGAGCCGTCGATGATGGGGACAATTGTGTATAACCACATGGGTGAAGGTTGGTTGGCTGTTGGGGGCTTTTTTTTGGGGTTGTCGCTACTTTTTTGGGCGGTGTTGGTTTTTGCACCCAAAGGAATACGACATCCCCCCTGCGGGGGGACGCCGGTCACTTTTCTTTGCGTTCGGCGGCAAAGAAAACTAACGAAAAGGTTGGTTGGCTGTTGGGGGCTTTTATTGGGGGTTTTCGCTACTTTTTTGAGCGGTGTTTGTTTTTGCACCCAAAGGAATACGACATCCCCCCTGCGGGGGGACGCCGGTCACTTTTCTTTGCGTTCGGCAAAGAAAACTAACGAAAAGAAAGCCGACCCTGCCGGGGGCAGAGCCATCAGGCTATTCGGCGACATTGATTCCGTCGTACGGGCGGTGGCTTCGGCTGGCATGTCCTACCGACTTCAACGGCGATACCACTGCGCACTACACGGGTTTCGTGGTGCGGCCCCTGATTGCACACCCCAGCGCCCATTCGGCCATCTGCCGTTCGCGGTGCAATGGGCCACGGCATCTCATGCCTTGCTGGTTTCGTGGTTTTGTCTCTGACGGCGAATACCCTGCCATTCGACACCCTGCCGTACCGGCGCTGGCCGTGGCTGAATGCAATCGTCTTCGTTTCGTGGTGGGCACCGTGGCCCGGTCGGCGAACACGGAAGGATCTGGCGCTTCCGGGATTCGTGGTGAGGCCCCCGGTAGCAGACATCACTTGCTTCAAGCCGTCTGTCGCTCGCGTAGTGGCCGCCCACGAAGTTGCAGGCGCACCGGTTCCGTCGTGCGCGCGGTGGCACCGGGTTGATATGCCCAAGACCCTGATCACCGCGCCCGCCCCACCACGAAACCATTGGCAGGCGATGTATCGTGGTGCTTCGCGCCGGTAACGGCAGATGGCCGAATGGGCAAGGATTCCGCTACCGGGGGYCGCACCACGAATCCCGGAAATTGGCAGATTCGTGACCCTGCAAGCTGGTACCGGCAGAAGCTAGCAGAACTGCTGGCCGYACGACGAAATCACCAATGCGAAATAGCCTGATTGCTCTGCCCCCGGCAGGGTCGGCTTTCTTCTCGTTAGTCTTCTTTGCCGAAGCAAAGAAGAGTGACCGGCGTCCCCCGCAGGGGGATGTCGTATTCCTTTGGGTGCAATAACCAACAC
>NZ_JBFTSG010000154.1:0-1351 GCF_056399885.1 Cupriavidus sp. 01L45 | reverse complement strand
CAATCCACCCAAGTTAAGCATCAACAATTAGGCATCAACAGGCCTTATAAGCAGCATGTCGATGAGGTTTGTGGCGAGGCGGACGAGGCTTGGCGCGATCCGGCCGCACGCGATGGATACGTGTTGCGATCACGGCCAAGGTCTCATTCAGAGCGGCCTTGGCCCAGCGCAAGCCGAGCAGCGCCGCTGACAGGACAGGTTTGAGGGCGGTGATGGCGTAGGCACGGTTGATCCGATGCTCCGAGCCAATCTCATATTCCTGTGCGGCGGTGAGGCAGCACAGGGCGTGGAGGTTGTCGCTCAGGATTTTGGCGCCGAAGTCCTGCCTGGCAGCCAACTGCGACAGGCCGGACAGGTGTTCGAGTGCCATGCGGTGTTTGAGACGTTTAAACGCCTCCTCCAGGCGCCAGCGCTGATGGTAGAGATCGCGGAAGGTGGCAGCCGGATATCGGTGCATGTCGAGCAGATTGGTGATGAGCACGCGCACCTTACCGGCTGGCGAGATCTGCCGGATCAGCCGAACGGTCTGCGGGGAAGCCGCACACTCATAGTCGCGCGCGTCAATGCGGGCTGGAGCCGGGAGCGTAACGATGGCCTCGACACGGTCAGAGCGCACGAAGCGCCGTACGGCAGCAAAGCCGCTGCCGTCGGCGCGCATGCAGAAAGGGATGTTTCGTTGGTTGAGCACGGCCACCAGCCAGCGGGCTGGGTAGCCGCGGTCGAGCAAAAGCAAGTCGTCGGATTGCAGGCGGTCCAGATGCTCGAACAGGATCTGGCGTTCGTTCTCGTGCACGCTGTGCAGTGACGCGGTGAGCATGATCTCGGCCTCAGGCAGGTACAGGCCAAAGGCGAGTTGATCGCGGGTGGCGGCTCGAGGGAGATGGCTGTGGCGGATGGCGAAACGCAGGTGTGAGGCGTCCGCGGCGACCAACCGAAAGCCATGCCAGCGTGGCAAATGTTTGGACACTTGCTGAAGCAGCCAGTCATTGAGGTGAGCAAAGACATCGCCGCTGAGTTTGCTGCGAGCCTGGGCGAACGCTTGTTCACTGACGCGTCGGCACAAGGTATTTTGGCGGGCGAGTGCGGCGAAGAATTGATCGAGTTCGGCTTGCACCCCCATGCGCAAGTTGCCAAGCATGAAGGTGATCAGTGTCGGCAGGGTGAGCTTACGCTGACGGGTGAATGCGGCCGGATGTTCGGGATGACGGGCCAGATCGCGAAAGACCTGGGTGTGCAGATATTGGGTAAGCGTAGCGAACAGATCGGACAGGGGCATCAGAGCCAAGCGAAGATCGAGAAATGATCCTCTATTGGCCGCCGCCCTGCTTGCGCTAAACAGCCAGCGCAAGCA
>NZ_JBFTSG010000153.1:0-1385 GCF_056399885.1 Cupriavidus sp. 01L45 | reverse complement strand
ATCCATGCCTTGATCGGCCCCAACGGCGCCGGCAAGACCACGTGCTTCAACCTGCTCACCAAGTTCCTAGAGCCGACGACCGGCACGATCCTGTTCAACGGCATCGACATCACGCGCGAGAAACCGGCGCAGATCGCCCGGCGCGGCGTGATCCGTTCGTTCCAGATCTCGGCCGTGTTCCCGCACCTGACGGTGCTGGAGAACGTGCGCATCGGCCTGCAGCGGCAGCTCGGCACGTCCTATCATTTCTGGCGCAGCGAGAACACGCTCGACACGCTCAACGGGCGCGGCATGGAGYTGCTCGATCAGGTCGGCCTGACCGACGTCGCGCAGACCGTGACCGTCAACCTGCCGTATGGCCGCAAGCGCGCGCTGGAGATCGCCACCACGCTGGCGATGGAGCCGGAGCTGATGCTGCTCGACGAACCCACCCAGGGCATGGGCCATGAGGACGTGGCGCGTGTCACCGAACTGATCCGCAAGGTGGCGGTGGGGCGCACCATCCTGATGGTCGAACACAATATGAACGTGGTCTCGTCGATCGCCGACAAGATCACGGTATTGCAGCGCGGCGCGATCCTGGCCGAAGGGCCGTACGCCGAAGTATCGAAAGACCCGCGCGTGATGGAGGCCTACATGGGCACCGTCGACGCTGAACTGCAGGGCGCGCACTGAGGAGCCAGGATGAGCACAACGCCCGCACTAGAAATCAAGGACCTGCACGCCTGGTACGGCGAATCGCACATCCTGCATGGCGTGGACCTGACCGTGAATCCCGGCGAGGTGGTGACGCTGCTGGGCCGCAACGGGGCCGGGCGCACCACCACGCTGCGCGCGATCATGGGCCTGACCGGCCAGCGCAAGGGTTCGATCCGCGTCAACGGCACCGAGACCATCGGCATGCCGACGCACAAGATCGCGCATTGCGGCATCGGTTACTGCCCGGAAGAGCGGGGCATYTTCGCCAGCCTGTCGTGCGAGGAAAACCTGCTGCTGCCGCCGCTGCTGAAAGGGCAGGGCGGCAGCGCGGTCACCGGCATGAGCGAGGCCGAGATCTACGACATGTTCCCCAACCTGAAGGAGCGCCGCCAGAGCCAGGGCACGCGCCTGTCTGGCGGCGAGCAGCAGATGCTGGCGGTTGGCCGTATCCTGCGCACGGGGGCCAACCTGCTGCTGCTCGACGAGATCTCCGAGGGCCTGGCGCCGGTGATCGTGCAGGCGCTGGCGCGCATGATCCTGATGCTCAAGAAGAAGGGCTACACGGTGGTGATGGTGGAGCAGAACTTCCGCTTCGCCGCGCCGCTGGCCGATCGCTTTTATGTGATGGAACACGGCACCATCGTCGAGCGCTTCGCGGCCGCGGAGCTGCAGGGAGCTGCAGGCCA
>NZ_JBFTSG010000152.1:0-1392 GCF_056399885.1 Cupriavidus sp. 01L45 | reverse complement strand
CAAACCACCCCCGCTCTCCCGCATCGTGAGAGTCGGATGTCAAACAAGCGCTGACGCTCCGCTTAGCGGCTATTGATCAGCGATTCCCTAGGCTGACACCAAATCGTCATGTGGATTGTGTCCAATGCGCGGTTGGCTTCTGCGACGCACTCTTGGGGTTCAGGCCGCTGCCGGCCATCGTGCTCTCGGGCGTGCTGCCACTCATCGCCGCAACAGAAAGTACACCCTTCGCGAGACAGCGCGAAGCGAAACCGGGCAAAGCAATTTTGAAGGTCAATATGCATCAAATTCTCGTTCCTCCCATGACCTCGACCGACACGCCGCAGCCGGGTACTCGCAGCCGGAGAAGGATCCGCTGGACTGATTCCGCCAGCGTCCAGGCCCTGCGCCAGGACGCCGCAAACCTGTGGGCAGTGGCGCAGGCGGGCATGAACAAGGCAGGTACTGCCACCTCCCATCACCCTGCCGACTTGCTCCAGCAGGCCGCTATCCTCGACACGGCCGCTGACGTGCTGGCGCTGACCAACTGGACCTGAGTCAGTTCGCTGCCATCCTACAACGCGCTCCTTTCCGACCTCCCTTGTTTCCGCATCAGGCTTTTCTCGCTGGGTAGAGAAATGCGCGACCAGCACGACGTCGCGAGAATTAATCGCGCCTAATTCTTCTTTCGCAAATTAACATATGCGATGCCAGCGGTGACTCCGTTACCAGCCGGGACGGTCCTGTAGCGGGCTCCAGTGGTAAACACTAGACCACCTTGGCTACAATGTGTTTCCTCGGATATGCTGGCGGACCGAATGACTGTGCTGCAATCGGCGGCAAGAAGCTTAAGCTTGAGCAGCAAGTCCAGATTGGAAATTTGATTTCTGCATGCGGTATGCATGCGTTGCTTCGAGGATGAAATGGCGACTGGCATTGTGAAGTGGTTCAACAACGAAAAGGGATTTGGTTTCATTACCCCGGACGGCGGTGGCGCGGACTTGTTTGCCCACCACACGGAAATCCAGGGCACTGGATACCGGTCCCTTGATGAGGGCGCCAAGGTCGAATTCGACGCAAGGCAAAGCCCAAAAGGGTTGCAAGCCTCGCAGCTTCGCAAGCTGTAGTCGCCGTTGCGGCTAGGCAGTCGAGATGGAATAAAGGCCCTTCGCTGTCACGAGGGGATTTTTTGTTTCCGGTAACACTATTACTAACCTTTTAGAAAGTATTGTCATGTGAGACAATGCTTTCATGAAATGCAAACGAAACTCGGATGCTCGGTCGATCGAGCATCAAGCCTTGCAGGTAATGCGGCAGCAGGCAGTGAAGGCTATTCGCGAAGGTCAGACGGTAGAATTGCAGGTAATGCGGCAGCAGGCAGTGAAGGCTATTCGCGAAGGTCAGACGGTAGAA
>NZ_JBFTSG010000151.1:0-1416 GCF_056399885.1 Cupriavidus sp. 01L45 | reverse complement strand
CTGAACGGGCGGGACATCCACGCCGCCCGGCAATCCGTGAACGACTTTCAGTCGGCCCCCAACCCGGCGGCCCGCCTGCGCGCGCTTCTTGCCTTGCAGCAGCAGATCGAGCGCTACGAGTACCGTACCCAGCATCATGCGCCGCTTGCGACCCGCTTTGGCCTGAATCGCGATCCGGCGATCCTCGCCGCGCTGTGGAAGCCCTACGCGCAGGCCAGCCGCGAGCTGCTGGTCGCGCCCGTGCAGCGGGATCTGGAGGCGTCGCTGGTGGATCTYGCGCAACTGCGCACCACGGTGCTGGATGCGGTAACCAACCGGGTGGCGTTGAGCGGCCACCAGGCGCTCAAGACCTATTTGATGCTGGCCAACCCCGAACGCGCCGAGCCGGCTTTCCTGGCCCCGCAACTGGTGCAGCACTGGTCCACCGATGCCCGGATGACCCCGGGCGAGCGGCAGGACCTTGCCGAGCGCTTGCTCACCTTCTATGCGGAGCATTTGAAGGCCAACCCGGCAGGACACATCGAGCCGCGGCCCGAACTGGTCGCCGGCGCCCGTCAGACGCTGCTGGCCGTGATCGGCGAGCGCAATGCCGAGGACACCGTCTATCGGGGCGTGATCCAGGCCTTTGGTGAGCACGCTGGCAGCAAGTATCCGGACCAGACCCTGGCCGCGCTGACCGCCGGCGCCGATCCCCGGGGGCTGGTGCGAGCCGCGGCCATCGTGCCGGGGGTCTTCACCCGCCAGGCCTATGAGGGCTATGTCGCCCCCGCGATCGAGCAGGCCGCCAAGCGCACGGAGATCGCCAATGACTGGGTGCTGACCGATGGCAAGCCGCAGCAGCAGCAGCAGCAGACTGAGAGCCGTTCGGCCGAAGCGCTGCAGGCGGCCCTGACCGAGCAGTACTTCGCCGATTACGCGGAGCATTGGCAGGGCTTCATGAACAGCCTGCAATGGGAGGCCGCGCCGACCCTGCCCGCTGCGATCGGGCAGCTCAAGCTGATGGCCGACGCGCGCCAGTCGCCCGTCATCGCGCTGATGAAGTCGCTCGAATACCAGGGCGGCGCCGGCGCCCGCAAGGACTCGCTGTCCGATACGCTGGTGGCCAAGACGCAGGACCTGCTCGGCAAGAAGCCGGCGGGGCCCGAGGTGGCGAAGCCGGACGCGGCGGGGCCGCTGGGCGCGGCCTTTGGCCCGGTGCTGCGGCTGGTGGCGCAGGGTCAGCCCGGCAGCGCCAGCGCGGGCACCAGCGGTGACCTGAGTCTGCAACGGTTCCTTGACCGCGCGACGGCACTGCGCCTGCGCCTGCAGCAGGTCGGCAACAGCGCCGATGCCGATGCGCAGGCCCGTCAGATGGCGCAGGCGCTGTTCCAGGGCAAGGGCTCGGAACTGGCCGACACCCAGGCCTATGCGCAACTG
>NZ_JBFTSG010000150.1:0-1604 GCF_056399885.1 Cupriavidus sp. 01L45 | reverse complement strand
CGGCCGGGCACCGGCGGCGGAAGCCGGCGAGCGCCAGCAGCGTCCGGCCCGCGCCCCGCAAGGCCGTGGCCCGGCACCTGCCGACGGCGAACGCCGCGCGCCGCAGGCCCAGGGCCAGCGCGCTGGCCAGGGCAGCGGCCGTCCGGCCGCTGCCGGGCAAGGCAACCCGCGCAATGGCCAGGTGAACGGCAACCGCGCCGCCGGCAACGGCAATCGCAATGGTGATGTCGATGGCAACCGCGCCGCCGGCAACGGCAACGGCAACCGCAGCCGCGGTAGCGACGCCAACGGCAATCGCGCCGGCGGCGGCGCCAATGGCAACAGCCACGCAGCGCAGCCGCGCACCGGACAGGATGCCGCCCCGCGCGGCCGCCGTCCGGCGCCGCAAGCCGCGTTGCTGGGCGGCCAGCGCGCCAAGCCCACGCGCTGATCCACAGCGAGGCGGCCGCGCGCAATGTCCAGTCCAGGTCATGACCTTCCGGTTCCCGGCGATGACGGTGGCGTCCCGTATGCCACCCTCACGCCGGACCTGATGCTCGACGCCATGGAGGCCGCCGGTTTCGAACCCGACGGCCGCCTGCTGGCGCTCAAYAGTTACGAGAACCGGGTCTGCCAGGTCGGGATCGAGGGCGGCGCGCCGGTGGTGGTCAAGTTCTACCGGCCTGGCCGCTGGAGCGACGCCGCCATCCTGGAAGAGCATGCCTTCGTGCAGCAACTGGCCGAGGCGGAGATTCCGGCGGTGCCGGCCATCGCGCGCGACGGCACCACGCTGCTGGCGCATGGCGGCTTTCGCTTTGCGGTGTTTCCCCGCTGTGGCGGGCGCGAGCCGGAACTGGACCGGGCCGATACGCTGACCTGGCTCGGGCGCTTTATCGGCCGCATCCATGCGGTCGGCGCCACGCGCCCTTACCAGGCGCGACCCACGATCGACGTGGAGAGCTTTGGCGTGGCCCCGCGCGACTGGCTGCTGGCGCAGGACTGCATTCCGGCGGAACTGCGCCCGGCCTGGCAGGCCGTCGCCGATCTGGCCATCGAGGGGGCGCGCCGCTGCTATGAGCGCGCCGGCGATGTGTCGCTGCTGCGCCTGCATGGCGATTGCCATCGCGGCAATGTGTTGTGGATCGAAGCGTCCCGGGCTGGCTCGCGCCCGCCCGGGCCGCATTTCGTCGACTTCGACGACAGCCGCATGGGGCCGGCGGTGCAGGATCTGTGGATGCTGCTGGAGGGCGATCGTGCCGCCATGCAGGGGCAGATGGCGGATATCCTGGCCGGGTATGAGGATTTCGCGGAGTTTCAGCCGCGGGAGCTTTATCTGGTTGAGGCGTTGCGGACGCTGCGGTTACTGCATTACAGCGCTTGGCTGGCGAGCCGGTGGCGGGATCCTGCTTTTCCGGCGGCGTTTCCGTGGTTTGGGAGTGCGCGGTATTGGCAGGATAGGATTCTGGAGTTGCGGGAGCAGGTGGCTTTGATGGATGAGGGGCCGCTTTGGCCGGTATGAGGGGTTTTGGGGGTTTGACTGCTTAACTTCAACGGCTTAAAGCCTTAAAGCCTTAAAGGCTTAAAGTCAAAGGCAGTTTCACCACCCCTGCGGGGCGGCGACCTAC
>NZ_JBFTSG010000149.1:0-1659 GCF_056399885.1 Cupriavidus sp. 01L45 | reverse complement strand
CAGGTGCTGGCGCCGCTCAACCGCATCGGCGACACCGATCCCAGCAGCTGGAAGGACGGCGTGGTCACCACCACGCCCGGCTTCAAGGACGCCTTCCGCCAGTTCGGCGAAGGCGGCTGGCAGGGCGTGCTGCATCCGCAGGAATTCGGGGGCCAGGGCTTGCCCAAGCTGATCGCCACCGCCTGCAACGAGATGCTGAACTCGGCCAACCTGTCGTTCGCGCTGTGCCCGCTGCTGACCGACGGCGCCATCGAAGCCCTGCTGACCGCSGGCAGCGATGCGCAGAAAGCCACCTTCCTGCCCAGGCTGATCTCCGGCGAATGGACCGGCACCATGAACCTGACCGAGCCGCAGGCCGGCTCGGACCTGGCGGCGGTACGCACGCGCGCCGAGCCGCAGGGCGACGGTACCTACAAGGTGTTCGGCACCAAGATCTTCATCACCTACGGCGAACACGACATGGCGAAGAACATCGTCCATCTCGTGCTGGCGCGCACGCCGACGGCACCCGAGGGCGTCAAGGGCATCTCGCTGTTCATCGTGCCCAAGTTCCTGGTGAACGAAGACGGCTCGCTGGGCGCGCGCAACGATGCGCACTGCGTGTCGATCGAACACAAGCTGGGCATCAAGGCCAGCCCCACCGCCGTGCTGCAGTTCGGCGACCACGGCGGCGCCATCGGCACGCTGGTGGGCGAGGAGAATCGCGGCCTGGAATACATGTTCATCATGATGAACTCGGCACGTTTCTCGGTCGGCATGCAGGGTATCGCGGTCTCCGAGCGCGCCTACCAGCAGGCGGTAGCCTTTGCGCGCGAGCGCGTGCAAAGCCGGCCGGTCGACGGCTCGGCCCGCGAGGCGGTGACCATCATCCATCACCCCGACGTCAAGCGCATGCTGATGACCATGCGCTCGCTGACCGAAGGCGCGCGCGCGGTGGCCTACGTGGCCGCGGCGGCATGCGATACGGCGCACCAGCATCCCGACGAAGCGGTGCGCAAGCAGAACGAGGCCTTCTACGAGTTCATGGTGCCCATCGTCAAGGGCTGGAGCACCGAGCTGTCGATCGATGTCACCAGTCTTGGCGTGCAGGTGCACGGCGGCATGGGCTTCATCGAGGAGACCGGCGCGGCGCAGCACTATCGCGACGCCCGCATCCTGCCGATCTACGAAGGCACGACCGCGATCCAGGCCAACGACCTGGTCGGCCGCAAGACGGTGCGCGACGGCGGCGCCGTGGCGCGCGGCATCTGCGCGCAGATCGCTGAAACCGAGGCGGCGCTGGGCAAGCATGGCGGCGCGGCTTTCTCCGCGGTGCAAGCGCAACTGGCCAAGGGGCGCGAGGCGCTGGAGGCGGTGGTGGCGTTCGTGGTGGCCAATGCCAAGTCGGATCCGAATGCCGTGTTCGCCGGCAGCGTGCCTTACCTGAAGCTCTGCGGCATCGTGTTCTCGGGCTGGCAGCTTGGGCGCGCGATGCTGGCCGCGGATGCGAAGYGTGGCGAGGATCCTTCCTTCAGCGATGCCAAGATCGCGACCGCGCATTTCTTCGCGGAGCACATCCTGTCGCAGGCGTCGGCCTTGCGCGATGCCGTCGTGGCAGGCGCGGTGCCGGTCAATGCGTTGAGCGAAGCGCAGTTCTGAGATCGCCCGGTAGCAGGCAAA
>NZ_JBFTSG010000148.1:0-1660 GCF_056399885.1 Cupriavidus sp. 01L45 | reverse complement strand
GTTCCTGCGTCAGCGGCGCGAACCAGTCCTTGCGCTTGCGCGGCGGGTCCTCCGGGTCGGGCCGCTGCTGGTGGTCGACGCGGCGCTCGTAGTCCTTGATCTTCGCGGCGATCTCGTCATCGTCCATCATGGCCCGGTCACTAAAGGCCGCTCGGTGCACGGCGTTGTAGATCTGCAGCAGGCCCCACAGGATGCGGGCCTGCCCGCCGGCGGCGAAGGCCCGCCCGTAGGTGCTTTCGCCCATTTCACCAATTTGCGGGAAGGGCGTGCCCACGCCTGGCAGGTAGACGCGGTAAAAGTACTCGCTCTCCCCCGGCTTATTTCTCTCTTCCGGAGGATAGGCATTGTGCAGGCGAACGATATTGCTATGAAAGCGCTTGGCAGCTTCCGGTTTTTTGTAGTCGCGCTCCATATTGTTGTTGGTGCCATCGAAGAACAGCCCCACGTTGACCACGGTATTGCATACCGGCTTGCCCTCAGAGTGGCCGGCGAGCTTGATCCCCAATATGCCCATAACCTCGCCCGGCGTCAGGCTGCAGCATTTGGCCGGATCTGGCGTGAGCGTGCGGTCGGGGGCAGCGATATAGCGCTTCATTGTTGGGGCTCCTTCGACTTGTTCGGATTGACCGGATAGGGAATGGGATGATTAGGGTTGCGTGGGCCGTCAAGTGCCGACACGACCACGCGGACCACGTCGTTCGGATAGATGTGGGCATAGATGGTGCCTGCCTTGGTGTAGGGCTCGACCTCGACCACCTTGGTCTTGATGACGTCCTTCCTGCCCTCTGGCGCGTTCCAGCTGACCTCGACCTGCATGCCGGGACGGTAGACCCGCGGCACGCCGACGCAACACGTTCCCGACGTACTGCCGTAGGCGCGCATATTGCCGCCCCATTGCCCATCGATGGAGAACCAATGGATGTACTTGGCGGTGTGGTTGACCCCGCCAAGCGAGGCATAGACGAACTTGTCGGAGCGATCAGTCGAGATGCCGCTGCCGCCAGCGCAGCCGGCCAGGAACAGGGACAGGAGAATGGCCTTGCCGAGGGCAATGCGCCGCGGTGCSGCGATATAGCGCTTCATTGTTGGAACTCCTTCACTTCGTCAGGGTTAACCGGATAGGGAATGCGATGGTTGGGATTGTGCGGACCATTGCGCGCCGACTGCATCAGGTTGGCCCCGGCACGCTCCTGGGGCGACAGCATGAGCGGGTTGCGATCCCCATAAGGGGAACGATGGGGCGCGGCCCGGTATCGCACCAGYACCAGGTCGCCCTTGAGGCGGTCATTCGATTCCTGCAGGTCCATCTGGTCCTGGGGATTGGCCGCGAGGTAGAAAGGGCKMTGTTCCAAACGCCGCAGCAGCCACGCACGCCACTGGAAAAAGCGCGCGTAGTGCTGGCTGAGCTGCTCGTTRTAGGGCCCGCCTTCGCAACGGCTCCACCGCATGTACTGGTTCCAGACCTGCACCATGCGGGGGTCCGCCTCCAGGTCGGCTCGCACCTTGTCYTCCATGCCCCAAGTCTGGGTGAGCGGCACGCCAGCCAGCAGGGCCGCCTTGTACATATGCAGCAGCGGGATCTGCGACATCAGCGCGGGCAGGCCATCCCGGGCCTTGCCCTGGTCGCCCGCCCCATAGCCGCCCCCGCCCCATAGCCGCC
>NZ_JBFTSG010000147.1:0-1784 GCF_056399885.1 Cupriavidus sp. 01L45 | reverse complement strand
CCGCATACTGGAGGCGGCTGACCGCTGCACCAAGCCCGGAGAGATCGGCGCGCTGATGCGCCGTGAAGGCGTGTACTCGTCGTCCTTGAGCACATGGCGGCGCCAGCGCGAGGCTGCCGAACTGGCTGCCCTTGCCCCCCAAAAGCGCGGACCCAAATTCGACGAGAATCGGGCCGAGGCGCGGCACATCGCGCAGCTCACACGCGAGCGCGATCACCTCAGGAGCCGACTCGACAAGGCCCTGCTGGTGATCGACGTCCAAAAAAAACTTGCAGCCTTGCTGGGCAATCCGATCGACGACGACACCGACAAGCCGTAATGGCGGCTGTGCAAGAGCTCACTCCGGCCCTGGGCGCGAGCGCGGCCTGCCATGCGCTGGGCGTGCCGCGCGGCACGCCTGCCCGGCAGCGGGCCCACCTGCGTCGCATTGCCYTCATCGGTCCACTGCCACGGTCCACTGCCCGGCCCCGGCCACCGTTGGCTCTGGACGCCCTGGAAAACCAGGTGCTGCTGGACACCCTTAACAGCGAGCGCTTCGCCGACACCGCGCCGGCGGCGATACACGCCACGTTGCTCGACGAGGGCCGCTACCTGGGTTCGGTGCGCACCATGTACCGGTTGCTGGCGGTCAATGGCGGCTCGCGCGAGCGACGCAACCAGCTTGTCCATCCGGCCTACACCAGGCCCGAGTTGCTGGCGCGCGCGCCTAACCAGGTGTGGTCGTGGGACATCACCAAACTCAAGGGACCAGCGAGATGGACGTGCTTCCACCTCTACGTCATCCTGGACATCTTCAGCCACCATGTCGTGGGCTGGTTGATCGCCGGGCGCGAGAGCGCCGAGCTCGCTGAACAGCTCATCGCCGACAGCGTGGCACGCCACGATATCGCCCCCGGCGTGCTCACGCTTCATGCCGATCGCGGTGCCAGCATGCGCTCCAAACCGGTGGCTGCGTTGTTGGTCGACCTGGACATCACGAAAAGCCACAGCCGGCCTCACGTATCTGACGATAATCCCTTCTCGGAGTCGCAGTTCAAGACGATGAAGTACCGTCCGGACTTCCCCGCGCGCTTCGGCTGCATTGAGGATGCGCGCACCCACTGCCAGGCCTTCTTCGCCTGGTACAACACCGTGCATCGGCACTCGGGCATCGGATTCATGACGCCGCACAGCGTTCATTACGGGCTCGCCCAGGAGTTGCGCCTCACCCGTCAGGCAGCTCTCGACACAGCATTCCGGGCGTCCCCGAAAAGGTTTAAAGGGCGTCGCCCTGAACCACCGCGGCTGCCCACAGCAGTCTGGATCAACCCGCCGCCATCGGAGGCCATTACCCCGAACACACCACAACCCGGCACAGTAAATTCATGAAGCCAGGTGACGCAAAGTCATTGACACGTTCCGCTCTCGCAACCGATCATTGACGGTCTGACGGTCAAAGCGACGATCCAGCCAAGTCAGCCACCCGTCGATCTCATCGCGTAAGTCTTCCAACACGATTGGCTCCTCGCGCAGCGATTCGAGCCAATCGAGGAACTCATACTCACTGCGTTCGTCCCTAGCCGCCATATAGCTCTCGATCCCGCCCATGTCCTCTGGCGAGCAACGCCCGCAACCGGCCACGCAACGTGGCAGCTGGCCAGGATGTTGCCGCAGCCTACGCCGCTCCACCCGTATCTCGTGGCGCCACCACGCGTTGAAGTCATACACATAGACGAAGCCTTCGTGTTCGCGGAGACGAAACGCAGTCAGTGGCAGTTCGTTTGCCGCGGTGGAGAACTGCAAGA
>NZ_JBFTSG010000146.1:0-1792 GCF_056399885.1 Cupriavidus sp. 01L45 | reverse complement strand
CCGCCACCGCCGGCCCGCAGGCCATGACCCCCTCGGAAGCCTTCGTCGAGACCCTTGCCGCCAACGGCGTGACCGACATGTTCGGCATCATGGGGTCGGCCTTCATGGACGCCATGGACATCTTCGCCCCCGCCGGCATCCGCCTGATCCCCGTCGTGCATGAGCAGGGCGCCGGCCACATGGCCGACGGCTATGCCCGCGTCTCCGGCCGCCACGGCGTCGTCATCGGCCAGAACGGCCCCGGCATCAGCAACTGCGTCACCGCCATCGCCGCCGCTTACTGGGCCCACAGCCCCGTGGTCATCGTCACCCCCGAAGCCGGCACCATGGGCATCGGCCTGGGCGGCTTCCAGGAAGCCAAGCAGYTGCCGATGTTCCAGGAGTTCACCAAGTACCAGGGCCACGTCACCCACCCGGCCCGCATGGCCGAGTTCACCGGCCGCTGCTTCGACCGCGCCATGGCCGAGATGGGCCCCACCCAGCTCAATATCCCCCGCGACTACTTCTACGGACAGATCAAGGCCGAGATCCCCCAGCCCCAGCGCCTGGACCGCGGCCCCGGCGGCGACCAGCGCCTGAACGAAGCCGCCGAACTGCTCGCGCAGGCCAGGTTCCCCGTCATCATCTCCGGCGGCGGCGTGGTCATGGCCGATGCCATCGCGGAGTGCCAGGCGCTGGCCGAGCGGCTGGGCGCCCCGGTGGTCAACAGCTACCTGCATAACGACTCCTTCCCCGCCAGCCACCCGCTGTGGTGCGGCCCGCTGGGCTACCAGGGCTCCAAGGCGGCCATGAAGCTGCTCGCCCGCGCCGACGTCGTCATCGCCCTCGGCTCGCGCCTCGGACCGTTCGGCACCCTGCCCCAGCACGGCATGGACTACTGGCCCAAGAACGCCAAGATCATCCAGATCGATGCCGACCATAAGATGCTTGGCCTGGTGAAGAAGATCTCGGTGGGCATCTGCGGCGACGCCAAGGCCGCCGCCGTGGCGCTGACCGAGCGTCTGGCCGGACGCACGCTGGCGTGCGACGCCTCCCGCGAAGACCGCGCCGGCCAGATCGCCGCCGAGAAGGCCGCCTGGGAGAAGGAGCTCGACGAGTGGACCCACGAGCGCGACCCCTACAGCCTGGACATGATCGAGGAGCAGAAGCAGGAACGCACGCCCACCGGCGGCCACTACCTGCATCCGCGCCAGGTCCTGCGCGAGCTGGAGAAGGCCATGCCGGAAGACGTGATGGTTTCCACCGACATCGGCAACATCAACTCGGTGGCCAACAGCTACCTGCGCTTCAACAAGCCGCGCAGCTTCTTCGCCGCCATGAGCTGGGGCAACTGCGGCTATGCCTTCCCCACCATCATCGGCGCCAAGGTGGCCGCACCCCACCGCCCGGCCGTGTCCTATGCCGGCGACGGCGCCTGGGGCATGAGCCTGATGGAAACCATGACCTGCGTGCGCCACAACATCCCGGTGACGGCCGTGGTGTTCCACAACCGCCAGTGGGGCGCGGAGAAGAAGAACCAGGTGGACTTCTACAACCGCCGCTTCGTCGCCGGCGAACTGGACAACCAGAGCTTTGCCGAGATCGCCCGCGCCATGGGCGCCGAAGGCATCGTGGTGGACAAGCTGGAGGATGTGGGCCCGGCGCTCAAGCGCGCCATCGACCTGCAGATGAACCACGGCAAGACCACCATCATCGAAATCATGTGCACCCGCGAGCTGGGCGACCCGTTCCGCCGCGATGCGCTCGCCAAGCCCGTGCGCATGCTCGACAAGTACAAGGACTACGTTTGAGC
>NZ_JBFTSG010000145.1:0-2010 GCF_056399885.1 Cupriavidus sp. 01L45 | reverse complement strand
ACCTCGATCTCCACGCCGCGCAGCAGGCCGCCTTTAACGAGCTTTTGCAGGGGCCGGTGCCGCACGTCCGTGATGGCATCGATGCGCCGGCGGTTCATCTCGCCTTCCGTCCAGTCGTAGAGGGCAAGACTGCCGCGCAGGACCTCGGCATCGAGCAGCGACAGGTAGTTTGGCGCCAGGTGCGACAGCACGCGCCAGTGGAAGCGGTCGGCGGTGGGCGGGTACACCGGCAGGGTCGGTGCGGTCAGGTTGCGCACCGCGCCGATGTTGGCGAACCCGTTTTGCATACGCGTAATGCCGGCCTCGCGCAGACCCTTGCGGGGCAGCATGCCGTTGGTGCCCGTGACCGACAGCGACAGCGTCTCCTGGGGCAGGGTCTGTTGCTGCTCCCAGGCATGGCCGCCGAGCACCACCCAGGTGTCGAACCTGCCCGAGGGACCGCGGCGCACCCGGGTGTGGAAGTAGCGCTCGGGCATCTCATGGCGCAGCATGCCGCCCCGGTGGCGAAAGGCCGCGAACGGCGCGTACTCGAAGCGCGCGCCGCTCGCTGCCTCGAAGCCGCGCACGGTATCGACCGAGTACGCTTCGACATGCTGCCCGTGTTGCTCCATGGCCCGCACCCGGTACTCGGTCTCGACGTGCGTGACCGTGATCGGGTCGGCTTCCAGTTCGAACAGGTTGATGATGGGCGTGCAGAAGAGCCGCACGTTCTCCGCCGAGAAGCGCATGTCGTCGGGGAACGGCCTGGYCAGTACCGCCTCCACGTCAACATGCCCGGTACCTGGCGGGATGGCGCCCATGTCCAGCCCCACCAGATCCACGAACATGAACTTCTCGGGAAAGGTGAAGTACTCCAGCAGCAGCTGGTAGCCACCAAAAGCATTGTCCGGCTTGGGCCACAGGCGTGCCTGCGCGTCGAAGCCGGCCGCTTCCAGCGCCAGGCCGGGCATCGCCTGGGACGCGCCCGGGCGTTGCTCCGGGTAGCCGGGGATGCGCACCTGCATGGCCAGCGGCCGGGCGGTCAGCGCGGCATACAGCGCCAGTGCCAATGGCCGGTCGGCATGGAGGTAGAGCCGCAGGCGCGGCACCGCCAGYGGCTCGCGCAGTGCCTGCGCCTGTAGTTCGAGCCTGAACCGGATCACCGAGCGGCCATCCTCGCGCGCATAGGCGTTGGCCTCGGTCAGGCGCAGCGGGTACAAGTCGACYGCTTGCGTGGTCCGGTAGATGCATTGCACGGCATCATTGCCACCGGCTGCCTGCGTGCCAAGCGGCACAGGGTCGGACAGCACCTCCAGTCCGGCCGGCACGGTTTCGTGGCGCTGCARCGTGTCAAKGGTCGGGGACAACTCGAGGATCGACAGCGACGGGATCATGCGCAGGTAGTGCGGCCACAGCATGCTGACCAGCCCTTCGGTCAGCTCCGGCAGCTCGTCGTCCAGCTTATGGCGCAGCCGCCCCAYCAGGAAGGCRAAGCCCTCGAACAGCCGCTCGACATGGGGATCGCGCTCGCCGATGCCGTCAATATTGAGCATGCGCGCACGGTCGGGAAACGCCTGGGCGAACTCCTTGCCGGCTTCGCGCAGGTAGCGCATCTCCGCTTCGTAGTAGCGCAGGATTTCGTTGTCTTGGGTGGGATCGGTCATGAGGCTGTCAGTTAACTCGCCGGTCAGGCGATGGCCACGGCACGGGCCGGGTCGATGGCGGTCAGATCGCCGAGCAGGGCTTCGATACGTTGAGCAAGAGCGACCTTGTCCGCGTCCTTGCGCGTCATGCGGGCCTTGARCAACCGCAGCAGCTGCTGCTTGGCCTCGAACGCGAGCGAAGGCTCCCAGGTGGCCAGCTGAAAGCGCTGCGCGTTCACCTCGAGGGCGCCCAGCAAGTGCAACGCCGTGTCCGCGCGACCCGCACGTTCGGCCACGCGCGCCATCACCAGTTGCCGCACGAAGCGGTCGCGCTCACCGTCCGGCGCCGGCAGGCCCTGCAACCAGGCGAACGCGGCATCGAGGCTCT
>NZ_JBFTSG010000144.1:0-2123 GCF_056399885.1 Cupriavidus sp. 01L45 | reverse complement strand
ACCACCAGCGACGTCATATTGACGATACGCCGCACCGTCGCCGACGGCGTCAGGATGTGCACCGGCGCCTTGACCCCGAGCAGGATCGGTCCGATCGCCACATTGTTGCCCGCCGCGACCTTGAGAAGGTTGTAGGCGATGTTGGCCGCATCGATGTTCGGGCACACCAGCAGGTTGGCTTCGCCCTTGAGCGCGCCGTCCGGCACCAGCGTGTCGCGCAGCTTCGGGTCGAGGGCGCAATCGCCGTGCATCTCGCCATCCACCTCGAGTTCCGGCGCGCGTTCGCGCAGGATCGCCAGCGTTTCGCGCATCTTCTGCGCCGACGGCGCTTCGGACGAGCCGAAGTTCGAGTGCGACACCAGCGCCACCTTGGGCACGATGCCGAAGCGCTTGAGCTCTTCGGCGGCCATCAGCGTGATCTCG
Organism: Cupriavidus sp. 01L45; assembly: GCF_056399885.1. Taxonomy (NCBI): domain Bacteria; kingdom Pseudomonadati; phylum Pseudomonadota; class Betaproteobacteria; order Burkholderiales; family Burkholderiaceae; genus Cupriavidus; species Cupriavidus sp. 01L45. The sequence goes on along the minus strand of NZ_JBFTSG010000144.1, from coordinate 1,700 downwards.
GCCAGCTGGTGGGCGGTCGGGTCGATATTGACGTGCGTGTCGACCAGGAAGATCTGGCGGCCCGGCAGCACCAGCCCGTTCATCGCCGCGTACACCTCCTTGGTGCCGCCCAGGATCTGGTCGATGTAGCGCAGGTGGGCGGCGGTGGTGCTGACCGTGCCGCAGATCATGCCGTCGGCCTCGCCCTGCTTGACCAGCATGGCGCCGATCAGCGTGGTGCGGCGGCGCATTTCCAGCTTGGCGTACTGCTGGGTGACGCCCTGGCGGGCCATCATCTTGAAGTACGCCTCGGAGTAGTCGCGGAAGCGCGCGTCGTGTTCCGGGTTGACCACGGTGAAGTCGATGCCGCCGCGCAGACGCAGGCCGAAGCGCTCGATGCGGTGGGCGATCACGGCCGGGCGGCCGATCAGGATCGGGTTGGCCAGCTTTTCATCGACGATCACCTGCACCGCGCGCAGCACGCGCTCTTCTTCGCCCTCGGCGAAGACGATGCGCTTCTTCTCCATGTCGACCTGGCGGGCAGCCGCGTAGATCGGCTTCATCAGCGTGCCCGAGTGGTACACGAACTGCTGCAGCTGCAGGCGGTACGCGTCCATGTCCTTGATCGGGCGCGCGGCCACGCCGGACTGCATGGCGGCCTCGGCCACCGCCGGCGCRATCTTGACGATCAGGCGCGGGTCGAAGGGCTTGGGAATCAGATACTCGGGGCCGAACGACAGGTCCTGGATGCCGTAGGCGGTGGCGACGATGTCGCTCTGCTCCTGGCGCGCCAGYTCCGCGATCGCATGCGCCGCGGCGACTTCCATCTCACGCGTGATGGTGGTCGCGCCGCAATCCAGCGCGCCGCGGAAGATGAAGGGRAAGCACAGGACGTTGTTGACCTGGTTCGGGTAGTCGGTACGGCCGGTGGCGATCACCGCRTCCGGGCGCACTTCCTTGACCAGCTCCGGCAGGATTTCCGGGTTGGGGTTGGCCAGGGCCAGCACCAGCGGCTTGTCGGCCATGCGCTGGACCATGTCCTGCTTGAGCACGCCGGCGGCGGACAAGCCCAGGAAGATRTCGGCGCCGTCGATCACTTCGGCCAGCTTGCGCTTGTCGGTCTTTTGCGAGAAACGGGCCTTTTCCGGGTCCATCAGCTCGGTGCGGCCTTCGTAGACCACGCCGGCCAGGTCGGTCACCCAGATGTTTTCGAGCTTCATGCCCAGGTCGAGCAGCAGGTCCAGGCACGCCAGCGCCGCGGCGCCCGCGCCGGAAGCCACCAGCTTGACCTTGTCGATGTCCTTGCCGACCACCTTGAGGCCGTTGACGACGGCCGCGCCGACCACGATGGCGGTGCCATGCTGGTCATCGTGGAAGACGGGAATCTTCATGCGTTCGCGCAGCTTGCGCTCGACGTAGAAGCACTCCGGTGCCTTGATGTCTTCCAGGTTGATGCCGCCGAAGGTAGGCTCGAGCGCGGCAATGATCTGCACCAGCTTCTCGGGGTCCTTCTCGTCGAGTTCGATGTCGAACACGTCGATGCCGGCGAACTTCTTGAACAGGCCCGCCTTGCCTTCCATGACCGGCTTGGAAGCCGCCGGACCGATGTCGCCCAGGCCCAGCACGGCGGTGCCGTTGGTGATCACGCCGACCAGGTTGCCGCGCGCGGTGTAGCGGAAGGAATTGGCCGGATCGACCACGATTTCCTCGCACGCGGCGGC
>NZ_JBFTSG010000143.1:0-2346 GCF_056399885.1 Cupriavidus sp. 01L45 | reverse complement strand
CGCCACTGTGCAGAAGCGAGCCTGCGGCTATCGCAATCCGGACCACTTTAAGATCGCCGTCTACTTCCACTGCGGTGGTCTCAACCTACATCCAGCTGCGCTGACCCACACGAAAGTCGGATGAACCAAAATAACAAACAGATCTTTCATAACCAAAAGTAGTAGTTTCTTCGCGAACGCCGGGCGCATCCATGGGCTTGGGAGGCTCGTTAGGCTCTGGCGCCAACGAGAAGCCGGCATTGGCCGAGAACACGAGCAGGATTTCCTGGCGAGTTAGCGGCCGCCCTACATCACGGCTTGGATAGCAGCCGGCCGACCATGGCGTTGACAGCGCTCAATTGCGCCCCCGATTTCAGCGCGTAATCAGATCCGGTATAACCGAACCAGTCCCAGCAGCCTTGCGGATTAAATGGAACCGTAGACGCATTCACTTGCGGATACAGCACAAGGATGTTGTTTGTGTCCGCCCAATAGTTGTAGTTCGTCTTCGCATAGAAATCATTGCCGACCACGGCTTCGGACTGCTTGCACCCATGGAATGCCACGTGGACTTTGCACGGTGCTCCCTGAGCGCATGAACTCGGCACATAAACGAAGCCCGTATCCGCCATGCCTGTCGCGGTCGTCGCGAACTCCCGCTGGTCGAACGGCACGATTCTTCCTGACAAACTCTTCGCCGGCGGGTTCAGCGTGCCGTAGATCTGCTGCAGCAACGCGCCAGCCTGATCGTACCCTCGCTTGCCGACCGCGCAGTGACTGATGTATGGAGATGCGTTATCGGAACACACGTTGCCGAACGCCGGTGTGATGAATGCATGGCCGGCTGCCACGTTATTCACATACTGCAGGCTAGACGCAGGAACGCCGGCCTCCTTGAAGAACGACACTGTCGCGTCGACAGCCTGCTGGTAGACAACGGTATCCTTCGTTCCGCTAAATACATAGACCCGGGCCTTCTGCAAATTCGCTAGCGGGTCGATCTGACCGAGCGACGCAAAACCCGTTGCGGCGGCTACCATCAGTGCAGGATTCGGCGGCACGAACGGCACCTGCCCCATGCAGATCGTTGTGTTGAGGATGTTCCCAGCCGCACAATAATACGGCCCACCCGCTACCACACCGGCACCGGCGACAGAACCTGAGTATGCGACCTGATACTGGACCGCCATGAAGGCGCCCGACGACAGGCCGGAAACTGAGGTCTGCGATAGGTCGCCGGCATAAGATGGCAGCGCATCGGCGGCCAGCGCAGTATGAGGAAGAGCTGCGAGTGCAAAGGCAACAATGGTAAGAGTGCGAAGCAATTTCATTACGGTAGCTCCTGTGGCACAACGATCAAAACAAAATTGGACTAAAGGAAAGCACGGGCCGGAAAACCCATTGCCCTTCGGGGCAGGCGAATCGAAAGGAGCGGGGCCTCGCATACGCGGAAGTGCTTCAAACTCGCTGCGCTGTGGATCCGCGATAGGGCAGCCGGCTTCGACTTTTGACGTCGCAACATCACAACTAAATGCCGTGCCAGCATCGTCGAATTCCGATAGACCGTTTTGGTCAATGCACTGCTTTTGTGCGTTCAACACAACGGGCTGCAGTGTTTCTAGGGCGCCATACACGAGTGCTTGGTCTTGTGCTGTGCAACATTATCGGCGTTTCAAAAGAGTTTCGATCTTTTATTTATGCGTGCGTGCGGTATTTGCAACGGTGTCGCCTGGTTGTCATGAGGGACGCCTATGAGCTGATTGCTAACTTCTTGCTCATGAATTTAATATTAATTAAATCTGCTTTAATTTATATTAAATGAAATTTCATGGATTAATATAGCTGTCCCAGCCACTTCCACCATGCGGGGGCGCAAGCCGTGCATGCCTTGGCGTAGGTGGCGTCCAGGCGCGCTGCCGGCCTATGGCGCTGCATGCCTGGTGATGGTGATCACCGGATTACCAATCCGCAACCGATGCATCGCCCAAGTGATGGGAGTGACGATGGCGACCGACAGTGTGGGGAGGCGCAGAAGGTGTAACGGATGGGTGGGTGGCGCAGGAGCGCGTGAAGGCCGAAATGGCGGCTGCGCTTCGGCGGGCATTGTCAACTTAACGCAACCGGATGATGGGCTCCCAATTGCGCTAGTGCGCGCCGGAGCATTGTGTCCGCTGGCCGTGGAACCCGCGGGGTTTCCGCGAAGCGAGGGGGCGCATGCCGTTCAGACCTTGGCGTGGGTGGCGGCCCATTGCGACGGGTTGACGTCGATGCTCAGCGGGCCGAAGCCGGAGCCGATCACGCCGACGTTGTTGAGCGTGTTCACGTTGATGCTTTGCAGCTGGGCGATGTTCTGGTTGACGTTGACAT
>NZ_JBFTSG010000142.1:0-2349 GCF_056399885.1 Cupriavidus sp. 01L45 | reverse complement strand
CGATGACGAGATCGCCGCGAAGATCAAGGACTACGAGCGCCGCGTCGACCACCAGCAGCGGCCCGACCCGGAGGACCCGCCGCGCAAGCGCAAGGACTGGTTCGCGCCGCTGACGCAGGAACTGTCGAAGAAGCTGCGCGCCAGGCTCGATGTCAAGCGGCTGCCCCGGATCCCGTTCGTGTCCGTGTCGGTGTTCGGCTTCTCGCGCGGCGCGGTCCAGGCGCGTGCCTTTTGCYACTGGTTCCAGGATGCGYTGCAAGACGGCAAGTTCGCCGGCATTGACACGGATATCCGCTTCCTCGGGCTGTTCGACTCGGTGGCYACGGTGGGCACCAGCGACTCCATGCACCATTCCCTTGGCCTGCCGCGCTGGCTGGCCAGCGGCCACTCCGGCTGGGCCGCGGAGATACTSAAGCCGCTGCCCGCGCTGGTGAAGAAGACGGTTCACTATATCGCCGCCCACGAGCAGCGCATGAATTTCCCGGTCACGCGGATCGYCGGCGGCCAAAACGTCGAGGAGGTGCTGTACCCCGGCATGCACTCGGACGTGGGCGGCGGCTATGGGGCGGGCGACCAGGGCAAGGCCCGGGATGGCCTGCCCGCGCTGATGTCGCAGATCCCGCTGCTGCATATGTACAAGGCGGCCCTGCTGGCTGGCGTGCCGCTTACCACGTATCCATATCTCGATGGCGATGCAAGAATGGATGTCGAGATCGACCCCAGCCTGGTGCAGGTCTGGAACCAGTACATGCGGTGGAGCCGTTGCGAAGGCGGGCCSTAYAACGAGCAGMTCAGCCAGCACTACGCGCGCTTTTTCCAGTGGCGTGCGTGGCTGCTGCGGCGTTTGGAACAGCGCCCTTTCTACCTCGCGTCCAATCCCCAGGACCAGRCCGACCTGCAGGAATCGAATGACCGCCTCAAGGGCGACCTGGTRCTGGTGCGATACCGGGCCGCGCCCSATCGTTCCCCTTATGGGGATCGCAACCCGCTCATGCTGTCGCCCCAGGAGCGTGCCGGGGCCAACCTGATGCAGGTACTCGCCGCCAATATGGCCAAAGCGCTGACGCCGTTTGAGACCGCTGCGATGTCSCACTTTGAAGATCCTGTGCCGCCGCCGGATGGCTGCCATGCGCTGTTCGAGGACCACATGCATGACTCGCTGGCGGGCTTCTACATGGCAGGSGCCGTGACCGAGCTCGATCGCAACACGGCCATCGAGAATGTGTGCCGCAAGCATGCGGCCAACCGGCCGCTCAGCGGGTTCGAGGTGAAGATCTACAAGGAAAACCAGGCCTGGATCGACCGCCGGATGACACCGCCGGAGGTTGGCCAGGGGCCGAATTGCAAGGCAGAGATGGGCGCCGTCTTCCCGGTGCAGACCGATGCGGATGTCGGAGACCTGCGCGACTGGGTGATCGTGAGCCAGACCAACACGCGGCGGGAGGGCGGTGGCTACCTGCGGGACCGGGCCATCTTTAGCGAGATGTAAAGAACGTCAATCGAGAAGAATATGAAATTTGATCGCGCCATCGAGGCCTTCATCAAGGAATTTGTCTCGGACCTGGCCAACAAGAACGTCGCGATTTTTGCGGGCGCTGGCATGTCGAAGAGCGTGGGTTATGTGGACTGGCCATCGCTCCTTAGTGATATCGCGGCTGAGCTCGGCCTGAGCGTGGATAAAGAGCACGATCTGATATCGCTGGCCCAGTATCACGTGAGTCATCGCGGCAACCGATCCGGGATTACAAAAAATACTGGAGGAGTTTTCTCATCAGGGCGAACTGTCGGAGACGCACAAAATCCTGACGCGCTTGCCTATTCCGGTCTACTGGACCACGAATTACGACACGCTGATTGAGGATTCTCTCAAGGATGCGTTCAAGATCGCGGACGTCAAAAAGGATGACAAGCAGCTAGCAAATACGCGGCCCAAGCGTGATGCGGCATGTGCCTGGTGCCGGAGAAGCGCGAGCTGTTCGGCTCGATGAGCGTGGCGGACAACCTGGTGCTGGGGGCGTATCGTCGCAAGCGCGCCGGGGAGAAGAACTTTCTCGACCAGATGGAAGTGGTCTACGGCTTGTTCCCGCGCCTGAAGGAGCGGGCGAAGCAGGATGCCGGCACGCTGTCCGGCGGCGAGCGCCAGATGCTGGCGGTGGGCCGCGCGCTGATGGCCAAGCCGCAACTGCTGATGCTGGATGAACCAAGCCTCGGGCTGGCGCCGCTGATCGTGAAGGAAATCTTCCACATCATCAACGACCTGCGCAAGACCGGTGTGGCGACACTGCTGATCGAGCAGAACGCACGCGCGGCGCTGCAGGTGGCGGACTATGGGTATGTGATCGAGACGGG
>NZ_JBFTSG010000141.1:0-2369 GCF_056399885.1 Cupriavidus sp. 01L45 | reverse complement strand
GTCGAAGTCCCCTGCAAAGCAATTGAAACTCAGGTAAGCCAGGCGCTTCTGTTCACCCTCATAGAATCTGGCCCAGCAGTGCTGGTCACCGGCAAATACGTCGAGTGAGTTTCCCTTGCGCAGCGGGATCAGTCCGAAAGCGTCAAAAAAGTGCTCAGCCACCGCCAGATCGGGAACCTCCAGCGCGTAGTGATCGATTGAATGCACCGCATGGCGCGGTTCCGACGCCGCAGCGCTACCGCCCGGGCTTGATTGAGCCACGTTGATGTCCATCTTTGTCTCTCGCTGTTCTATGTGCTGTGTTGTCCGCCGCTCTCTATGTGGAGCTTCTGACTCTTTGCGCGCGGTGGTCAACCCGGAGAGTCGACCGCAGCAGGTACAAAAACTATGCTARACAATAAAATATATAAAAACAAGTTTTTGATATTAAAAGACGGGGTACACGAAGCGCGAAACGAGAGGAAGCGGGAACTGCCCGACCCGGCGAGCGCATCACGACGACGCGTCCCGAGGATGTCGGGCATTCGGGAGACCATGGATCGGAGACAGCATGCACTCAATTACCCCGCCACATCGTTCGACCAGATAGAACAGCATGTTCGGCAGATGCCTATCACGCTCAGCACGGGGGATCGCCTATCCTGCACAGGCTCATCGCGGCGATTCGATCGATCGAAAGGCGGCAAGGTGACGCCGACAGCCCGCGGTGCGCACGCAGGCATCATCAATGCGTATTGAATAGCAGCAACTTTCTTACTGATATGGAGAAAACTATGGCCAGCGAACCCATCCGTGATCCTGCAAGCGACCATCTGCTGACCCCGCAGAATGCAGCGTTTGTCATCATCGATTACCAACCGGTGCAAGTGAACTCCATTGCGTCGATGGACCGCCAGCTTTTGATCAACAATATCGTTGGGACGTCGAAGGCGGCCATTGCATACAAGCTGCCCATCATTCACTCAACGGTGAATGTGAAGACCGGCTTGAACAAACCACCGATTCCGCAGCTGCGCAAGGTCTTGGGCGACTATCCGACCTATGACCGCACGACCATCAACTCGTGGGAAGACGTCGAATTCAAAGCGGCCGTCAAGGCCACGGGCCGCAAGAAGCTCATCATGACTGCACTGTGGACCGAGGCTTGCCTGACGTTCCCCGCACTGGACGCGCTCAAGGAAGGATATGAAGTCTATGTGGTGGTGGACGCCGTCGGCGGTACTTCGGTGGCGGCACACGAAGCTGCCCTGCGCCGCATTGAGCAGGCCGGCGGCAAGATGATCAGTGTTGCGCAGTTGTTCTGCGAATTGCAGCGCGACTGGGCGCGGGAGGAAACCGTACCGGCCTTCATTGACCTGTTCGTTGAAACAGGCGGCACTGCCGGAATCCAGTTCTCCTACGATCGCAGCTGACGATAGCCGGGCTGGCGCCGCACGCCGTTGCGGGCCAGCCCGTTTTTCCCATTGCCAGGAATGCAGCCGCGGCCTTCCGGCACTGACCGGCCCATTTGGAGTCTGTATGCCTGATTACTACTTGCTTGCTGGACGTGTATTCATCGCGTTCATGTACGTGCTCAGCGGCGCCAATAAACTTCTGTTCTTCAGCCATGGCCTGGAAGAAGTCAGATCAAGAAATATTCCGTTTCCGCGTCTGATCCTGTCTAGCACAATACTGGTTCAGCTTACATGCGGCGTAGCCATCATGGCTGGAAGGCAAACCGGGATCGCTTCGCTGCTTCTTGCAGTATTCACGCTGGCAACTGCGTTGGTATTCTACGACTTCTGGAATCTGAAAGGCGCGCAGCGCACTGTCTCCCTAACGGGCTTTCTGGAACATATCAGCATTATTGGCGGGTTTATCATCCTGATTGCGGCGGGACCCGGAAATATCGTCGTCCGACCTTAGGACCTGTTTGAAAATTAGCCGCAGATGTGTTCTAAAGCTGGGATGTGGAAAGAAGAACACCGAGAGCGGCAAGCAAGCATGGCGGCCAAGACAAAGCGATTTCCAAGCGATTTGACAGACGTGGAGTGGGCGGCAATGGAAGGCCTGCTGCCCCCGCCCAGCGAGGGCGGCGCAGGAAGGCCGATTTGCGGGAGGTCATCAACGCCTTGCGATACCTGGTGCGCTCGGGGTGTGGCTGGCGCATGCCCCCAAGGACTTTCCGGCCTGGCAAACGGTGTACTGGCGGTTTCGCCGACTGATGCGCCGGTTTCAATCCGCAAGCTGTCGCCGGATGCCGTCGAAGTCCCCTGCAAAGCAATTGAAACTCAGGTAAGCCAGGCGCTTCTGTTCACCCTCATAGAATCTGGCCCAGCAGTGCTGGTCACCGGCAAATACGTCGAGTGAGTTTCCCTTGCGCAGCGCAG
>NZ_JBFTSG010000140.1:0-2395 GCF_056399885.1 Cupriavidus sp. 01L45 | reverse complement strand
ATGGCATGGTGGTTCTCCTTGGCTTCACTGAATGACTTGAAATGTTCCTGAGTGGCTGGTTGGCAGCGGAGGTGGCGGGGCCGCCTCCGCGTCTGCCGGGCCGTTCAGCGATAGATGTTGTTTTGGGCGTTCTGGGTCGAGGTGACATGCGACTTGATGTCGTCGACGAAGGCCGCGTTGTTGCCATTCATGTTGGTGACGTTCTGCGTCTGGCCGATCAGTTGCKMRGCATTGAAGGTMGAGTCGATCTTGACSGCGCTGAACACGGGCAGGAAGGGCACGAAGCCGCCGCGCACGGCGCGCATGGCGCCGGCGTCGAGTTCTTCGGTGACGGACAGGTCCTTGATGGCGAGGGTGGTAGTCATGGCAATTCTCCTTGGGAGCGGTTGGGACTTGGGTTCGGTTGGTTCGAGCATTGTTTCTGCGCTCGGGAGGTACAAACGCATGGAGTGTGCCAAGGCGGGCCAGGTCAGCGTGAATCGCCCGCAAACGCAGGCGGGACGTGGGAAGAAATCTTTCGAGGCGGGGAAAATGGCGCCAGCGCACGGTGCGCGGTGGCTTTGGTCTGGCGGGCAAAAACCAACACAACAGACACCGGGTGTCTGCAATTACGCGACACGCCAGGCCCGCACATCGGAGCGCGGGACGCCGAGCGTCGGGCCCACGCGGCCACGCAGGCGCGTCAGGAGCAGGGCAAGCGTCAAAGCGATGCGCTCGCGCGGCAGTTGCAGGAGTTGCGTATCCAGTTCTCGACAGAGCCGGAAGCCCGGCGCCCGCGCCTAGGCGTGGCGCCTTGACCTCAGCAACTGGTTACTGGCCGGACGGGCCGGGCGCGGCTTTCTTTTACCCTCTAGCCGTCCTGGGCCGCGATTTTGGCCACGCTCCTTCGTGCTTCGTCCGCGGCGATGGCCACACGATTGCGCCCAGACGCCTTCGCCTCGTATAGCGCTTCGTCGCTTGCATTGAAGAAGACCCGCAGGCTAGCGAAACGCGCGCGGTCCTCTGCGATAGCCACACCGATGCTGACTGTAAGCACCTGGTTGGCRCTCCCCAAATTTGGGATCGCCAGGCTCTCGACTGCCGAGCGAATTTTCTCGGCCACGGCGATGGTGCCTTGCATGCCGGTGTTGGGCAACAGCACGGCGAATTCCTCGCCGCCGTAGCGGGCGGCATAGTCGCCAGGCCTGCGGATACTGTCGGCTATGCAGCGGGCAACCGCAGCCAGCGCATCGTCGCCGCCCGCGTGCCCGTAGTGGTCGTTGAAGTTCTTGAAATGATCGACATCGATCATGAGCAAGGACAAGGGCTGCTGGTTGCGCCATGCTCGGCGCCATTCAATGTCGGCGGCTTCATCCAGGGCGCGCCGGCTGCCGATACCCGTCAGGCCGTCCGTATTGACCATGAGCCGCAGGTGTTTTTCCATCGCCAGCCTGCGCCTGAACTGCCGGGAAATCAGCACCGAGAGCGCGATGAGCATGGCGTCGAGGGCAAGGATAAGCCCGCCGAACAGCCACGCCCTTTTGCGCCATTCCGCATAAACGTAGTCGGTCGACAGGCCAACGACAACCACGAGCGGGAAACCGGTAACGTGGTGGAAGTTATATAGACGTTCAGTGCCATCCAGTGCGGCAGTGCCGACATAGGATCCTTGCGAAGCTTGAGTAAGCGGAGCGAAGGACGGGCTGCTGGCAATGCTCCGCCCGATGGTGCTTGGCTCATACGGGCGCCGCATGAGAACGATGCCATCGTCCCGCAGCAGCGTGATGGTGCCCCCCGGGCCAAGCTTCGTCCCTTCGAACAGCCTCCTGAAGTAGTGGGTACGCAGCGTGCCGACGACGATGCCGGCAAAGCTGCCGTCTGCGTGCGACAACCTTCGGCTAAGGCCGATCGACTGGCCACCGTCCGTCAGGCGAGGCTGGAACGGCTGGCTGACATACAGTCCGGCAGTGGCCGAATCGCGATGCACCTTGAAGTAATCGCGGTCAGAAAGATTGACGGGACGGGGAGGGATCGAGCGGGAGTCGAGCACAAGGTGGCCTTGCTCGTCCGTCACCAGCAGGGAGCCCATGTCCGTTGCGGTTGTGGAACGGTCAAACAACACTAGCTGGCGGATGGCGGGAGGCAACCGGAGAATCTCGGGATCTTTGACGCCGTCGATTACGGAGTGCATCGACAGCTCATAGATTTCCAGATTGCGGGCGATATCGTGCTCCAGGATCAGCGAGAGATTGGCGGCCCCTTCCTGTGCGCGGGCATACGCGTCCTGGCGCATTTCATGGAGCGCACCGGCCCCTACGGCGGCAATGGCAACAGCAAGCACAAAGCTGCTGGCCACGAAAAGATTGAGGGATTTAAAGTTCACTTTTTGGCGCGGGCCAAGGTTATCCGGTTGCAT
>NZ_JBFTSG010000139.1:0-2421 GCF_056399885.1 Cupriavidus sp. 01L45 | reverse complement strand
CGCCCGAGCTGCAGCAGCGCTGCCTGAAAATCTGCGAGATCGGCGCACAGATGCGCCTGCTCTACACCACCGCGCTCTATCACGACTACGTCGCCCAGGAGATCTCCCTGCCTGAACTGGGCATGGCCGCCTGAGCGCGTCCCTGGACGGAAAAGCAGCATCGCATTGGAAATGGACGGCCCCGCCCGGGGCCCGACCGGATAAAGGCTTGGACATCATGGCAGTGGCAAAGACAGACGAATTCACCAACTACATCAACGGCGAGTGGTCGAAGAGCGCCAGCGGCCGCACTTTCGACAACGTCAACCCGGCCGATACCGGCGACATCGTGGGCCGCTTCCAGGCCTCGACGGCGCAAGACGCGCAGGCCGCCGTGGCCGCCGCCGCGGCCGCGTTCGACGCGTGGAAGAAAACCCCGATCACCAAGCGCGCCAGGATCCTCAACAGCGCCGCCGATTACCTCGAAGCGCACGCCGACCAGATTGCCGAGGAACTCACGCGCGAAGAGGGCAMGGCGCTCAACCTGAGCAAGGACGAAGTCCTGCGCTCGGCGCAGACCATCCGCTTCTACGCGGTGGAGGGGCAGTCGTTCTCGGGTGAGACCTATCCCCAGGACGATCCCGACATGATCGTCTACAGCCAGCGCGAGCCGCTGGGCGTGGTGACCGTGATCTCGCCGTGGAATTTCCCGGTCTCGATTCCGGCGCGCAAGATTGCGCCGGCGCTGATCGCCGGCAACACGGTGGTGTTCAAGCCCTCGTCGGATGCGCCGCTGAGCGGCTACCGGCTGGCGCAGGCTTTTGTCGAAGCCGGCATCCCCAAGGGCGTGCTCAACTTCATTACCGGCCGTGCCGGCGACGTGGGCGCGGCGATCACCGAAGCACCGGCGGTGCGCGCGATTTCCTTTACGGGCTCCACCGCGGCTGGCCAGCACATCCATCGCTCGGTGTCGCTGAGCACGCGCACGCAGATGGAGCTCGGCGGCAAGAACCCGCTGATCGTGATGGAAGACGCCGATCTGGACCGCGCCGTGGATCTCACCATCAAGGGCGGCCTGTCGCTGAGCGGACAAGCCTGCACCGGCACCAGCCGCGTGCTGGTCATGGCATCGGTCAAGGCAGCCTTTACCGAGAAGCTGCTGGCCAAGGTCAGGACGCTGAAGATCGGCAGCGGCGTGACGCCTGGCATGGACGTCGGCCCGCTCGCCACGCGCAAGCAACTGGAAACCGTGCTCGGCTTTGTCGAGGCCGGCAAGGCCGAAGCCACGCACCTGTGCGGCGGCGACCGCCTGGGCGGCGAGCAATACGACAAGGGCTTCTATGTCTCGCCGGCGATCTTCACCGACGTCACGCAGCAGATGCGCATTGCCCGGGAGGAAATCTTCGGGCCGGTGATCGCCATCATCGAAGCCAGCAGCTACGCCGATGCCATTGCCAAGGCAAACGACACTGAATACGGTTTGTCGGCCGCCATCGTGACCAGCAACCCGCGTTATGCGCATGACTTCGCGCACGACATCCAGTCGGGCACGGTCAAGATCAACCGCACCACTACCGGCAACCTGATCAACGCGCCGTTCGGCGGGCTCAAGCAATCCAGCACCTCCACGTTCCGCGAGTCGGGCCGGGCAGGGCTGGAGTTCTACACGCAAATCAAGACCGTCTACCGCGGCTGCTGAACCAGCGCGCCCGCAAACCAACCGGCATTCACGCAGCATTCACGCATCAAGCAGGAGCAGGACATGAGAAAAGCCATCAAGCTGGAACTGAAGGAAGCCCGTCACATGGTGGCGGCAGCCATCCGCAAGTCCGAGGAAATCGGCGTACTGGAATCGATCTGCGTGGTCGACGACGGCGGCTACCCGCTGGTGCTGGAGCGCATGGACGGCGCACGCATCACCGGCCCGCAGATCGCCTGGAACAAGGCCTTCACGGCCGCCGGTCACAAGCGCTCGACCCACCTGTTCAACCAGGCGCCGAACGGCCCCGCGCTGCCGGGCAATGAAGCCTTCGGCATCCAGTGGAGCTTCGAGGGCAAGTTCGCGGTATTCGTGGGCGGCTTCCCGATCGTGGTCAACGGCGAAGTGATCGGCGGCATCGGCCTGAGCGGCGGCAATGGCGAGCAGGACACCGCCGCTGGCGTGGCAGCACTGCAGGCCCTGCAGGAACTGCTTGCCGGCGASGATCTGAAGGTGCTGGCCGAAGCCGATATCAAGAAGTAAATCCAGCACCCGGCGACAGCCCGCAAACCGCGCAAATCACGCGATGCGAAGCGAGCCCCCCAAGCGATGCGAAGCGAGCCGTCAAGGTGTACCAGGCCGTATGGGGCGCCTCGGGATCCGGCGAAAAGAGCGGAAAAGAGGGACCCATGTTTGAGTATCGCCTTAAGGCGATGCGAGTTTGGGTTGCGAGTTTGGGTCCC
>NZ_JBFTSG010000138.1:0-2579 GCF_056399885.1 Cupriavidus sp. 01L45 | reverse complement strand
AAGCAGCTGCCGGTACAGTTCCACGCTGTCCATCGCACACCTCCTTACCAAGCCATGCGCGAAAGCGTACTACCTACCCACACGAAAGTCTGAAGAACCGTTATTTTTGTTTCTTGAGAGCAGCAGATGCGACAGCTAATGAAGTTCCGCTTGTCAATGGCGGGGCATGGCATCGGCGCGGAAACGGCAGTGGTGTATTCTCGGACGGCGCCCTCGGAAGGCCGTCCATTACCGATTTCGCCAACCACGCATCACGCCCACTTCTTCCCTAGCGCCTCCAGACCTGCCTTTTGCAGATCCTCCTGGCTCATCACAATGGGAACTCCCCTTCCCGGCGCGCCCCGTGGCTTCCGCGACGGGCACGCGGAAATGTTCCACGGTCTGCCCTGCATTGACCGCCCGCTGCAGCCAGTCGGGCATTGCGGCGCGGCCGTCCCAGCCCTGCCCGTGCGCGTTGCGGTAGCGCACCACACCAGGCAACGTCGCCGGTGGCGGCTCGGAAAAACAGCCGGCGGCCTGCAGGTGGGACAGGCTCAGCCCATGCTGAGCCAGCTGGATGCGGATCCAGGTAATCGCTTCGGCGCGCTCGATTTCGATCGACATCATTTTAGGTGCACAGATTTGAGGAAGCTGCGGAGCAGGATCCTGCGTTGTCGTCTCAAAGACGGTTAGGCCTCAACATTGTTCCGGCGGATCGCTGGTGTAACGCAACCAGCTCCCTTGGGGATTGGGAATCACGTGGTCACCCCGCCGCTCAAAAATTAATCAGACCCGAGGAGCCCGCCGGGCATCTGGTCCTCGCACGGTTTGCGCACAGGCTTATCCCGTGGCGCGGTGGACAAATCCCCTCCCTCGGGTGCCCCCCCTCAGGCCGACCCCGGCTTGAACTTGGTGCGTGTGGTCGGCGCGCGGCGCCTGGCGGTCGCCAAGTGGCGCGTCGCATTGGCTTCCGCTTGCGCGCGCTCGGCCCGTCTTAGTGCCGCTGCCAGTTCGGCCCGCAGCCCTTCTTGCGCCGTCTGCCCTCGTCCGAGCGCCTGCTCTGCCTCCGCCAGTTGCCGGCTGAGCGTGTCGCGCTCGGCCTGCAACCGCGCCCGCGCCTCCGCGCCGGCCACGGCGGCGTCTTGCGCCCTCACCTGCACGGCCGCCAGTTCGGTGCGCAGGTCCGCGACCACCTGCTCGCCCTTCTGGCGCAGCGTGCGTTCCTGGTCGATCTCGCGCAGCGCGCGGCGTTCGGTGGCACTGGCCCGCTCCTGTGCGACGGCCACCTGCTCGCGGGTGCGTTCCAGCTCCGTCGAGAATTGGGTACGCAACTCTCCCAATTGCCGCTCGAGCGCCTCGATCTGGCGCTGCCCCGCCTCCTGACGCGCCCGCGCGGCGGCGTGGGCCTGGCGCTCGGCGTCCAGTTCCCCCTGCAGCGCCGCGCGTGCGCTCTGCTCCGCGTCGAGCCCGGCCTGCACGGCGGCGGTCTCCTGCTCGGCCACCACCACCGCGGCCCGCGCCAGGTCGCGCTGCGCTTCCGCCTCGCTCGCCTGCAGCCGCGCTTCGGCCCGCAAGGCGGCCAATTCGCCGGCGGCCGCCTCGTTGGCGGCCTGCCAGATCGACTGCACGGCGTCGGCCGCGATCGCCTTGAGCGCCTCCGGCAGCCCGGGGTGGTCGATGGTCACGCGCATCTTGCCGCGCAGGTCCGCCCAGAACTGCGCCAGCACCTCGGTGGGCGTGCCCATGCTGCCCTTGCGCACCAAACCGTAGAGCTTGTTGGCGGTGGGCGTGATGCCGTACCGGAAGAACAACAGGGCGCAGACCTCGCGGTAGAGCGCGCGGGTCTCGGGGAGCTGCGAGCGCAGGGTCGCCACGTCGGCGGCGAGCGTGGCCTGCAGGGCGGCGTCGGGAGCGGCGTCGAGCGGCGTGGATTCGGGGCTGGCAGTCATGTTTGGGCGGCGCACGAGGTCAGTTTCAATAAATATTACTACGTAATACGTGAATTTATTGAGTAATATTGAAAATATTTAGACATAAGTGGGCTTCTGTCTATAATTACGTCTACGCTCACGCCATGACGCCCGCCGCACCGATGGAACCCACCGCGCTCCCCCACACTGCCTTCACGGCCCTACCCGCCACCCCGATCGAGCGCCTGCGCCTGCCCGCCGCGCTGTCCGGCGCCGCCGGCAGCAACCGGGCGCGCGGCGGCACCCCGCAGATCTCGGCCACTGACGATCTGGCCGCCGTCACCGCCTGGCTGGCACGCTATACCGACACGCCGGCCACCCTGCAGACCTATCGGCGCGAGGTGGAGCGGCTGCTGCTGTGGGCCGTGATGCAGCACGGCAAGCCGCTGTCGTCGCTCACCCATGAGGACCTGCTGCTGTACGAGCGTTTCCTGGCCGATCCCCAGCCCGCCTGGCGCTGGGTCATGGCGTCGCGCAAAAAGCTCGCGCGCGGYGCGCCGGACTGGCGGCCGTTCGCCGGCCCGCTCTCCCCGGCCAGCGCGCGGCACGCGATGGTGATCCTCAATACGCTGTTCGCCTGCCGGCCAGCGCGCGGCACGCGATGGTGATCCTCAATACGCTGTTCGCCTG
>NZ_JBFTSG010000137.1:0-3439 GCF_056399885.1 Cupriavidus sp. 01L45 | reverse complement strand
GCTCCCTACGACGCGCCCAGCGTCAACTCTCTCTCCATCGTTATCCTGATATCCCGAGGCAGACCTGTGCCGAATCTCGACGCTCGCTCACGCGACGCCGCCGATATCTGACGCCGYCAGATTTGTGCGGATTCACACCGCCATCGACATCAGAGCACTGCCGCCACGTATTGGCCGTTGCGTTTGACGAAAAGCGGTGTTGCGCTTGAACCCGCAAGGGTCGGTAAGACCCCGGTCACGTCCCACTGATGCGGGCAATCCTCCAGCGCGCCCATTGCGCTGTGGAAGAACGCCGACGCGGCAGGGATCGCAGTGTTGCCTGGCCGTGCTATGTTCTGCTATCCACGAGCCACTATCGCGACCACTGTATGTCTGTGAAAGAGACCAGCGAAAAGCACTTTCTCCAAGGTTTCAGTTCTGCGCAGGGAGGCCTAGCGGCGGAAACGTGCCCGTACGAGTATGTACCGGTAGACCAGGAAGCAAACATCGAACGGGTTACCGCACCCGCGAATTGGAAACAGGGCTGGCAGTTCGGCAGGTTCGTTGCCATTCAGCGGCTACGAAGGGAGAAGTCCGAAGAGATACGGAATGCGATCCAAGCGATTTTTCTGCACGAAGCCGCCTACTCCGAAATGCAGCGCACAGTCAATCAAGGCCTATTGAAGGCAGGACTCAGGTACTTCACGGCTAGGAGAGGCTCCAATCAGTTGGCTCGGCAGATACAGCAAAGCAAGGAGTTTCGGCTACTGCAGGATCTCCACATTGAGCTGTACCTACCATGGCGGCCCAGCGAGCAACCGTACTTCAAGCTATTTGATAGGCAGCTCCAGGTGTTTGGATTCCGTAGCGAGGAAGAGACTCTGCGCCAATTGCTTGCGAGGTATGGTGATCGCCATGGAGTCCGGGCTGCTTGGCATGAGTACGTTCATGCTGAGCCAATAGAAACAATGGTTCCAGCCTCAGCACTCAGCCGATCGCAACACTAAACGAGTTGCATATAAAAGTAAGATGGGTACCGCATGCTGGCCGCGACCAGCCCTGTCGCGCTGAAGACGCAAGGCGGTGCGGATGCGACGGCCTGGTTTCCCGAGCTGGCGGCCGCGCTATCGAACTTACCGCCTGGGGCGCATATTTTAGACGGCGAGGTGACCGTGCTTGACGAGATTGGTCGATCAGACTTCAATCGGGTACATGCGCGCGCCCTGCGTCGGCGCTGGTACCCTAGCGCCGATCCTGTGGTCCTATGTGCTTTTGATCTGCTAGCCCACAAGGGGCAAGACATTCGCGCCCTTCCCATCGAGGAGCGCAAGCGCCGATTGCGCGATCTCCTAGCCGGCGCTGAGCGAAGCATCCTTTTCGTGGACAGCGATCCTGATGGCGAATGGCTTTTCAGCGCCGTGCTGAGCCTGAACTTAGAGGGCGTGGTCGCCAAGCGGGCCGGCAGCGCCTACGTGGCGGGCGAATCCTCGGACTGGCTCAAAATCAAGCGCCCAGGTGCGGTACAGCAGGGCAGCTTTCATCGCTCCAACTGATCGGCTTGCCTTGGCAAGGGTCCCGGAAAGAAGGACTGTCCCACGATAAAGGGTAGCCCCGACCGTCAGTTTCTGATGCTGATTTCTTGCGCCGGTCTGCTGCTATTGAATTTGAGTTGCAGCCTCGCGGGACGCTTCAGGACAGGTCCCAAAATGAGAGTGTCCACTCCATTTTTCCGTTCAAACCGATACACATGATGCCCACCAAACTTTTCGGTGCTCGGAACAGGCGTTCCATCCGCCTCGAACATGGCCCAGCTGTTGTTGTACTTCCCGTAGAGATTGCCGTAGATCGTGTTGTCGAGAAGCTTCTGCACCTTCCCATCTAACTCTTCTTTTGAGCACTGGGTTGTCGGATTGAAGAAGCCGCGCGATTTGCAGGACATGCCCAACTTCTCGTTGGCAAGTGCCTGCGCGTCGACGGTGACCCTCACGAAGTATCCGTCTTGAGGTCTGAAGGACACCATATCTGTCCTGGTAAAGCCCTTCCCGTTCGAAGACGAGCAGCAGTAGCTGTCACGTTGCGCGTCCGTCAATCCCTCAGCTTTTAGTTGACGGTAGGTCAATACATCGGCGGCCCTCAGCACGTCGGTCCCGGCACTCACCACGCTCGGAGATGCCAACAGCAATGCCATATACAGCGCTTTCACGATAAGATCCTTCCCTTATGCAACGGCGTCCAAGTGCCTGCGTTGTCCAAATTGTGGCAGACGTCCGGTTACGGCTTCCCGAAAATCCATCCCTGTCACCCACGTGCGGAAGGCAAAATCGACCAGGATCGGTCCCGCCTCACCGATTCCGACCGGCACTGCGGTACTAACTTTTCAGAAAGTATTGTCAGGCCGCAGCGTATTGGCACTCCGGCTGGCGAAAGAACGACTTGACTAACTCAGGCAGTCGTTGAATGCGACGTAACGCACTTCTCGCCAATTTCTTCATTTCGTTCTTTCCCTGGACTAAACGCTTGGAGACTTGCCGCTTCACGTGCGCCCACACCTGCTCGTCGGGGTTCAGATGAGGAGAATACGGCGGCAGGTAGAACAGCTTCAGCCGGCCTTGCTCACTTTCGACGTATGTTTTGACTAGCTTGCTTCTGTGTACCGGATGCCCGTCCACCACCACAAAAACCGGCTTGGTCGCGCCGATCATCAATCGCTTGAGAAACTCGATAAACACCGTCGTATTGACGGAGCCGTCATGCACCATGAAACGGAACTCCCCACGTGGACTGACTGCCGAGATCATGTTCAGCGAGAAGCGCCGGCCGGTCACGCCAACCACAGGTGTCTGGCCACGCGGCGCCCAAGTCGTACCGGTGTGATAATCCGAGCGAATGCCCGCCTCATCCACGAAGTAGATCGTTGCGCCCGCCGCTCGCGCCTGAGCCCGGATCTCCGGATAGGTCTCAATTTCCCACTGCCGCACCAGCTTGGCGTCCTGCTGCCAAGCCTGATAGAGCGGCTTCTGCGCACTGAATCCCAGCAGCTTCATGATCCGGCTGACCGAGGCCAGCGACAACTTCTTGCCGAATTGGCGATGGATCAGCTCACCGATCAGCGACAGCGTCCACAGCCCGAACTCGAACTTGTACTGCAGCGGCGTGTTGTCCCTGATTGCCTTGGCCAGCCAGCGCATTTCCTCGGCGCTGATCTTTGGTGGGCGGCCGGGTATCGGCTTAGCCAGCAGCGCCGTCTGCCCGCCGTTGGCAAAGTCGGCCAGCCAGCGATAGACGCTGCGCACATTGACACCAAAGGCCGCAGCCACGCTTTCTACCGTCTGACCTTCGCGAATAGCCTTCACTGCCTGCTGCCGCATTACCTGCAAGGCTTGATGCTCGATCGACCGAGCATCCGAGTTTCGTTTGCATTTCATGAAAGCATTGTCTCACATGACAATACTTTCTAAAA
>NZ_JBFTSG010000136.1:0-4303 GCF_056399885.1 Cupriavidus sp. 01L45 | reverse complement strand
ATTGTGGGGTCCGGCAGATTCGGCGTCGTTTCAACTACGGATGAATGCCAACAGGTCGGCGTTGAACCTGTCCTTGTGCGTGTCGGTGAGCCCATGCGGCGCACCGGGGTAGACGATCAGCTTCGCGTTCCTGACGAGCTTTGCCGATGCGCGTCCGGCGGCGTCGATCGGCACGATCTGATCGTCGTCGCCGTGGATGATCAGGGTCGGCACGTCGATCTTCCTGAGATCCTCGGTGAAATCGGTTTCCGAAAATGCCTTGATCGAGTCGTACGTACTCTTGTGTCCACCCTGCATGCCCTGCGCCCACCATGCGTCGATCAACCCCTGCGACGGCTTTGCACCGGGACGGTTGAAGCCATAGAACGGGCCCGCCGGCACGTCCTTGTAGAACTGCGACCGATTGGCAAGTTGTGCGGCACGCAGGCCGTCGAATACTTCGATTGGCAGTCCGCGCGGATTGGCGGCAGTCTTTACCATCAGAGGCGGCACCGCCGAAACCAGCACCACCTTTGAAACGCGTCGCGTCCCATGCCGGCCGATGTACCGGGCCACCTCGCCTCCMCCCGTGGAGAARCCCACCAGGATGGCGTCCCGCAGGTCAAGGGTTTCGAACACAGTGGCCAGATCGTCGGCATAGGTGTTCATCTTAGAGCTGGGTGCCGTCCTTTGCCGTGATGTAGCTGCCTGAGGCCTTGCCGCGTGCCGTTGAGGGACTCGATCCCATTGCCGACGGTGCCGCCGCAGCAGGTCCGGGCAAGCTGGAAGCCGCCAGCGCGCTGGCGGCGGCCGCGCTGCCCACCAGCAGGTTACGTCGCGATAGGCCTTGATCGAGGCTGCGATCTGAAGACATGGTGAGACTCCTTTATTGGCGCGTGCGCGCGTTGCCTTGAATATGTCTGAGCGTCAGGTTCTTGGTCATGGTGCCGATGCATGCTGGTTTGTGCAGGCTTCAATGTAGTTGGGCGATGACACAGGCAACAGGCACATCTTTATCGTTTTCGACTGGGCCATCGACATGGGGCGGCATGACCTATGGTTGCTAGCGCGTCGACCAGGTGATCTATTGGCGCGAGTGCGCAGTGCCTGATATATATGATCAGTCGTCTTTTTAAGGCCGCAAAAAAATTTCAGTACAACAACCGCTTGGGGGTGACTTGCTGAAATCGTCGGCAGGCGTCGCCATTGCGCTGGACCTTGCTGCGCAGGACCGCCCCTTCCCAGGCTTCGATAATGATGGACGCGAGCTGCTCGGAATCTACGTCCGCCGCAGTTCCTGGCGCAGCCTGGCCTCATCAAGGCAGGCATGTGATCATGCCTTCCCAGCGCGCCAGAATGCGCTCCAGAGCCGTTCGGACTTCACCGCTGGTATTGGACAATTCGAGAGAAAGGTTGCCCACAAGGCATCCGAGCGTGAAATCTTGTGCCGCGTGGTCCGCCACCAGCAACTCGAACAACTTTCCGATCCTGGCCAACGGCGCGATGCGCGCGTCATACATTACTTTGGCATGGCATTGTTCAATGGAATCCCAATAGGCTTCGAGCACTTCGGCGGCAAAGGCTTGCTTGCTGTCGAAATAGCTGTAGAAGGATCCCTTGGGAACATCGGTGGCACCGACGATGTCCCGCGCCAGACCCGTTGAAACCGGCGCTGTGAATCACACGAGCACCGTCGATGAGCAGCCGGCTACGGATCTCGGGGTTGGCGGGTCTTGGCATGTCGCAATAGTTGCTAAGCAGATGCGGAGAGCAATAGACGACTGGTTGATTATTTGCCAAGCGTCCCATGACGATCGCCTATGCTTTCAGCGCGCGCATCAGTTCGGCAACCAGGCGATCGGCTTCAGTCTGACTGCGCAGATTGGTAAAGCCCATCATCAAGCCACGCCGCCCTGGCGCACCATGCCGCCAGGCGGTCAGCGAATGGACGGCGAATCCTGCCTCGCGCGCGCGGCGGGCCATCGCCAGATCGTCAAGATCGTCCCTGACGTCGACCAGAAGGTGCATGCCGCCATCCTGCAGGCAAACAGTGAAGCCGTCCGTTTTGTATGGCGCCAGCGCCTCGGCCAGCATTGCGCGTCGTCGTGCGTAAAGCGTGCGCATGCGTTTGATGTGCCGGGCGAAGTGTCCCTGCGCAATAAACTCCGCCGCCACGGCTTGCAAGAGTTCGGGGCAGCCGCCATGCACCATGCGCCTGCAGGCCAGATTCATGGTCGGCACCAGACTTTGTGGCACGACCACGTAAGCGAGCCGTAGTCCCGGGTACAGCACCTTGCTAAGCGTGCCGCAATAGATCACCCGGTCGCATGTGTCCAGGCTCTTCAGGGCCGGCAACGGGTGGCCGCGGTAACGAAACTCGCCGTCGTAGTCGTCCTCGATGATCCATGCGCCCCGCTCACCGGCCCAGTCGAGCAGTTCGACGCGACGTTGCAGTGTCAGTGCCACGCCAGTCGGGCTCTGGTGCGATGGCGTCACTACGGCCAGGCGCGCCTCTGGAAAATGCTGACGCCCAAATTCGACGTCGAGGCCATGATCATCCACTGGCACATTCCGGACCTGCAGGTTCAGGCGCCTGAGTGACTGGGCTGTCGGAGGGTAGCTGGGATCCTCAACCCAGGCGCTTTCGCCCGCCAGCCTGAGCGCATCCACAATCAGCGCAAGGCTGGCCGTATATGCCGGCACGACGAACACCTGGTGCGGCTGGGCGTCGATGCCCCGTGAGCGCTGCAGGTAAGCGGCCAACGCTTCTCGCAGCGGGCCAAATCCGGCTGACGCCGGCCTGGTCAGCGAGCCGGCGCTGCGTATTTGCCGAGCCATCAACCTCGTCCATAGTTTTCGCGGGAACTCATCCAGCGCGGGAAGCCCGAGTTGCAACGGCACGGGGATTCCACCATCCGTTTCGATCGAAAACTCGGTAAGTTCCTGGTCCGGTGGCGTGCGGCTGGATCCAGCCGCTGCGGCCACGCGGTGGGGAGGTTCATCCGACTTTCGTGTGGGTCAGCGCAGCTGGATGTAGGTTGAGACCACCGCAGTGGAAGTAGACGGCGATCTTAAAGTGGTCCGGATTGCGATAGCCGCAGGCTCGCTTCTGCACAGTGGCGATCTTGGAATTCAACCCCTCGGCAACGGCATTGGTGATGCGATGTTTGAAGTAGGTCAGCACATTCGGCAAGTGGCGGGCGATCAGCCGGGCGGCGTCAATCATCGGCGCCAGCCGGCTATGGGTCGCCCAGAAGTACCAGCGCCTCCAGAAGCGTGTGGCCCAGCCGGTGGTGCGGTAATTCCACAGCCCCCGCAGCGCCTCCTTCAAGGCCCAGGCTCGAGCTGTTTTCAGCTCCATCGTCCTCAGTGCATTGAAGCGTTCCCTGGTCGGCTCCAGCATGTTCTCCGGGTTGGTCAGCCACAGGTATTTGCTGCGGGCGAGGGTGTCGTCTCCGGCTTTCAGCAACGCCTTGTGCTCCTGCTTTCTGACTTTGTCCACCGCCTCAATGACATGGCGCATGATGTGGAAGCGGTCAAAGACCATCTTCTCGTCTGCGCCAGGCACATTGGCCTGGCAGGCGTTGATGTAGGCCGGCCACATGTCCAGGCTGATAGCGTCAATGGCCTCCCGATACGCCACCGGGAAAGCCTCGAAGTAAGCGGCCAAGCTGGCCTGCTTGCGCTCTTCTCCGATGTATTCCACCGTCGCTTCTTCCAGATCGCACACCAGCGTCATATAGCGATGTCCCTTGGCGATTGCCTTTTCATCCACGCCCATCAGCCGGGGCATCTCGTTGGCTTTCGCCGCCCGCCCCCTCAATACAGCTCTTTCCATCACGTGCCAGGCTTCGTCCCACGTAATGCGCAAGATCTCCGCGGCTCGCTTGACATTCGTTGCCAGCAATATGTCGATTGCCAGCGCTTCAAACAGATGCGTAAACCGACTCCCAGCCTCCGCCCACGGCATCCTCACTTGCCTCACGCCATGCTCCGGACACGACACTCGCGGAGGCCGCGCGTGCAGATACGTCAGGAACTGGCAGCTATCCAGGTGTCGCCACACCCRTTCTCCAAGGTGGTCATAGACCGCCAATTCCTTCCCGCACTCGGGGCACGAAAAACGCTGTCCCTCCAAGTGCCCTACATGCACTTCGACATGCTGCCGCGCCACGTCCAGGTCGACACGCTCCACCGTCCATGGCGCAGTCACGCCAAGCAGCTGCCGGTACAGTTCCACGCTGTCCATCGCACACCTCCTTACCAAGCCATGCGCGAAAGCGTACTACCTACCCACACGAAAGTCTGAAGAACCTGAAGAACC
>NZ_JBFTSG010000135.1:0-2936 GCF_056399885.1 Cupriavidus sp. 01L45 | reverse complement strand
TGGAGGTGCAGCACCGTGGCACCGGCGTTGTAGCAGTCAACGGCCTTTTGCACCTGTTCCTCCATCGTCACCGGAATGTCTTCGGGGAAATCCGCCGGCATCCACTCGGGGCCGTAAGGCGCCACGGTGATGACCACTTTGTCCTGGTTCTCGGGGTGCAGGGAATCGTCGAGGAATTGCATGTTTAGTCCTTGTCGGGTTGGGGCAGAGTCAATTGCGTCAGCAGCTCTGCAAAGCTGGCGTCGGAGCGTATCCCGACGTGGTGAGTCACTGCGGGGGTCAGTGCCAAATGCACATCGTTCCAATCGCCCTCGGTCAAGTGGCGGCGCGCCGCCGGGAGCACAACGCCTTCTTCGCGGCCCATGTATTCCCATACCTGGCGGGCATACTGCTCGACGGCCTGGGCTAGCGCCGCAAAGGCGGGGGCGCTGCCGTCGGCTTGCTCCACTTGCGTGGCAAGCTCATCCAGCAGGCTCTGTTGACGCAAGTGCTGGCGGGACAACTCGTCCAGTTCCGCGCGCATGGCCTCGCTGCGCCGGCCCAGGCGGCGGAATAACGTGACCTCCTTGCGCTGCAGCAGCGGATGGACCACCAAGCGAACGTACTCGATCGCCGCCAGCAGCGGAGCCGAGGCCATTGACGCGCCCGGCGGGGGCGGCGTTTCGAGGAGGTTCAGCCAGGCATGCAGCAGCGCGGTCAGGCGCTTGTACTCGCTGTGCAGCAGATCGATAGCCGGAATGGGCGCGGGTACGCAGTTGGCGCCGATTGACAGCACCGGAATGCGGGCATGCACCAGCATGTGGCGGGCAGCGGAGGACAGCTCCGCGAGTTGCCCCGTGCCATGGGCGAGGACAATCGCGTCGCAGCCCGCCTGGTCCGCCGCGGCCAGTAACGCGCGCGCCGGCTGCTCGGCAACGATGCTGGCCACCGTGCTTGTCAAGCCTTGCGCACGCGCTGCCGCATCGGCACGGACGAGTGCCTCGCGGGCCTGCGACGGGCCGCGCGCGCCTGCCGCCTGCGCGTACCGGAAGCTGATGCGCGCGCCGTGGCTGCGAGCCAGTGCGATGGCTTGCGCCGTTGCATTGGCGCCGTGATCGCTAGGATCGACAGGAACAAACAGATGGCGGAACATGTTTCGAGGCCGGTTTCGGGTCAGAGCGAGATGGATGCATTGGCGGGCGCTTGTGCCTGCCGGCGCATGGCATGCATAGCCGTGGATAACCTTGTGATCGCTGCAGGCCCGGGATTGGCGCCTGGCGTCGTCGCGATTGCGTGGTTGGTTGCCGGCATTGCATCACTTTCGTGGTTGTATTGCATGGATTGGATGTTAGGAGCGTGCGGGTGGGAGGCTCCCCCCAGCGGCGGGGGGGAACGGCACAGGGATATCCCTGGGAGCGGCCTTCGACGCGCCTGGCCTGTCTATAATCGCCGGCACTGGCGATCCGCCCCATCCCATCCGGCTCTTCTGCCCATCCACGCGAACGGCATAGCCTGCCGGGCTTATTCGATGACAAATTCCACCAGTGGCACTGGCGTCACAGCATCGGCATTCCCGCTCAAGACCAGTCCACCGCGCGGACCGCGCCACCTCCTTGCGCGCCGACGCCTGCGCTCGGACTGCGAGCACTTTGTCGACAGGCCCGTGACGATCGCGCAAGCGCCTGCCGGCTTCGGCAAGACATCCCTGCTGATCCAGTGGCACCGCGAGTACATCATGCGCGGCAGCGCGGTTGCCTGGCTGTCATTGGACGAGCATGACGATCCGGGGCGCTTGTTGACAGGGCTCGCGAGCGCGATTCGCTCAGGCTGCGGGCGGCCAGCATTCGGCAGACGGCTGCCGGACGGGGATGGATCGTCCCGCGGGCCGCTGGAAGGCTTCACCGCGTGGCTGGCGGAGATTGCGCACGTTGCGCTCGATATCGTCCTGATACTCGATGAAGCCGAGCGGCTGCCGGAATCCAGCCGCGATGCGTTGATCTACCTGCTCAACAACCTGCCACCCAACCTGCGCATCGTGGTGGCGGCCCGGGGCGGGTTCGACACGGTCATCGAGCGGCTGGGCCCCTATGACCAGTGCGTGAAGGTCGATGCCGGGACGCTGCGTTTCCGCCTGGAAGAGACGATCGCACTGATCGGCAGCCACTTCGACGCCAGTGTCGAAGCCGACGCGAGCGCCAGGCTGCATGACGCGACCGAGGGCTGGCCGCTCGGCCTGCAACTCGCGCTGGCCGCAATCACCCATGCGCCCGATCCCGTTGCCGCTATCGATGCCTTCGCCAACAGCACCGGCGGCATGCGCGAGCACTTCGTGACCGCGCTGCTCGCCCGGCTCTCCGATGCGGATACCGGATTCCTGACGCGTATCTCGATTGTGGAGTTGTTGCATGCCGATCTTTGCCGCGCCGTGACGGGGTTGCAGGATGCGAAGGAGCGCCTGCAGCGTCTTATGCATGACACGCCGATGTTTGTCGTCGCGGACCAACATGGCGAGTGGTTCCGCCTGCATGCATTGGCACGCGATGCGCTGCGCGCCCGGCTGACGGACCTCCCGGCGCAGGAACTCGAAGGGATGCACGATCGCGCCATGCACTGGCTTGCCGATCATGGCATGACCGAAGCTGCCGCGCGCCACGCGCTTGCCAGCGGCCAGCGCGAGACCGCCTACGGCCTGGCGCAGCGCTGCCTGCATGAGGCGGCGACGCGCGGTCAATTGTCAGCCGTGCTCGAATGGCTCAAATGGCTGCCCGAGTCCGAACTGGACAAGCATCCACGCCTGCGCCTCGCGGTGGCATGGGCGCTGGCGCTGAGCGAGCGTCATCAGCAGGCCGAGGCGCAAGTGCGCAAAATCCTCCACCACGCGACACCGGACGACGCCATGCGCTACGAGATCGATCTGATCCTGA
This sequence comes from Cupriavidus sp. 01L45, assembly GCF_056399885.1. Taxonomy (NCBI): domain Bacteria; kingdom Pseudomonadati; phylum Pseudomonadota; class Betaproteobacteria; order Burkholderiales; family Burkholderiaceae; genus Cupriavidus; species Cupriavidus sp. 01L45. The sequence goes on along the minus strand of NZ_JBFTSG010000135.1, from coordinate 33 downwards.
GCGCCGCCGCCTATTACGCGGACGAGCCGGATT
>NZ_JBFTSG010000134.1:0-3111 GCF_056399885.1 Cupriavidus sp. 01L45 | reverse complement strand
GTGGCGAGCAGGTCGCGCGCGCGGGCATACTCGCCACCCGCCTGATCCTGGGCGGTGAAGGCGTAGTACTGCAAGTCCAGCCAGAAATGATTCGCGCCTTCGGCGAAGGCCTGCTCGACGCGGTCGAGGAGTTCCGGCCACTGCTTTTGCAGCATCAGGCGCTTGAGCTGGGCGCGCAGTTCGGCGCGCGGCGCCACCAGGCGCGTCTTGCCGCCGTGCTCGTGCGGCGGGATCTCGGTCAACGTATCCCACCGTACGCAGCGCATCAGGCGGTAGGCCGCGAGGTAGCCCTGCGGTTGCTGGCGCAGGTACAGCGCCATCTGGCGCGCCCGATCCAGCAGATCGCGCGTCGAGGCCACCTCGCCCAAGGCTGGCAGGACCGAGGCGGCCGCCGGCCCGGATGGCGCATCCCCACCAGGGTTGCCGGCGGCCGACGGTGACTCGACCCGGCCCTCGAAGCGACGGATGAGCCCATCCAGCGCCGGGCGAGCCGGTTCCGGCCACTGCGCCGTGCGCTCGAGAATCAGCGCCAGTGCCGACAGGGTACGTTCCAGCTGCGCGCCGGCCAGGCCCGGCACCCGGTCGAGCCGGTCCGTGAACGTCGCGCCGGCCAGCCATTCGAGTGCCGCCTTGCGGCTCTCGGCCCGGGCGGGCAGCAGCCGGGCGCCAAAACGGTCGACCAGTGCCGACAGCAACTCGAAGCCAGCGGCGACCCCTTCGGCGCCATCGCGCCGCATGCGCCCGTAGACGTAATACACGGCAAGGCGCACGTCCTTGGCGGTCAGCTTGAGCAGCCGCTCGGCGGACTCGACAATCAGCGTGTCGTTCACGCCGGACAGCTTGGCCACCTCCTCCTTGATGGCGAGGAAGTCGTCGTCGTAGCCCGGATCGTCGCCGGCCGGAGCGTCGGGACGGATGGGTTGCAGCCATGGGTCCCAGCGCGCCTGTGTGGAGCGAGCGAGATCCGCAGGGGCACGCGCGCCGAAGAGCGCGTTGAGGAGCTTGTTGAACATGGTTTGTCGTTTGTCCCTGTCTATCTCTACTTGCGCAGGGCGGGTGTATCGCGGGCCGCCGCCAGCGGCTCCCGGCCCACGAAGATCCGCGTTGGCAGCACAAAGCCCCGCAGCGCCAGCATCTCCAGCGGCCCCTGCCCGACCTCGGTACGCATCAGGTAGCGCACCGGATAGGTCACGTCCGCCGCAACAGGCGCCTGGGCGCTGCGCGCCGTCAGGCTGTCGGGATCTTCGGCGAAGGTCCGACCGTGCGCATCGGCCCGGTTCTCGGCAGGGGCCTTCGGTGCGCCTGGCCCTTCTAGCGTTTCCGGCGCATCCAGCGCGTCCGGCCTCGCCTGCCACGTCAGCTGGTAGTTCGCGCTATCCACCGGTTCGACGTGCGCGCGCTCCAGCATCCGCACCAGGCCCCAGCGGCCGCCGAACTCGTAGCTCTTGCTGGTGCCGGCGCGCTCGGTCTGCCATTGCAGCCGGGTACCCGGGTCCTGCAGGTTGTTGCCCGGCCAGCGCATTGCCTGCCATGTCTCGCGCTGGTTGTAGTAGTGCAGCGTCTGCCCATCGAGCGTCAGCAGCGTGTCGGTCAGGCCCGGGGTGGGGATCGGCTTGAACTCGAAGCGGTACTGCGGCTCGCCCTGCGCCAGCAGGTGCGCCGCCATGCGCTGCAAGGTGTTGATCGCGTTGAGGAAGGCCGGATCGAAGGACTGCGCCTGCCCGCCGGTAGCTGCCGGCAGCCACTGATCGCCCTGCAGCTCGAGCACGCCCGCCAGCTGCGTGCCGAGGAAGGACCCGATCAAGCCGCTTTGCGGGCGCAGGAAGCGCGCCAGCTCGGCCAGCGAGGCATCGTTGGCGGTGTCCGCAAACGGATAGCGTCCGGAGAACGAGCGGCTCCATGTCATCGCGATGCTTTGGCGCCACGCGTCGTTCAAGCTCGCCTGCGCCGGTCGCAGCACCGTCTGCGTCGCCTGCGCGATGGGCCGCACGAACAGCGTCTCGCCCATGCCCGCCCACTGGCTGCCGAGGCTCGCCGCCATCAGYTGCGCATAGGCCTGGGTGTCGGCCAGTTCCGAGCCCTTGCCCTGGAACAGCGCCTGCGCCATCTGACGGGCCTGCGCATCGGCATCGGCGCTGTTGCCGACCTGCTGCAGACGCAGRCGCAGTGCCGTCGCTCGGTCAAGGAACCGTTGCAGACTCAGGTCACCGCTGGTGCCCGCGCTGGCGCTGCCGGGCTGACCCTGCGTCACTAGCCGCAGCACCGGGCCAAAGGCCGCGCGCAGCGGCCCCGCCGCGTCCGGCTTCGCCACCTCGGGCCCCGCCGGCTTCTTGCCCAGCAGGTCCTGCGTCTTGGCCACCAGCGTATCGGACAGCGAGTCCTTGCGGGCGCCGGCGCCGCCCTGGTATTCGAGCGACTTCATCAGCGCGATCACCGGCGACTGGCGCGCGTCGGCCATCAGCTTGAGCTGCCCGATCGCGGCCGGCAGGGTCGGCGCGGCCTCCCATTGCAAGCTGTTCATGAAGCCCTGCCAATGCTCCGCGTAATCGGCGAAGTACTGCTCGGTCAGCGCCGCCTGCAGCGCTTCGGCCGATCGGCTCTCAGTCTGCAATGGCGGCTTGCCGTCGGTCAGCACCCAGTCATTGGCGATCTCCGTGCGCTTGGCGGCCTGCTCGATCGCGGGGGCGACATAGCCCTCATAGGCCTGCCGGGTGAAGACCCCCGGCACGATGGCCGCGGCTCGCACCAGCCCCCGGGGATCGGTGCCGGCGGTCAGCGCGGCCAGGGTCTGGTCCGGATACTTGCCGCCAGCGTGCTCACCAAAAGCCTGGATCACGCCCCGATAGACGGTGTCCTCGGCATTGCGCTCGCCGATCACGGCCAGCAGCGTCTGGCGGGCCCCGGCGACCAGTTCGGGCCGCGGCTCGATGTGCCCTGCCGGGTTGGACTGCAAGTGCTCCGCATAGAAGGTGAGCAAACGCTCGGCAAGATCCTGCCGCTCGCCCGGGGTCATCCGGGCATCGGTGGACCAGTGCTGCACCAGTTGCGGGGCCAGGAAAGCCGGCTCGGCGCGTTCGGGGTTGGCCAGCATCAAATAGGTCTTGAGCGCCT
>NZ_JBFTSG010000133.1:0-3113 GCF_056399885.1 Cupriavidus sp. 01L45 | reverse complement strand
TTGGCTCCCAGCGCCGCCGCCTGTGCCACCAGGCTGCCCTTGAGCGCATTGCCGAAGCTGCCACCGTTGAACGCCGTACTGACGCCAGCATTGATCAAGCCCGTGCCMACGAAGCCCRCGGCTTGCTGAGCGAGCGTCCCCGTCGCGCCATCCTGCGCCGCCTGCAAGACACCACCGATGCTGTTCGTGCCAGCGAGGTTTGCCAGGGTACTCGTTCCCTTCAGGGACTCCCCCCATGCACTCACCCCGAAGCTGCTGCCGTCGAAGGTGATGCCATTGGTCAAGCCGGCCGTGATCGCGCCAATGGCACCCGCGGTTGCCAGCTTCCCGAAATYCAGGCCCTGCCCCGAAGCAAGTTGGCTGAAGGCACTGCCCGCCATGCTCGAGAGCGCGGCCACAGCCATCGCCTGGCCGAGCGTCAGCGTCGAGAGGGTCGCGCCCAGGGCGGTTGCCGCAGCCCCCGCCGTCRCGATCGAGATGGCCACCGCGGCYACCATCATCACGATCTGGGCTAGCGGCCCGAACCCCTTCTTCTCCTTGATGAACCGCGTGTGGATGTCGTCGGCKACCGTGCCCTCGGTGTAGTTCAGCCCGAGGTTGGCCTTCAGCTGATTGACTAGAGCCACGGTTGCGGCCTCGTCCACCCTGCCGTCGGCGCCGCGAATCAGGAACGCATCGTTGACCGCATTGATGCTGTCCGCCTCGATGTTCATGTGCATTGCGCTCATGAACCCGCCCGGCTGCACCACCGTCCCGGTGATCACGCTCCAGCCGCCCTGCACCCGGTAGGCCGACGTGCCGATGTCCACCATGTTGGGGGCCGCATCGATACTGCCCGCCTTCACGTTCAGCGTGTCGCCCGCCGTGATCACCCCGCTGTTGCGCAGTTGGCCCGCGATGTCCAGCGAGACGTTGTCGCCGGCGATGGTGCCGCCGGTCGGCTTGGTCAGCGCCAGCGCATAGCCTTCCGGCAGGTACACCTGCGGCACCAGTGCATTGACCGTCTGGCACGCCGTGCTCGCTACGTGCCGATCTCCCCGCCAGAAGCGACGAATCCAGCCGAAGCGGGGTTCGTTTGATACTGCTTGTCGGCTACAGACGGATCTTTATTTCATACTCTGGCCCCAGCTCCATTCTTAACCGGTCGGCAAGAAGATAACCTTCTTGCTTGAACTGGGCCTCCACCGCGGCATTTTCGAATCCGGAATCCGGCGGATAGTCCATGTTTAGGGTTTCGTCGTACTGGCGTGCCCAATTGGCAAGCTTCGTCTTAAGGTCCTGCCAGATTGGCAATCCCTCCGGATCAATATTGCCGACCTCGCCGGGCGATGCCTCCCACAGCGGGAAGCATTGATAGTCTGCCATCAGTTTGATCGCTCTCATTTCACACGTCCCGCAGGGTTCGCACCAAGGCCCGGAATAAGCACCATGGTCCAGCAACTATCACCAGCGTCAGAACTCCTCGAACTGACGTTTCACATGCGCAAAGGTATCGTCATCAATCGATGAGCGGAACGTGGCTGTAGATATTGCACCCGATACGTCGACCTTCTTCATTTCCCACAATATATATGGCTTTCCATTGACTACGCCGAGCCTCAAGACGAAGTGACCTCCCATATCCACAAGATTGGCTTCTCTCACCTCCAGACTGCTTAGGCCCTCGACAAACGTGTCCCAAACGGTGCAGTCAAACCACGAACTCCCGTAATACTCCAACCTGTGTCCAAACTGTTGTACTTCAACGATGATCTGCGTTTTCATTGACGGCACATGTTCGTCCATCTCAACAACATCAAGGTGCAGACGAAGCGGCCTTTCGATCTTGATTTCCATTTCTTAATTTACTCTCCGACGGGAAGTGCATGGATAAGGGCCGGAATTTGCCCCGGTTGCCGCGGGGGCGCAAACTTCAGCTCCCAGCCACCAACATTCAATAATTGGTTATATGGCACCCCACCTTGGGTCGCCGTGTTCACCGCTCCCTGCAAGCTCGCAAGTTGCTGTTGCGTCGTTAGCCGGACAACACCCGGAGGATTGCTCGTTGCGATCATCTGGGCGTACTCCGCCAAATGCTCCGTTGCATTTCCATGCACCCAAACACTTTGCCCATTGGGCAGCGACATCTCAAAGGACTTTGGAATCACGGAACCAGGATAAGTCGACTGTGTCGCTGTTATCGCATCCCATACCGTCCCTGTTGCCCCACTGCTTGTGGCAAGCCGCTCGCCCAAAACTTTCGCAGCATCGACTGGAACAACCTTCGTCACACCCAACAGGCCAATACCTTTGAGTGTACCCGTCAGCAACCCCTTGACCAGCCCCGTTCCGATCAAATCATCGGGCGCAAATGCTGGCACCTCAAGGCCCTGCGCCTTGGACTGCGCAATTTGCCAGCTCTTGTCCAAGACCTGGCAATCCACGCTGCCGCCACCTGCACCGCAGCCGTAGGCAGCCTTCTGGCCCTGAATCCAGTTCGCAAGCGCTTGGCAACGGCTTCCCTCGCAACTACTCAGTCCATCGGTCAGCTGAGCGTTGTTCTTACGGTCAGTTTCCGAGTAGATATTGGCGGACGCACACGAGGACCAGACGCCATTCGCACATTCCCGATTGGCCTTTTCAAGCGCTTGCCGCTCCGGCTTGCTACTCAGGTAGTTGTTAAGGGCCTCGTTCTGTGCAGCGCCAGCCGCGGCCAGTCCCTCCTGCTCAAACGCTGCCGCCAGCCCGCCTCCCGTCAGCATGGCAACCGCTGTCACCACAACCCGGTTTAGCGTGTTTTCACGGTCTGCATTCGTCGTGACGCCCAACGCCCCGCCAACCAGCGGCGATATCACTGCGCCGGTTGCGCCGCCAATCGCCCCTGACGCACAGTCCCCGCTGCCGGCCGCGCCCGCGACACAGCCGAGCGCCGCATGGCTGAGAATGTTCTGGAAGGAGCCTGGATCAGTGTTCGCACCGATACTGTTGGCTCCCAGCGCCGCCGCCTGTGCCACCAGGCTGCCCTTGAGCGCATTGCCGAAGCTGCCACCGTTGAACGCCGTACTGACGCCAGCATTGATCAAGCCCGTGCCCACGAAGCCCGCGGCTTGCTGAGCGAGCGTCCCCGTCGCGCC
>NZ_JBFTSG010000132.1:0-3285 GCF_056399885.1 Cupriavidus sp. 01L45 | reverse complement strand
GCTGCACGCCGCAGGCGGCGCGCTTGTTGCGGGCCTGGGTGGCGACAACGCGGTGGCCGGCGCAGTCGGTGCGGGTGCGTCGTCGCTGGCTGCGCCCAAGCTTCAAGAGCTTGGCAATGCTGTGTCAGAGAGCACGGATACTGGCAATGCGGGGCTGAATGAAGCGCTCGGGAATGTGGCGGCGAACATTGCAGCGGGTGGCATTGGTGCCGTTGTGGGTGGTGGGTCGGGTGCGGCGGCGGCCGCGAATGTGGATCGGTTCAATCGGCAGTTGCATCCAGATGAGCAGAAGTGGATCAAAGACAATGCCAAGGCTTTCGCACAGCGGCTCAATGGCGGGCAAGCTCCGTCCGATGCTCAGGTTGCCGACGCCGAGGAGCGCCTTGCACAACAGAGCTTTCGTCAAGTGCAGAATGGCGTTGGCGGTGCATGGGATCAAGCGGCGAGTAGCTTTCTGAGTCAGGGTCACGGAATGACCCCATCGGATGGCACGAGTGGGCCGGGCTACATGTTCTTCGCAACAGACGCGCAAAAAGCCGATGCAGGCATTTACTCGAAATACCTGCCGCAAGATCGAATCAACAACTTCTATGCAGACAACGGCCTGACTCAGCCGACTGCAGGTCAAGTTGCGTCGGCAGTAGCTAGAGAACAGTCCCTCGACAATAAGATCGGCGCCGCCGTCATTGCAGCATCTGTTGGCGCACTCGCCGCAATTGGTACCCCGGCCGTAGCCGCAGGCAGCACCGCAACGCTTGTAGCGATTGGGGCGGTCGGCGGCGGGGGCTTTGATGCCGCAGGACAGTTCGCGCAGGACGGCAAAGTCAACCCGACTCAGTCGGCCTTTGCGTCGGCAACCGGTGCACTGACTGCGCCAATTGGTGCCGCAACTGGCTTTACTGGCAATATGTTTCTCGGTGGCGCAACCAATATTTTGAATACAACCTTCAATAATACGTACTATGGAAAGAATGATAGCCCCCTACTGGCGGGTGCCGTAGGGTCGATCTTTGGAGGATTAGGCTGGCTCGCTGGAACCGCCACAACAACTATTTTTGGACAGAACGCACCCAAGCTAATTTACCCTGGTGGCTCGGTCAATCCAGCGGTTCCCGCTATTCTTCAGGGATTTCCCAATCCGCTACCTGGCTACGCTGGTGCGACAGCAGGTTCGACGATACAAGGAGGCGGATCCTTCGTGCCCGGCAAGGAAATGAAAAAATGAGCAGAAAGCTAGATGCATTATTGCGAGAGCGCACATGGCGCGGCGTTATCAGTAGAACTGTTTGCACAATTCTCCTTGTCGTACTTGTTGCATGGCTTCCGGAAATTGTAATCTGGGGAGAAGCAACTATATTTAAACGTCATATTATTATAGACCAAAATAAATATTCAATTTTTCGGATTACTTCCGGACTATTTGTAATAATCATCTTCACTCGAGAGGCGATTACCATCCGGTCTATATTAAAAAATAGAAACAATGAAAACGGGCCATCCTTACCAACACCAAGAAAAATGAATGGAAAATGAGAACACGACATTTCATCAAAATCTCAAGTGGATTACTTTCCCCTTGGCTAATGCAAATTCCACTTATAACGCTTTGGCTTCTTAAATTTAATGTTTCATCAAGATATTTTTTTGCGATGACCATATTTTGCTCGATATGGTCTATTGGAATATCGATATGGCATGCAATACTATTTCGAAAGCGCTCACAGTCAAATCGAATTCACCACGATAATTGGAGCCGAGGCCGGCGTATTAATCAACACTTATTTCATCAACACCAGAATTAATATAGAAAAATCAAATATAGATTAAATTTAATGATCAGATTATTTTTGTTCTTTATTTTAGTAATATCGATTTCACTCATAGGCGTTGCATCAATCAAGATTTTCATTGTTCTCTTGACGCAATTTTGGTACGCCGCAGAATATCCATGGAGTATGGATGATCTCCGATTTATTATCACTCGAGGATTACTTATGAGCGCTATTTTCTGCACCCTCGGATTAATATGGCACATAAAAGGAAAAAGATAGCGCGACATAAAATAGGATCGACAGAAAAAACCATAATTGATCTTCGTAAATTCGCGAGTCGGCATGAGAAAGTCCATAGTTGGTGTCTCGTACGGCCTTGGCCAGGGCAATGCCGGCTTCGGCGTATCGGCCTCCGCTTCCAAAGCAAAGGGCAACTCGGACAGCCAGGGCATCTCGCAAGCCAACAGCCATGTGAACGGCCGCGAGTCGGTCACCTTCGTGTCGGGCAACGACACCAATGTCCTCGGCGGCATGGTCGCTGGCGGCAAGGTGACCGGGAGTGCCGGCGGCAACCTCAATATCGCCAGCCGCCAGGAAACCGAGGAGATGCGTGCCAGGCAGCAGAGCATGGGGGGTGGTATCAGCATCAGCCAGGCCGGCGCTACCGGCAGCCTCTCCGCGAGCCTGGGCAARGCCAATGGCMGCTACGMMAACGTCAGCGAGCAGTCCGGCATCCAGGCCGGCAAGGACGGTTTCGATATCRCCGTCAAGGGCAATACCGACCTGCATGGCGCGGTSATCGCCAGCGAGGCAGGCAAGGACAAGAACAGCCTGACCACCGGCACGCTCACCTGGAGCGACATCGCCAACCACTCGGACTACAGCGCGACTTCCGCKGGCCTCWCGGCAGGCGGGGCACTTGGCGCACCCWCCGGTCAGAGCAACAGCGGCCAGACCTCCGGCAAGAACACCGGCGGCATCAACCCGATGATCCCGCAGCACGAGAGCGGCAGCCAGGACGGCGCGGCACGCAGCGCAGTGGCCGGAGGCRCCATCACCATCAAGGACCAGGCCAACCAGAAGCAGGACCTGGCCGACCTGCGGCGGGACACCGCCGGCACCAACAGCACGGTCGGCAAGAACCCCAACCTGGACCAGGTGCTGAACAAGCAGTCCGACATGATGGCCGCCGCCCAGGCCGCCGGCGAGGCGGTCGCCAAGACGGTGGGCGACGTGGCCGGCGCCAAGGARAAGGAGGCGCGYGCGAATGCCARGGCCGCCCATGACGCCGGGGATAGCGAGATGGAACACAAGTACCTTGCCGACGCGAAGMAMTGGGAGGAAGGCGGCGACTACCGTGCGGCGCTGCACGCCGCAGGCGGCGCGCTTGTTGCGGGCCTGGGTGGCGRCAACGCGGTGGCCGGCGCAGTCGGTGCGGGTGCGTCGTCGCTGGCTGCGCCCAAGCTTCAAGAGCTTGGCAATGCKGTGTCAGAGAGCACGGATACTGGCAATG
>NZ_JBFTSG010000131.1:0-3345 GCF_056399885.1 Cupriavidus sp. 01L45 | reverse complement strand
TTGAAGCGGTCAACTTCGCGCAGACTCATGGTGATCAACCCCCGATCCTTCATGGCGCGCTCCCGTCCAGCCCAGGCGCTACCAGTATAGGTCTATCCAGAGGACATTCTGATGTGGCTGGAAGCGGACATTCTGATTTGGCCTCTACATCGTTTGAGCACATAATACGTGTTATGTTAAATCCTATCTACGGGGCTGCCAGCCAATACCGGCGCGGCTTCCAGCAAGAAAAGCACCCTGCGCTCTCGGGGCGTTGGTCGTCGCAGGAATCTGCGATAGGCTGTCGCATCCTCCGTGGTGAGTGAGGACAACGGCCGCCCCCGCTCAATGATGCGCCCAAAGGATCAGGCGTTTCGCTTCCTTGCGATAGGCGCGCAGGGTCGCCGCCGACTGCTGCAGCGCCAACCAGCCGTGGATGGCCGCGTAGTCGCTGTCCGCATTGAGGGTGCAGGTCTGGCACGGCGCGCGAAACTGCCCCTGCGACCCGTCGCCTTCAAGCGGCATGACGTAATTGTTCCCTCGGTACACTCCCGCGGGATCAGCGCGCGGACGCGCTCGGTCGGTTGTGGGTGCTGGGCGAAGAACGCTTCAATCCGCCGGGCCCGGCCGCGCCCAGGCCCGGAATGGCCACCCACCAGCGGCGTCGGCGCGGCACGCGTACTGTCAGGGCCGCCAGCACGCCGATGCCCTGAGACCGCAGCGCAGCCACTGCGCGCGGTGCCAGCCACAGCCCGATGTCGTCACTGATGACCGGCTTGGACGCCGGCAGTCCGTGTAGTCGTTCGATCGCCTGCTCGGCAGCCCTGCCCTTCTCCGCCCGCTCTATTGACCACCGCGGGTCTCTGCGAGTGCAACGGTCAAGTGCTGCACCTTCTTTTTCAACTGATCGCGCTCTTCTGTGAGCTGTGCAACCAATACCGTCAGGCGATGAATTGCAAGTTGATCGGGTGTGGCGTCGCTGGGCGGTGGCGCCAGTTCAGGCTTGGGTGGCACGCGGGCCTCGCGCACCTGTCTCGCCACCTGGCGCAGTTCCTTCTTGCCTCCAGCAACAGCCGCTACTTGCTTCTCGCCAGGCAAGGAGGCTACGGCAGCCGCGGCATTAATGGAAATTACGCCCGCTTTTACTGCGCTGACCAACTCGGGCGCAGCCGTCTTCTGGATTTTCTCGATCTGACCAAGCGTCGCACTGCTCACCCGTGCTGCGCGCGCAACAGCCTCGCGAGTCAACACCGGATCGGCCCCGGATTGCGTGGCGACTTCGGTCCCGGCAGGTTTTGCATGCTGCGCTTGCGTTTGCGCCAGACGCGCGGATACGATTCCCTTCTTCCGCAGGGCAAGTACCCCTCGTTGGAAATCTGATACGCTGCGCCGCCCGAGGTGATTGTCGATCATCCACAGGTGCACATCGTCCATAGACTGGAACGTCTGGTTTTGTACCGTATTGAAAGGGATTCCGTGCTCGTGGCAGATGCTGTAGCGGTTGTGTCCGTCCACCAGGAGATCGCCCCACAACACCAGCGCATCGCGGCACCCTTCCGAGAGCAAGCTGCGTTCTAATGCTGCGTATTCGTCTTCTGTAAGTGGATCGATATAGGCACGGAGCTCTTCGTTGATAGTGATCTTCATGGGCCAAACAAAAAATGTAGGACGGTAGTGTACACACTGCCGCCTTTTCAAGCCGTGTAGCGGGGCCGATGAAGCTGGGCCTGGCGCTGCGCATTGGCGAATGCCTGCACTATCTCTTCGGTGCGTCCATCCTCACCTTCGCCGGGCCGATCTCCGCGACATCCGCCCACGCCTTTGCGTCGAAGCAAAACTCCGCGATTGCGCATGTGGGCATGTCTATGATCGCGCTCGATAGCCGATGTGCGAGGTCGGTGAACTCGGGATTGTGGCCGAAGAGCATCACGCGGTCCAGCCTGTCGTCGAGTGCGCAGATCATGGTGAGCAAGTTGTCCGAGCTGCTGGCATAGAGGCGCTCATCGACGACGATGTCCTTGCGCTTGTAGCCGATCTCATCGGCGATGAGTTGCGCCGTGGTCAGCGCACGCAGCGCCGGGCTCGACATGAGTAGATCGGGATCGACGCCGCGATCAGTCAGGCGTTTGCCCATCTTGGACGCGTCATTGCGGCCGCGATTGTCTAACTGTCGCTGCCGGTCGGGCAAGGACGGATCGTCGCGACTCGATTTGGCATGCCGCACAAGAAACAGGATTTTCATGATCAAGCTGAGGGGTGGCCTGAAGCGCCATTATCGCCCTATTCGACCACCGCGGCGACTAACAGAGGTGCTAGCCTTTCATGCTCTCGATTGCTGTCGTTTTCAACATCGCATCGCTGCTGGGCTTGCGAACCGTCGTAAATGGCGCCGAAATCAAAGCTACCCCCAAAAGGCCTACCGAAGCGGTACATCCAGATTCGTGCCGGTGACGTGGAGTTGCTCCGACCCGTACACCACGACTTTAGGCGGCGCGAACTCCAGGTGATTCTCTTCCAGCCATGCGGCAACCGCGGCTTCCAGCCGATCCATGAGATCCAGTTGAAGTTTCCATGACTCTGGGGACTCGCGGCCGGGAAAGCCATCACCGATCGCTGCCGCGAGAATGGGGGCGAGCACATCTTGGGCTTGCTCGCTGCCAATCAATTTGCCCTCGTGTTCGCCCAAGGCCATGCCAGAGAGCATCCGCTCGATAATCCTCGTCGCTTCGAACCGCGCGAAGTAGGACGGAGGCTCAGGGCTAAAGCCCGCGGTAACCACCTGCGTCATGCCCATCTGCGCTGCCGCCGAAATGGCATCGCGACGGGACCCGAACCCCGCGACCCATCGACCGGCCGCATCCTTGTACCCGAACTCTTCCTGCATGCTGCCTCCGGCATGGTTGATGTTGGGCCTTTACCATGGCGCCGTTCTCCGTCCGGTATTCGGTCGGCCTTGGCTGCCGTGGCATCCGTTGGCACGCTACGGATCAGGCCTTCCTGCGAGAGGCCAATGAGCCTCTTACAAGGCGCACGTGCGGTCCGCCTCCGATGCACGGGCCCAGCGTGTCTCGTAATAGCAGACACCCGGTGTTGTTGTGTTGGTTTGCACCCGCCAGATCCAGGCCCGCACGCGCCAGGCTTTGACGCCATTTTTCGTACCCGAAAAAAATCGATCCCAAGCCCAGCCTGCCTTTGCGGGCGATTCACGCTGACCTGCCCCGCCTTGGCACACTCCATGCGTTTGTACCTCCCGAGCGCAGAAACAATGCTCGAACCAACCGAACCCCAAGTCCCAATCGCTCCCAAGGAGAACTGCCATGACTACCACCCTCGCCATCAAGGACCTGTCCGTCACCGAAGAACTCG
>NZ_JBFTSG010000130.1:0-3405 GCF_056399885.1 Cupriavidus sp. 01L45 | reverse complement strand
GCCGGCAACTGCGCCAGCAGGCTGTCGGGCGTCACGCCGGCCAGCACCGCGACGGCCGGGCTGTGGTTCAGGTACTGCGCGCGGTCGATGCTGGTGCCGGGCGCGGTGACCGGATTGCCGCCCAGGTTGGCGTTGAAGTGCCAGTCAACCGTTTGCTTGCCGCCCGTGTCCGGCGCAGCCGGCGTGGTAACGATGACCGGGTTGAACTGCCACGGCCTGGTCGGGTTGTCCACCGGCGTGGCGGCCGGGACCGCGCGACACCATCAACGACCACAGCATGTCCCCTACGGGTCAACTGCATAGCCACGATGGCCGGATCTCCGCTCGCTGTTGCCGCAGCCAGTTACTCCAGCGTCACGCCGTTTACGGCTTTCTCCGTCAAGCCATTCGCGTTCAGTGTCGTTGCCACCTTGGGCAAGGTTGTGTCTTGTGCAGTAACTCCATACTGTGCAATCAAGCCATTGGGCGTCCGCTTATGCCCGCCGGAGTGGGTTGGCCCCACTATTTGTGGCTACAAGTCGATTGTATAGGTAAATTTATCGGCCCAACCGAATCTCTCATCTTGAATTCTCACTCTTTCCAAAATATCAATAATATCCTGGTACGTTCTACCCATAAATCTATTTGAGGTACTTGCATTAATCCACCTTAAACAAATAGGCCTCTCCACGCTGGAGCTGAGCAGATCCCATAAAGCGTCCAAGTTATAACCGTAAAACGACTCAACACCAAGAGCGGATGCCAGCTCACGATGGAAATCCATTTCGCTTTTCACCATTTCGCCATTTATCTGGATTTTCATCACACACCTTATTTCCAATTCCCGATTTTTGTCACTGTTTTATAATGGTCAGCGGTAATATATAACAATCCATCGCTAGAATACAACAGCCTTGTGCCAAGCTGATTGCTACGAGACATGGTATTACTCAACCCAATATCTGCCTCGTACCAAATCCGACCAGAAGCGGATGGCAGCACGTTCGTTGAATTTGCGAACACGTCCCCTCCTAATTGTCCACCAGCTACACTGTTGTTCAGCGCTCTTCCTGGTTGCCACCCGTGCTGAGCCGCTTCCGCTTTCGTAACATAATTGCCCGGAAGTTGACCAGTCGCACGAAGACTATCCACAACGTCATTGGCTGCCTGGGTTGTTTTAAGATCAAGCTTCAATCCCGCGTATGTAGAGGCGTTCGCTGTCCCTTCGGTCCTTACAACCGCACTATTTGTGGCCACCGCCCCCCGAGCCGCCACAAACTCACTCAGCTTGCTATAGGCTACCCCGGCCACTGGTAGTACGCCAGCGATACCCATCAGCCAGCGCTCCGCTGTGCCCAGTGGCTGGCCGCTCAGACCTTGACCGGTGACCGCCTGGTAAAGCGCTGCCGGTGTGCCGTACAGCGGCAGCAGGCTGGTCAACATGTCACCCAGCTTCAGCGCCTGCTCTGGTGTCAGATTATTCATCCGCGCCAGCGTCGCCGCTGCTTCCACCTGCCGTACCTGGGTATCGATGCGCTGGAAGTCCTCCTGCCTACACGCCGCCCCGCACTGCGCCGTCAACCGCGCATTTTCACGAGCGGCGATCCCGCGTGCCGGCCCCTGCGAAGTCGCATTGTTCAGCGATTCGTTTTGCGCCGCCAACGCGGCGGAGGTCGCGTCCGTACCGAGGGCCGCGCCGGCAGCACCACCAATCAGCGTCGCCAGCCCAACTGTTATTGCCTGGCGGACCTTGTCGTCGCTGTAGTTCAGCACTGGGCTGTCTGCATACACCGCATCCCGGATGAGTGGCGCCGCAATCGCACTGGCCGCCCCACCAATCGCGCCACCCGCACAATCCCCACCCAACAGGCTCTGTGCGGCGCACCCCAGCAGCGCATGACCGGCCGCATTCGCCAGAATCGTGTCCGCTGACGCGCCGACCATGCCAATACCCGGCAATGTCACGCCAATGGCATTCGCACCCACCGCCGCCACATCCCGCACCAGCCCGTTCGCAAAGGCCTGTCCGAAGCTGCCGCCGTACGCCACCGTGTTGACCCCGGCGCTGATCACCGAGCGCACCACGCTCGCCTGGATATAGCTGCCAAGGTTGGCCTGCACCGCCTCCCAGCTGCCCTTGGCTATGTTCTGGCCGATGCTGGTCACACCTGCGCCACCAAGGTCCAGCGCACCCAGCGCGCCCTGCGTCAGGCCAGCCGTCACCCCCGACACCACGCCCGCCTTGAGCGCCGCGCCCATATTCAGCGACCCCGTCAGGATCAACTGGCTCGCCATGCTGGAGAGCGTGCCGGCAATCAGCCCCGACACCGCGAGCGACATCGCCGCACCCGCCGCCGTGGCAGCGAAGGTTGCACCAAAGGCAGCAGTCACGGCCACCGCCCCAGCCCCTGCCGTCACGATCGAGATCGCCACCGCCGCCGCGATCGCCACGATCTGCCCCAGCGGCCCGAACCCCTTCTTCTCCTTGATGAACCGCGTGTGGATGTCGTCGGCTACCGTGCCCTCGGTGTAGTTCAGCCCGAGATTGGCCTTCAGCTGATTGACTAGAGCCACGGTTGCGGCCTCGTCCACCCTGCCGTCGGCGCCGCGGATCAGGAACGCATCGTTGACCGCGTTGATGCTGTCGGCCTCGATGTTCATGTGCATCGCGCTCATGAACCCGCCCGGCTGCACCACCGTCCCGGTGATCACGCTCCAGCCGCCCTGCACCCGGTAGGCCGACGTGCCGATGTCCACCACATTGGGCCCGGCATCGATGCTGCCCGCCTTCACGTTCAGCGTGTCGCCCGCCGTGATCACCCCGCTGTTGCGCAGCTGCCCGGCAATGTCCAGATTGACGTTCTCACCCGCAATCGTGCCGCCGGTCGGCTTGGTCAGCGCCTGCGCATAGCCTTCCGGCAGGTACACCTGTGGCACCAGCGCATTCACCGTCGGGCACGCCGTACTGGCTACCGTGTTGCAACTCGGATCAGGAACAGCCTGCTGCACGTACCACAGCATCGGCGCATCCAGCGCCGCCACCTGCCCCGGCGACAGCGCCTCGCCCACCTGGATGTGGTGCTCCTTCGCGTAGTCCGCCGCGTTCCGGTAGAGGATGAGTTTCTCCTGGTCCGTCACCGAGAGCTGGTGCTGGCTGTCCCACGCCAGCCCGCTGACAAAGCTGGCCTGGCCCGTCTGCCGCAGCGCTGCCTGCTGCAGCTTCTGGCCTTCGGTGTAGGGGTCGTAGTAGAAGGTCACGCTGCCCGGGCGCAGCGCGGCCGGCAACTGCGCCAGCAGGCTGTCGGGCGTCACGCCGGCCAGCACCGCGACGGCCGGGCTGTGGTTCAGGTACTGCGCGCGGTCGATGCTGGTGCCGGGCGCGGTGACCGGATTGCCGCCCAGGTTGGCGTTGAAGTGCCAGTCGTC
>NZ_JBFTSG010000129.1:0-3945 GCF_056399885.1 Cupriavidus sp. 01L45 | reverse complement strand
GTGCAGCACCGTGGCACCGGCGTTGTAGCAGTCAACGGCCTTTTGCACCTGTTCCTCCATCGTCACCGGAATGTCTTCGGGGAAATCCGCCGGCATCCACTCGGGGCCGTAAGGCGCCACGGTGATGACCACTTTGTCCTGGTTTTCGGGGTGCAGGGAATCGTCGAGGAATTGCATGTTTAGTCCTTGTCGGGTTGGGGCAGAGTCAATTGCGCCAGGTCTGTCTGTTCTAGCCGCTTAAAACGGTATGTCGCCAATGATCCCGGCGCGCTCCATCTTGCGATAGCAGGGGGGGTAGTCCATGACGGCGTAGTGCTGGGTCGAGCGGTTGTCCCAGATCGCCACGCTGTTTGGCTGCCAGCGCCAGCGCACCTGRWACTCGGGGATATTGGCCTGGCTGACCAGGTAGTTGAGCAGCAGGCCGGCGCCCGGATTGGCGTCCTGGCCGAAGCGCACGCGCTGCGGCGTGTGGTAGTTGGTGAAGTGCGTCGTGAAGGCGTTGACAAACAGCACCTTCTCGCCGGTCTCGGGATGCGTGCGCACCACCGGATGCTCGGCATCGGGATACTGTGCCTTCAATGCCAGGCGTTTCTCGAGGGGCATGGCAGCGCCGAAGCTGGCCTCGATGCTGTGGCGGGCACGCAGGTCCGCGATCTGGCTCTTGATGTGTTCGGGGAGGTTCTCATAGGCCAGGACCATGTTTGCCCACATGGTATCGCCGCCTACCGGCGGGCCCTCCACGCAGCGCAGCACGCAGCCGAAGGGCGGCGCCACGCGCCAGGTGGCGTCGGTGTGCCAGGCGTTTTCGTAGCGGTCGTTCGGCTGGTCCGGGTTTTTGTAGATCCGCACCAGGCCCGGATGTTCGGGGTCGCTGCCGGCTACCGGGTGGTCTTCCAGCTCGCCGAAAAGGCGGGCAAAGGTAACGTGTTCGGCGCGCGTCATGTCCTGGCCGCGCAGGAACAGCACGCGATGCCGGAGCAGCGCGGCACGGATTTCCGCAAACAGGCCGGCATCGTGAATGGCGTCGGCCAGCTTGATGCCAACCAGTTCGGCGCCGATGGCACAGGTGAGTGGTTCGATACGCATGGTGATCTCTTAGATCGTGAAAACCGAGGAGCCGGTGGTCTTGCGCGATTCCAGGTCCCGGTGGGCTTGCGCCGCGTCCTGCAGGGCGTAGCGCTGGTTGATTTCGATCCGGATGCGCCCGGCCGCGACATGGCCGAACAGTTCGCCGGCCAGTTCGTTCTTTTCGGCGGGGTCGGCGATGTAGTCGGCCAGGGCGGGGCGGGTCAGGTAAAGCGAGCCCTTCATCGCCAGCAGTTGCGGGTTGAAGGGCGGGATCGGGCCGGAAGCCGTGCCCACGCAGACCATCAGGCCGCGGCGCTTGAGCGAATCCAGCGAAGCGTCGAAGGTGTCCTTGCCGACGCTGTCGAACACCACATTCACGCCGACGCCGTCGGTCAGTTCACGCACGCGCCCGGCCACGTCCTCGCGGCTGTAGTCAATGATGTGGTCACAGCCGTGGGCGCGGGCAACGGCCGCCTTGGCCTCGTTCGACACGGTGCCGATCACGGTGAGACCGAGCAGCTTTGCCCACTGGGAGACGATCAGTCCGACCCCACCGGCGGCAGCGTGCAGCAGGATGGTGTCGGTGGGCTTGAAGGCGTAGATGCGGCGCATCAGGTACGCGGAGGTCAGGCCGCGCATGGTCATGGCGGCGGCGGTCGCGCAATCGATGCCGGCGGGCAGCTTGATCAGTGCTGCGGCCGCGATCAGGCGCTCGGTGCTGTACGCGCCCAGCGTATTGAGAAAGCCGGTATAGGTGACGCGATCGCCGACCGCGACCTGGGTCACGCCGGCGCCGACGGCCTCGACCACGCCGGCGGCCTCGACGCCCATGCCGGCCGGCAGGGGCATCGGGTACAGGCCCGAGCGAAAGTACGTGTCGGCGAAATTCAGGCCCACCGCTTCATGGCGCAAGCGGACCTGCCCGGGACCGGGTTCGCCCACGGCGACCTCTTCCCAGCGCAGCACTTCGGGGCCGCCGGTTTCATGGATTCGAATGGCATGTGGCATGTTGATTCCTGTCTCTGATCGTTTTGGCGTTGATTCGGTTTACTTCGCTTCGCTGGTCCATGCCAGCCCGGCCGGGAGCCGTGCGAGACTTGCGTCCGGGCGCGTCCGCGCCATCGCGGCTTCACGCTTGATTGCCGGCATTGCATTCCCCGCTTGCGCGTCCTTGTGTTGATGGAATAGTAGGCGCGCGGCCTGGGGGTGCTCCCCCCAGTGGCGGGGGGGTGGGATACAGGGAAATCCCTGATGCGGGCTGGCAATGCGCCGGGCATGTCTATAATCGGCGACATTAGGTTGCCGATCCCCTCAATCCATCCGGCCAGCCTGGAAACATGCGGTTCTGCCGCAGGCACGCAGTGCGTCGGGATGTACATGCAACGGCACGCGCGGCCGCGCAGCATGCAAACATGGGAAGACTGCCGCGTCTACTTTCATTCGATGACAAATCCAACCAGCGGCGCTGGCGCGACCGCATCGGAATTGCTGCTCAAGACGAGTCCACCGCGCGCACCGCGCCATCTTCTTGCGCGCTCCCGGCTGGGCTCGGACGGCGAGCGCTTTCGCGACCGGCCTGTGACCATCGTGCAAGCGCCTGCCGGCTTCGGCAAGACGTCCCTGCTGATCCAGTGGCACCGCGAGTACATCATGCGCGGCAGCGCGGTTGCCTGGGTGTCGCTGGATGAGCACGACGATCCCGGGCGCCTGTTGCTGGGGCTGACGAGCGCGATTCGCTCAGGCTGCGGGCGGCCGGCGTTCGGCAAGAGCCTGCCGGAAGGGGAAGGATCGTCCCGCGGGTCGCTGGAAGGCTTCACCGCGTGGCTGGCGGAGATTGCGCACGTTGCGCTCGATATCGTTCTGATACTCGATGAAGCCGAGCGATTGCCGGATTCCAGCCGCGATGCGTTGATCTATGTGCTCAACAACCTGCCGCCCAACCTGCGCATCGTGGTGGCGGCGCGCAGCGGGTTCGACACGGTCGTCGACCGCCTTGGCCCTTATGGCCAGTGCGTGAAGGTCGATGCCGGGATGCTGCGTTTCCGCCTGGAAGAGACGATCGCACTGATCGGCAGCCACTTCGACGCCAGTGTCGAAGCCGACGCGTGCGCGAGGCTGCATGACGTGACCGAGGGCTGGCCGCTCGGCTTGCAGCTCGCGCTTTCGGCAATGTCCCTCGCCCCCGATCCCGTTGCCGCCATCGATGCCCTGGCAAACAGCACCGGCGGCATGCGCGAGCACTTCGTGACCGAGTTGCTCGCCCGGCTTACCGACGCGGATACCGGCTTTCTCATGCGCATCTCGATCGCGGATCTGCTGCATGCCGACCTTTGCCGCGCCGTGACGGCGATGGAGGATGCACCGGATCGCCTGGAGCGCCTCATGCGGGAAACGCCCCTGTTCGTCGTCGCCGACCAGAAGGGCGAGTGGTTCCGCATGCACGCCATGGCACGCGATGCGCTGCGCGCGCGGCTGACGGAACTGCCTGCGCAGGAGCTCGCCGGATTGCACGATCGCGCCATGCACTGGCTTGCCGATCATGGCATGACCGAAGCTGCCGCGCGCCACGCCTTTGCCAGCGGCCAGCGCGAGACTGCCTATGGCCTGGCGCAACGCTGCCTGCACGAGGCGGCGACCCGCGGCCACTTGTCAGCCGTGCTCGAATGGCTCGAGTGGCTGCCCGAGTCCGAGCTGGACAAGCATCCACGCCTGCGTCTTGCCGCGGCATGGGCGCTGGCGCTGAGCGAGCGTCATCAGCAGGCCGAGGCGCAAGTGCGCAAAATCCTCCACCACGCGACACCGGACGACGCCATGCGCTACGAGATCGATCTGATCCTGAGCGCCGCCGCCTATTACGCGGACGAGCCGGATTGGATT
>NZ_JBFTSG010000128.1:0-4132 GCF_056399885.1 Cupriavidus sp. 01L45 | reverse complement strand
CCATGCCATCCATCATCGTGYGCGACCTCGCCCTGACCCAAGAACTCGACAGCAAGTCCATGACCGCGGTGCGCGGCGGAAATTCCTGGCTGCAAGGACTGGGCCCGGTGGCCAACGTCAATGTCAACGTCAACCAGAACATCGCCCAGYTGCAAAGCATCAACGTGAACACGCTCAACAACGTCGGCGTGATCGGCTCCGGCTTCGGCCCGCTGAGCATCGACGTCAACCCGTCGCAATGGGCCGCCACCCACGCCAAGGTTTGAACGGCACGTGCCCCCGCATTGTGGAGGCCGCGAGGGTCCCACGGCCGCCTCGTGCGAAGGCACTACCAGGGGGTAAAACTGCAAGAAGGAGAGCGCGCGAAATCGGGGGCTAAGCGGACTTCAAGGTTGCTCCGGGAATGGCTGAAGTGGAAATCCGCGCCAGCGGGAGGGCGCGGTGGTCCAACCCCCCTCTTCCCACGCCGCTCAGGCCTGAACTTGGCTTTCGTCGCCAGCGCCCGGCGGGGTGGCCTCCGCCTGCGCTCGCCCGAGCGCCCGCTCTGTCTCGGACAGTTGCCGGCCGAGCGTGTCGCGCGCGGTCCGGAGCCGTCATAGTGGTCGAATGAGCCCCCGTTCTCCCAGGCAATCGGAATCTGCAGCGGGGTGACGTCACGGCTGCGCGACGCTATCATCGATACGTGTATCGATGACGCGCCATTGCGCGACCGGACAGGCATATGCAACGATGAGAATTGGTTATGTCGCCCAAGAGCCTGATGATGTTTCCCTTGACAAAATGTTCGACGACGTCCGTAGAGGCACTGGCCACGCAGATCCGCCGCCTGAATGCCGGCAAGGTGGTCATTATCGGGTCGATCCACTCAAGGCGCAGGCGCTGAGGGACAAGTTCGCCGCCGACGGCATGGTTGTGAACATGGCCGCAGGGTAAACGGCAAATCGACATTCGGATGATGCTGTTACCCACTTCCATGCGCCAACTCTATATCTGTGCCCTGCTGGTCGGAGGCATCCTGACCAATGCGCCCGCCCATGCGGATTCGTTCCCTGAGCGCCCGGTGCACCTTGTCGTTCCCTTCAGTCCGGGCGGGCTTAGCGATTCAATCGCGCGCATGATTGCAGACAAGCTGCGGCTCAGGCTAGGGCAGCCGGTGGTCATTGAAAACCGCCCCGGCGGGTCCACGCTGATAGGGGCGGAACATGTAGCAAAGGCACCCCCTGACGGCTACACGCTTCTCCTGGGCAGTTCCACCACTTTCTCCATGCTGCCGGCCCTACGGCCACGTCTGCCGATCGCGGCCGAGGACACGTGGGCGCCTGTCGCCATCGTCGGTGAGACCTCCATTGTCGTATCGACCCGCGCGGAGAACGCCACCATTGAGTCGTTCGCCAGCCTGCTGGCGCAAGCGCGCGCGCGGCCTGGCGCGGTCACGTATGGCACCACAGGCCCAGGGACGGCCCCCCACCTTGTGGGAGCGATGATTGCCTCTACCTTCCAAGTGGACATGACGCCTGTAGCCTATCGAGGCAGCATGCAGGTACTTGCCGATGTCATCGGTGGACAAATCGATCTGAGCCTCGATCCCTTTGCCGTTGCCAAACCGCTCATTGATGCCGGCCGGCTGAAACCGTTAGCAATCAGCAGTGCGGCACGGTTGCCTCAGTACAGCGCAGTTCCCACCTTTTCTGAAGTCGGTGTCACCATGTCGAGCGGCGCGTTCTGGTACGGCATAGCCGCCCCTCGCGGTACTCCGCAGAATGTCCTGGGGCGGCTGCGAGTGGAACTGCAGACGGTCCTGCAGAATCCGGAATTTCAGAATACGCTCGCCGAACGAGCTATTTTTGTCGGACATGGCCGCGCCGAGGATTTCCGCCAGCGCGTGCGCGCCGAGATCGCACAGTATCGGCAACTGGCAAGAGACGCGCGAATCAAGCTGGATTAAGCTCCCCCTATCTGGTCCACTTTGGACCGTTTGGGGATCAAGCGCGGTGCTCGTAGCCATCGACCAGCTATACGCCTGCCCTCGATCAGTGCAAGCTGGCCCACAATGCCCCGGCGGAACAGCAGGACGCAAGCGATAAAGATGACGCCCGTCACCATCGTGACCGACTCCCCCAGCGAGCCGAACCACGCGATGCCCGTGGCAGAAGCCAAGAAGCTGCCGATGGCGCCAAGCTTGGTCTCCAGCGCCACGACAACCAAGGCGCCGGCCAACGGCCCTGACAGCGTGCCCAGCCCGCCCACCAGCGTCATCAGGATCACCGAGCCCGACATCGCCCAATGCACGTCGGTCAGCGTGGCAAAGCCCAGCACCAGCGCCTTGATCGACCCGGCCAGCCCTGACAGCGCGGCGGACAGCACGAACGCCATCAGCTTGAAGCGGTCTGTGTCGTAGCCTAGCGAGACGGTGCGCGGTTCGTTCTCCTTGATGGCCTTCAGGATCTGGCCAAACGGGGAATGCACCGTACGCACGATCAGCGCAAACGCGGCCACGATGACGGCCAGCGCCACGTAGTACAGCGTCAGGTCGTCGGCCAGCGGCAGTACGCCGAACAGCTTGCCGCGCGGGATGGCCTGCAGGCCATCCTCGCCGCCCGTGGCTGGCGCTTGCAAGCAGACAAAGAACAGCATCTGCGCCAATGCCAGCGTGATCATCGAGAAATAGATGCCCTGGCGCCGGATCGCCAGCGTCCCCACCACGTAGCCGATCAAGCCGCCGGCCAGCGTCCCCAGCACCATTCCAGCTTCCGGCGTGACGCCCCACACTTTCATGGCATGGCCGGCGGCATAGCCCGCGCCGCCAAAGAAGGCGGCATGGCCGAACGACAGCAGCCCGGTATACCCGACCAGCAGGTTGAAGGCGCAGGCGAACAGCGCGAAGCACAGCACCTTGAGCACAAACACCGGATACGCCCCGGCCATCGGCGCCAGCATCAACGCCACCAGCAGCAATCCATACCACAGCTTCTTCTGCATGCCCCGCTCCTGTCTTGCGTTTCCTGCCTGTCCTGCCTCGCCCGCGGCCACCGCCGCGCCAGTTGGTTGATGCATCATCTCTCTCTCCCGAACAGCCCCGACGGGCGCAGCATCAGTACGATTGCCATGATGAGGAACACCACCGTGGCCGAAGCCTCGGGATAAAACATCTTGGTCAGCCCTTCGATCACGCCCAGGCCAAGGCCGGTCAGGATCGAACCCATGATCGAGCCCATGCCGCCGATCACCACCACGGCGAACACGATAATGATCAGGTTCTGCCCCATCAGCGGCGAGATCTGAATCACCGGCGCCGCCAGCACGCCTGCAAAGGCCGCCAGCGCCACCCCGAAGCCGTAGGTCAGCGTCACCATCAGCGGCACGTTGACGCCGAAGGCCTCGACTATCTTGGGATTCTCGGTGCCCGCACGCAGGTAGGCGCCCAGCCTGGTCTTCTCGATCAGGTACCAGGTGGAGAAGCACACCACCAGCGAAGCGGCCACCACCCAGGCGCGGTAGTTGGGCAGCATCATGAAGCCCAGGTTGGTGGCACCACCCAGTGACTCCGGTGCCGAGTACGGCAGCCCGGACACACCGTAGACCGAACGGAAGATGCCCTCGATCACCAGCGTGATGCCCAGCGTCAGGAGCAAACCGTAGATATGGTCGAGCTTGTAGATCCAGCGCAGCATCGTGCGCTCGATCACGATCCCGATCAGCGCCACCGCCAGCGGCGAGAGCACAAGCATCGCCCAGTAGCCGAGCCCGAGGTAGCTCATGCCCATCCAGGCCAGCACCGCGCCGAGCATGAACAGCGCCCCATGGGCAAAGTTGATGACGTTGAGCAGCCCGAAGATGACCGCCAGGCCAAGGCTCAGCATCGCGTAGAAAGCACCGTTGACCAGCCCCAGCAGCAACTGGGACAGCAAGGCGGGAAGGGGAAAATTCAGTATCGTCATAAAGCGTTCCTCACACCCCCAGCAACTCGTTCAGCACCGGCATCCTGGCCTGCAGCTCCGCGGCCGCGAAGCGCTCGACGATGGTGCCGTGTTCCATCACATAAAAGCGATCGGCCAGCGGCGCGGCGAAGCGGAAGTTCTGCTCCACCATCACCACCGTGTAGCCCTTCTTCTTGAGCATCAGGATCATGCGC
>NZ_JBFTSG010000127.1:0-4165 GCF_056399885.1 Cupriavidus sp. 01L45 | reverse complement strand
CGGTTCATCAGTTCGGCCATTTGGGGGCTCCTGTGGGCAGCGAGTTCAAGGTTGGGGGACGGCGTGGCGTGGTCCGGAGGTCTCGGCCGCAGAAACCAGCCAAATCCGGGATCCATGTGAATATTGTATACTATCTGCAGTTTTGCGAAAGAGCTTTTTGGGCCAAACTTGCCAAGGCGAGCGATCGCGCATCCGGCCTCGCGCTCACGCGGCTCTGGCTTCACCCGCCGCGGCGATCTGCCTGTAGGCGAAGCCCGCCAGCGCCACGTCTTCCAGACCGACCCCCACCGACTTGTAGATCAGGATGTCGGCGTTGCTGCCGCGTGGTTGCACGCGGCCGGTGACCACATCGGCCAGTTCGACGACCTTGTCGGCGGGCAGCGCGGCGGGGTCGGCCAGCACGATATCGCCGGCTTCGCRCATCGATTGCGGGCGCCATTCCACCACTAGCTTGCTGGCGCGCGAGAGCGCCACATCGTCCAGTTCGCGGGTGTGCGGCAGGCTCGATCCGATCGCCGCGACAAAGGCGCCGGGTTTGAGCGCCTGGCCGGAGAACAGCGGCGTGGTGGAGCGTGACGCGGTGACCACGATGTCGGCTTGCGCCACAGCCTGGTCCGGTTCAGCGAAGGCGACGGGGATGCCGCACCACTGCGCCAGGCGTTCGGGCGTGGCGGCATCCGCATACGGGTCGGACAGCAGGATGCGCTTGAGCGGCAGGGTGGCGGCCAGTTGGCGGGCATGTTGCACGCCTTGCGTGCCGGCGCCGAACAGCGCGAGCACTGCCGCGTCCGGCCGGGCCAGGTGGCGGGCGGCCAGCACCGAGCAGGCCGCGGTGCGCAGCCGGGTAATGGCGCCTGCATCGAAGGAGGCCAGCGGCCGGCCGTCCTCCGTCGAGAAAATCAGGATGACAAAGGAAAACTGCCCCTTGATGGTGGTGTAGACCTTGGCGCCCGCCACCTGCTGCTCGGGAATCACCGCCCCGAGCGTGGACAGCTTGACGCCGCCCGCCTCGGTGCGGATGCGCTCCTGCATGGCGGCCTTGCCTTCGCCAAAGCTGCGGAAGGCGTCCAGCATCACTTGCTGGGCGTCGGCGGCGCTGACGTGGCGGTCGATCATCTCGTCGGTGATATGCAACATGGTGTGTTTCCTGGATTAGCGGGAGAGGATGGGAGATTTCGGGCGCGGGGTTTCAGGCGGGCAGGGCGAGCTTGACCAGCACGCCGATCGCGCCGGCGGTGCAGAGCGCCAGCAGCAGCTTGCGCACGGCCTTGGCCGAGAAGCGGTTCTTGAGGCGGTTCGAGACGGCAAAGCCGACCAGCAGCATGGGCGACAGGCTCAGGCTGAGCCAGAGGTCGCTCAGCCCAAAGCGGCCGGCGGCGGACAGCATGGCCAGCGAGAAGGCCGCACCGGCGCAAAGGATGCAGCCAATGGTGGCGCGCAACTGCGGCGGCGGCAGATGCTGCATGACGATGGCAAAGGGCGGGGCGCCGGCCGAGGTGACCGTGCCCATGAAGCCGGAGGCCGCGCCGGCGAAGGCCATATTCAGTCCGGAAGCCTGCACCCGCCAGCCCAGCAGGCTGAGCGYCACCGCGGCCAGGATCGACAGCGCGAACACCAACGCCAGCAGTTCCGCCGGCAATTGCGTCATCGCAGCCACTGCCACCACCGTGCCTGCGGCGCGGCCCAGAAGGGCATTGCCCGCCGTGCGCCAGGCAATGGCACGGAACTCGCGTAGTGCACCAAGCAAGGAGACGAGGCCACCCATGGCGAGCAGGGGGCCGGGCGCCAGTTGCGGGAAGAACAGCACCGCGACCGGCGCCGACACCATGGAGAAGCCGATCCCGCCTACGCCCTGCAGGCAGGCGCCCACCAGGATCAGGGCGCCCATCATGCCAAATTGCCAGGCCGTTACGCCGGCGGGAAGGAGGGTGGAAATCGTCATGTATGTCTTGTGTGATGCCTGCGTAATCGATCGGTAGGAAGCTGCTGCCTGTCTTTAACGGTATACAGTCTACATAATTTGCAGAAAGAAGGCATCCATTCTGGGTTCTCAACTAACATCCAGCTCCCAAAAGGTGCCTGGAATCCCGCTTATGGCGCGGAAATATAAGGGTTTGCACCGATTTGGGGGGATTCCCTACCCCAAGAAGATTCTGCTTGTTTTGATCTAAGTTAAGAATATAGTATACGTTCATGGGGCAGCCATAGCTCCAGACACGATGGTCTCTACAGACAAAGATCCAAGGGGAATTCATGCAACACGAAGTGGTGATTGGCGCGGCACACTGGATCTACCTATTGGGCGTGGCGGTGATCGTCCTGACCATGATCCTGCGGGCCAACGTGGTCGTACCGTCGATTCTGGGTACGTTCCTGGTGGTGTTCGCGCTGACCGGCAGCCCGGTCTCCGCGCTGGGAGGGATATTTTCGGCAAGCCTGGTGGCGGCCAAGGAGTTGTTCAACATCTTCCTGGTCATCGCCTTCATGACAGCGCTGCTCAATTCGCTGAAGACGCTGCGCTCGGATATCCGGATGGTTGAGCCGTTCCGGCTGGTGATGAAGAACGGCCATTCCGCCTTCTTTATCCTGGCTGGCATTACCTATGTGATTTCGCTGTTTTTCTGGCCCACGCCGGCGGTGCCGCTGGTTTCCGCCATCCTGCTGCCGGCCGCGATCGCCGCCGGACTGCCGCCGCTGGCCGGTGCCATGGCCATTGCCATAGCCGGGCAGGGCATGGCGTTGTCGTCGGACTATGTGATCGGCGTGGCGCCGGGCATCAGCGCCAAAGCCGCCGGCGCGGCGGTCAGTGCGGTGGTGGTGGCCGACCGTGCGCTGGTGCTGTCGATCATTACCGGCGTCATCGCGCTGACGCTGGCGTACCTGTCGATGCGCAAGCACATCGTGCCGGCCAGCGGCAGCCTGCTGACCAACTGGCAAGCCCGCGCAAGCGGCGCCGACGAGCGCTTCGAGCAGTCCGGCACCTTCGACAAGGCCGAGATCGCGCGCGGCACCGAGCACGACGAGCCGTTGGCCACCGATTCCAATATCGAGCGAAGCCTGGCCATGGTGGCGTTGCGCCGGGTCAAGTGGTCGAAGTGCTTTGCCGTGGTGACRCCGCTCGCGTTCCTGGCGGTGGTAGCGGTGATGGTGGTGCCCAAGATGGGCAGCGGCCTGCCCGAACTCAAGGGCGGCGATGCCGCAGCGCTGGTTGGCGGGGTTGCGGCGGTGCTGATGATGCTGGCCACGCTGGCCGCCGAAGGCCCCCGCAAGATGCTCGACGTATGTCCGGAGCACATTACGGACGGCTTCGTCTTCGCCTTCAAGGCGATGGGCTCGGTGTTGCCGATTGCCGGCTTCTTCTTCGTCGGCGCCGGCGAAACCGCGGCGCAGATCCTGGGTGTCGGCGCCGGCAAGGCGCCCAGCCTGCTGTTCGAGCTGATCCAGGCGTACCAGCACATGATCCCGGACAACCACGTGCTGGTCGCATTCGGTGTGCTGCTGGTGGGCATGATCACCGGCATCGACGGCTCCGGCTTCGCCGGCCTGCCGCTGACCGGCACGCTGGCCGGCGCGCTGGGTCCGGTGGTGGGCTTCGATTCCGCCACCCTGGCGGCAATCGGGCAGATGGGGGCCGTGTGGACGGGCGGCGGCACGTTGATCGCCTGGTCCTCGCTGATCGCGGTGGCCGGCTTTGCCCGCGTGCCGGTGCTCGACGCGGTGCGCGCCTTGCTGGTGCCGGTGCTGATCGGGCTGGGCGTATCCACCGTTTGCGCCATGTTCCTCTGGCGGTAGCGACACCGCGCGCGACGAAAAACGAGGCCTCCCAAAGCCTCGTTTTTTTTATTTCCGAAAGAGTTGTATACCGTCTTCACAAAAACGGCAGATAGTATACAATCAGATTCAAGGTATCGGATTTACCGGGTTGGGCTGTCTAGCCCGCTCACCTCTCCGGACCACGCCACGCCGTCCCCCAACCTTGAACTCGCTGCCCACAGGAGCCCCCAAATGGCCGAACTGATGAACCGTGATGATTTCCGTGCCGCCCTTGAAAACGCCATCAAGGGCAAGAGCGCCAACAAGGCCCCCTTCAGCGTGTGATGATTTCCGTGCCGCCCTTGAAAACGCCATCAAGGGCAAGAGCGCCAACAAGGCCCCCTTCAGCGTG
>NZ_JBFTSG010000126.1:0-4789 GCF_056399885.1 Cupriavidus sp. 01L45 | reverse complement strand
GGACAAAGTGGTCATCACCGTGGCGCCTTACGGCCCCGAGTGGATGCCGGCGGATTTCCCCGAAGACATTCCGGTGACGATGGAGGAACAGGTGCAAAAGGCCGTTGACTGCTACAACGCCGGTGCCACGGTGCTGCACCTCCACGTRCGCGAACTCGATGGCAAGGGCTCCAAGCGCCTGTCCAAGTTCAACGAACTGATCGCCGGCGTGCGCGCCGCGGTGCCCGACATGATCATCCAGGTCGGCGGCTCGATCTCGTTTGCCCCGGAAGACGACGGCCAGGCCGCCAAGTGGCTGTCGGACGATACCCGGCACATGCTCGCCGACCTGGACCCCAAGCCGGACCAGGTGACGGTGGCCATCAATACGACGCAGATGAACATCATGGAGCTGCTCTACCCGGAATACCTGGAGGGCACCTCGCTGGCCAACCCGGCTTTCCAGGCTGCCTACAGCGAAATGACCGTGCCCGCCGGCCCCGCCTGGGTCGAGGAGCACCTGAGGCGCCTGCAGGCCTCCGGCATCCAGCCGCATTTCCAGCTGACCGGCATCCATGCGCTGGAAACACTCGATCGCCTGGTGCGCAAGGGCGTGTACACCGGACCGCTGAACCTGACCTGGATCGGCATCGGCGGCGGCTTCGATGGTCCGAATCCGTTCAATTTCTTCAACTTCATCCATCGCGCGCCGGATGGSTGCACGCTGACCGCCGAATCGTTGCTGAAGAACGTCCTGCCGTTCAACATGATGGCCATGTCGATGGGCCTGCACCCCCGCTGCGGCATCGAGGACACCATCATCGACCAGCACGGCAACCGCATGACCTCGGTGCAGCAGATCGAGCAGTGCGTGCGCGTCGCCCGCGAACTCGGCCGTGAAGTGGCCAGCGGCAAGGAAGCGCGCAAGATCTACAAGATCGGCGTGCAGTACAAGGATGCCGAGGAAACCCTGGCAATGCATGGCATGGCGCCCAACCGCAAGCCGCGGCAGGCAAMCCTGCCCTTGCGCGCAGCCTGACGCCAGCCCGGGCAAGCGGACCGGCAACGATGCCCGTCCGCTCGCCATSGATCACACAATCCGCGCCGAATTCGCGGCGCCACAGCGGCAYCAGACCGCAGGAGACTTTCATGGGACAGTCCCTCTCCGGGGCCGCTCRCGCGGACACGGATCTCACCGCCAAGCCGGCACGCTCGCATGCCTACGCGTGGCTGGTATTCGCCCTCATTTTTGCGCTCCTGCTTTCCGACTACATGTCGCGCCAGGTGCTGAACGCCGTCTTTCCCCAACTGCGGCTTGAGTGGGGCCTGTCCGACGCCAAGCTCGGCTCGCTCAGCGGCATCGTCGCGCTGATGGTCGGTCTGTTCACSGTGCCGTTCTCGCTCGTCGCCGATCGCTGGGGYCGCGTCAAGAGCCTGGCCCTGATGGCGCTGCTGTGGAGCTGCGGCACGCTGGCGTGCGCGCTCTCCGCCAGCTACGGGCATATGCTGGCGGCCCGCTTCTTCGTCGGCATTGGCGAGGCGGCCTATGGCAGCGTCGGGCTGGCCGTGATCCTGAGCATCTTCCCGCCKTCCCTGCGTGCCACCCTGACCGGCGCCTTCACCTCCGGCGGCATGTTCGGCGCGGTGCTGGGCATGGGGCTGGGCGGTGTCGTGGCGGCCCGCTTCGGCTGGCGCGCGGCGTTCATGGCCATGGCGGTATTCGGACTGATCGTGGTGCTGATCTATTGCGTCACCGTGACCGAAGCCAGGCTGGCGCGGCGCACGGCAGGGCCACGCGCCACCCACGGCGGCGCGGCGCCAGCCCGAGCCCGCATCCCCTTGCCGGCGCTGCTGCGCGGGCTCTTCTGGGCACCGTCCCTGGTCTGCGCCTATGTCGGCAGCGGCCTGCAGCTTTTCATCGCCTACGCGATCATGGCCTGGATGCCGAGCTACCTGAACCGGTACTACGGCATGCCGCCCGACAAGGCGGCGCTGCTCGCCGCGGCGCTGCTGATCGTCGGCGGCGTYGGCATGACCTTGTGCGGGATGCTGACGGACCGGGTTAGCCGCAACGCGCCGGCCCGCAAGCTGACGCTSGCGATCCTGTTCTGTCTCGTGTCGTGCGYGCTGTTGCTGGCGGGCTTCCGGYTGCCGCCGGGTACCKCGCAGTTGCTGCTGATCGGTTTCGGCATGCTGCTGGCAATGGGTACCTGGGGCCCCGCCGGCGCCATGGTGGTCAATCTCTCCCGCCCCTCGACCCATGCCACCGCGCTGGCGATGCTGACRCTGGCCAACAACATCCTGGGCGCCGCGCCGGCGCCTTACCTGACGGGCCTGCTGGCCGACAGGATCGGATTGCTCGGGGCCCTGCAGGTGGTTCCGCTGATCTCGCTGGTCGCAGCCGCCGTGTTCTTCATCGCCAGGCCGCGCTACCTGCGCGACCTGCGGCTTGCCGAAGCGCGCAATGAGGCAGAGCGCGCCGGCGCCTGACTCCTCCTTCACCCGCTGAGTAAACAACAAGATGCATCACATTGAATTACCCCCGATCGTCATCGTCCCCGGCCTGCGCGACCATGTCGCGGATCACTGGCAAACCTTGCTGGCCGACAAGTTGCGCGCCGACGGGCGCCAGGTCAGCATCGTGCCTCCGCTGGAGCACAACAAGCTTGACTGCGCCGTGCGCGTCGCTGCGCTGGAACGCACGCTGGCGAGCCTGCGTGAGCCGGCCTTGCTGGTGGCCCACAGCGCCGGCGTCATGATTACGGTGCACTGGGCGCGCCGTTCCGCGCGCGCCGTGCGCGGCGCGCTGCTGGCCGCGCCGCCCGATTTCGATCATCCGTTGCCTGAAGGCTATCCGGACGAAGATGCGCTGCGCCTGAACGGCTGGACACCCGCACCGCGCGCGGCCTTGCGCTTCCCAAGCATCGTCGCGGCCAGCCGCAACGATCCGCTTGCCCGTTTCGAGGAAGTCGCCGCGCTGGCCAGCGCCTGGGGCAGCCGCCTGGTCGACCTCGGCAACGTCGGCCACCTCAACCCAGCCGCCGGCTACGGCCAATGGCCGCGCGCCGAGCCGCTCATTCAGGAACTCTCCGAAATGACTGAACTGATTGGCCAGGGCAAGCAGCGGACGGCTTGACAGTCCAACGCCCCCTCAGGTCATGGCAGGACGCACCGCGACGCCTGGCTGCACTCGCTGTTGGTGCCTTCCATTTCGAAGACCTGATCGCAAGCCACCTCGGCCCCGGCCAGTAGCACGTTCATGTGGCCAGGCATGCGGCCTGCCGCCGCGAGGATCGCGTACTTCACCGCCACCCCCTTCCCTACCCGCTTCCCGGTCAGTTCCTGACAAAGCGGCGATTTGCCGCCAAACGAATCTCGACCTCGCGCTGTCAGCGGCAGTGCGGGGCGGGCCACTTCGATCCGGAAGCACCGCGCACAGGTAGCGTCTCCCCGACCCCACCAGCCCTGCGTTATCAATACGCATCGCGCGGGCCGCCTTTCCCGTCACCTTCAGCTTCCTTTGCTTCCCTTTGACAAGCCCTGACCCGCTACCGAACCCCCGTCGTCCATTTGCACCCATGCGCAGAAAATCTCTTGGTATCCGGAGAATCCCGCCCCCCTGCCATTGGGGGGCGCACGGCGCCCAATTCTTTGCATGATGACGGCGTCAATAACAGACGTAAACATGGATATGAGGAGGACAGGTAGTGAAATCGTCTAGGAAACTGAGCAAGCTTAATCTTGCACTCATTGCTTCGGGCGCAATCTGCGCCGGCAGCGCCCACGCACAGAGCAGCGTGACGCTGTATGGCGTGGCGGATATGAACGTTGAGTTCGCCAACCATGTCGGCGCCGTTCCCACCGCTGCCAACAAGTTCAATGCGGGCCCGTCCAACAACGTCTACCGCGCGAACTCCGGGGGCCTGTCCGGCTCGCGTTGGGGCTTGCGCGGTGCGGAGGATCTCGGCAATGGCGTGAAATCCGTTTTCGTTCTGGAAAGCGGCTTTAACCTGGATACCGGCACATCGCAGCAAAGCGGCCGCCTGTTCGGTCGCCAGGCATACGTAGGCCTGCAGAGTACGCAGTTCGGCCAGGTGACCTTCGGCCGCCAGTACACTTCGATGTTCGAGAGCATCGCGAACTTCGTGCCGGCAGCCTTTGCCACCCAGTATGAACCGATCGTGATGCTGACCGGCGCCAACTTCCGCGAGGACAACACCATCAAGTACTCCGGCCAGTTCGGTCCGGTGTCCGCACTGGCGCACTGGTCCTTCGGTACCGGCCTGGCGTTGCCGACGACGGTAGCCAACGGCCCGCTCCTCGGCGGTAACGGCGAAGTGCCGGGCCAGTTCCGCCGCGATACCGCCTATGGCGCGGCGCTGACCTACATTGCCGGCCCTGTCGGTGTGGCCGTTGCCTACGACCAGTTCAACCCGACCATTTCCAACCCGGCGACCGCGGCTGCCCTCGGCAGCGGCAGCTTCAAGAAGGCGACAATCGCGGGAAGCTATGCGTTCGGCCCGGCAAAGATCATGGGCGGCTACCGCTGGGGTCAGAACAAGGACCAGAATGGCAGCCTGATCGAGCGCGACGACTTCTACTGGATCGGCGCCAACTACCAGGTGACGTCGGCGCTTAGCCTGACGCTCGAATACGACTACGACAACGTCAAGAGCTTCTTCGCCAACAAGTCGGTGCCGAACCCATGGCAAGTTGCCTTTATCGCGGACTACACGCTTTCCAAGCGGACTGATGTCTACCTGACCACGGCATATTCAAAGAAAAGAATGCGGGTCTGGGACTGGATTCC
>NZ_JBFTSG010000125.1:0-7866 GCF_056399885.1 Cupriavidus sp. 01L45 | reverse complement strand
TGCGAAGATTGCGCCAGAAATGGCGCGAATTGGGTGCCATGCGGCCCCAAATCGGGCTCAAACCACCCCCGCTCTCCCGCATCGTGAGAGTCGGATGTCAAACAAGCGCTGACGCTCCGCTTAGCGGCTATTGATCAGCGATTCCCTAGTCATATACCGGGCGGCGGTCGAACCAGCTTCCTCCATCATGTGGTCAAAGTCGGCAACAATTTCGGTCATGATTTCCCTCAGTCGAATTTTCTAGTTTGCCATCCACAAGGGGGCGCTTTCTTTCAAGCTAGTTGAGGTTCGGGCTCCGTGCCCTGGAAGCCAACCAGCCACTGGGTCCCGTGATCAAAGAGGTAGGCGACGACCGTTCGATGCTTCTGGATGTCGTCAGCAATCTTGAGAGCCGTGCGGAAATTCGCATAGACCTTGGCCAGGCCGGGTGCGGCCGCGTACTGGTAAAGGACGACGCCGGGCTGTGGCTCGCTGGCGCCAGCCAGGAATTCATCGCTGTCGGGCAGGTGCACGACATAGCCGACGAACCTGCAGGATTCCGGGAAACCCAGGCTGTCTCGCATGACGTCCGGGGTGGGAATTACTGTGGAGGCCGCAGCCACCCGCTGGCTCCGGCTACCGCGCCGTTTGGCTTCACCCATATCCGCTATCTCCAAGATGCCCCAATGGGCGTTTTCTCTTGTTGCCCCTGTTGTGGCGTTTTCGTATGAGGCATCAAAATACATGTAGCGAGCCTTTTGGCAGTCGCCTCCCTTGCCATCCTACGCATTCCGGAGAGCAACAGCCACCGTGTCAAAGCCTACGTGAACGGTGCCCCAAGGCAACATGGCGCTGGCCAGCACGCATACAACCCCACCGGTCGGGGGTGAAGATCGCCGACAAAACAGCCGATACCCCTACCTGAGTACCACGGCGTGCGTTACTCTTATGGAACGTCTATGTTCCATTTGTCACTATGCCATGAGGATACCTGAGGTGCTATACGGCGAGGATGCGCAGGCGCTGCGCAAAAAGTCGCGACTTACACAAACGCAACTGGCGGAACGCTGGGGCCTTACGCGACAACAGATCGGACGCTATGAGAAGACAGGACAACGGGTGCCGGCGAAAGAAGCCGATGCGTATCGTGGTCTAGTTGCAGCTCTAAATCCGGATGCAACATAGATATTGCATTTGAAACTCCAGAGATATACGATTCAGACGGGTATTGGGGCCACAGCAACCTTCTTTGCGGGCATTACGTTGCTGAGGTCCTACGTTCGCAGACGCCGAACGCTCGCACGTTTGAACAAACACAACACCGCGGGGAATAGGTCCACATATGGAATCTCACTCAGATATCTCCCCTCTTGACGCGCTGCGGCAGATGGAGGAAGCGCGTGCCAACGATCCGCAATACAAGGCACACAGGGCCTACTGGCGCAAGGAACACGAGAAGGACGCCCGGAGAAATTTACCCATTTATTTCTGCGTCGGGATGCTTCCGTTTCTGATTGTGGCGGCGCTGTGGGGTAAGCCACTAGCAAGTGCGTTTCGGGCCCTTTCCGGCACGCACGCGTCCGGCTGGCTACTTCTCGGATGGATTGCCGTGCTTGTGGCATTTTTTGCTTGGCTAGTCACCCGCAACACGTACAGGTAACCAACCGGCCAGTATCGGCTCGCTGATGGATGCCGCCGGCGTCCATTTAAGTCACCCCACCCCAGGGAGAAGGAAGTTGAACAAATCCGAATTGATTGCGGCAATCGCCTCCAAGACTGAGCTCACCAAGGCAGATGCTGAGCGCGCCGTGAATGCATGCATCGATATCATCCAGGGCACAGTCGCATCTGGAGGCGACGTGTCGGTACCGGGCTTCGGCACCTTCAAGAGTTCCGCGCGGGCAGCGCGTGACGGCCGCAATCCTCAGACGGGCGAAATTATCAAGATCGCTGCAACGACTGTTCCCGCTTTCACCGCTGGAAAGACCTTCAAGGAAGCAGTGGCCGCTGGCTCAAAGTAACCGACAACGGAGCCAGTAGTGAGCATTGATAGCATCATGTCTAAAAGAGTCGTCGCCGTAGTGTTCGACGACACGTTGGCAACGGTCAAGGGTATCTTTGACGAGGCTAAGTTCCACCATCTGCTAGTCGTCGAAGACGGGAAGTTGCATGGCGTTGTATCGGACCGCGACTTGCTCCGCGCTATGAGCCCGTTTATAGGCAGTACGGTGGAGACGGCCAGGGACGTCAACACCCTCAACAAGCGGGTGCACCAGATCATGACACGCAAGCCGGTAACGTTGCGCCCTGAGGCTGAGATTGCAGATGCCATCGAGCTCTTTCTCACCCACCAGGTCTCGTGCATCCCCATCGTGGATGAGCAGTTCCGACCAGTTGGCATCGTGAGTTGGCGGGACATCCTGCGATCGTTGGCGGCCGATGTCACGCAACCTGTGTGCGCCGATAGAAAGAGCCATGGACGTGGAGTATGGTTCGAGACTGGGAAACCGCCAACCTTAAACGAAGACGTATAGAACGAGTTTCGCGATGGCAACACGGACGTATGCAGACATCGTAGACCTAGCGCAGTCGAAAGGCGGTCGATGCCTCTCCACTCCCTCAGAATTCGTGGATACCAAATCGACCCTGCGCTTTGCCTGCGCGGCCGGGCACGAGTGGACCACTCGCGTCACCAACCTCCTGCATCGCGGTCGGTGGTGCCCCGACTGCGGTGCGGCGAATAGCCCCCCCCTGACGCTCGAAGATGTTCGTAGAATGGCCTCAGAACGGCACGGCGAGTGCCTGTCGGAGACATACCGGGGAATTCACCGCAAGCACATTTTCCGCTGTGCAGCAGGCCACGTTTGGGAAGCCCAACCAGCGAACCTACGCCACAGGGGGTCTTGGTGCCCGGTCTGTGCGGATCAGCCAAGAGCGCTCACACCTGAGGCGCGAATTAGCCGGCTAGAAGAGATCCACGCCGTCGCGCAATGCCGGCTCGGCCGCTGCCTTTCCAAGGAATACCTAGGTGACAAGATCCATCTTCTATTTGAGTGCGCAGATGGACACCAGTGGTGGGCGACGCCGAACACCATTAAGCGTCCGCATTGGTGCCCCTTGTGCAAGAACGGCCAGCCAAAGGCGGAGGTGGTAACAGGAATGGCGATGGAGTTGCCGGCGGCCAACGCGCTCAAACGCCGCAGCGCGGCCATCCAGCGAGTATTGAAAACCATTGCGGATCACACCCCTAGCAAAATGGCAAGCAAACGCCGCCAACATCGCGGCTAGGAGAGCACGTACCATGCAGAAACTGCCCCTCAGCGAATTCGTCCGGAACGCTAGTCCCGACGATCTAACGATCGTCCGCGCACGCGACCGTTGGGAAGCTGTTGAACCGGGGTTCTGACAAATGAGCTTGGGTCTACTGGCTTCGCTGACCTGGCGCACCTTCTCGCGATGCTGGTCAGCGTCGGCATCCGCCGCTGCCCGGTAGAATTGGACGGCCTACCGGCAACCGTTCCGGCAGCAACAGCGCCCGTCCACGCGCCGCGGCGATGACATCGAGCTGGATGTCGTGACGCGAACGGCGCCGGCGAAGATTTCCGCAAAGGGGACTGCCGAGCAATCCTGCAGGGTCCGCGCTATGCTTGGATATTGAACAGCTTCGAGGGTGCCCGGAATGTGCAATAACTACATCCCTGTGCAGGCTAATCTACTCCGCGATGTCTACGGCGTGACGCCGCCCGACCAGGAGTATCCGCCTGAAACGTGGCCGGATTACATAGCACCCATCATACGGACGGATCCGGACGGCAACCGACAGGCGGTTCTGGCCAACTTCGGCATGGTACCGAAGGCGAGGATCCCTGCTGGCGTGAAGCCATTCGATACGACGAATGCCCGGTCGGAGACAGTAGGAGAACGCCGCACCTTCTCCGGGCCGTGGAAGAAAGGACAGCTATGCCTCGCGCCGGCCGAGGCCATATTCGAGCCAAACTACGAGGCGGGTCCGAGATCCACCCGTTACCGCATCTGGCTACCGGCCGAGCCCACGTTTGCGATCGCCGGCCTCTGGAGAGAATGGCCGGACGGCTTCTTATCCTTCACGATGCTCACGGTCAACGCAGACAACCACCCTTTGATGAAGCGCATGCACGCGCCAGGGAAGGAAAAGCGCTCCGTTGTCGTGTTGCCACCGGAGAGCTGGGATGACTGGCTAAAGTGCCGAGATCCCGAGGCCGCGAGGACATTCCTAACCCTCTACCCAGCGGATCGCATGGAGACGGCGCCTGCGCCGCGCGCTTCCCGAGCACGATCCGCTCAGCAGCCATCCTTAGGACTCGACTGATCGCCTCATGCCGTCCAGATCGCCAGCCCCGTCTCTAGCAGAGGTGAGACCGATCCCTCTAGCGAACGCAAGCATCTCCCACGCAGTGACGAGTGGCGCTTCGAGGTCACGTACAAATATGTACCCCTGTTAGCGGCGGTGTAAAACCGCGCATAAATGGCGGCGCAAGGTTGAGTGAATTGCTCAACAATAAAGGGGCCACGCGGGCCCCATTATTTGTGATGCGCGACAGACGTCAGAATGCGGCGTCGCCTGACTCGCGGCTCTGGTTGGGGGATCGGCGCTCTTCTCGCATCAAGTCCTGGATCTGATGCAGATAGCGCGAGCAAACGACTTCACGTAGATCGTCGAGCAACTCGAACACAGCGAGCGCCTGCTCGGGTGTCCAGTCGTCAGGCACAACGAACGGCAGGCCGCGTCGGCGCCCCGACGGCAGCAAGGGATCGTGGCTCATGCTGCGGCTCCTTTTTCCGTGACGATCTTCTTCGCGGCCCGCTGGCGGGAACGGGCTTCGGCGCGCTCGCGCGCTTCCTTCAGGCGATAGGACTCGCCCTCAATCGAGAGGACCTCGGCACGATGCACCAGCCTGTCGACTAGCGAGACGACACAGGCGGCGTTCGGGAACACCTCGGACCATTGTGCAAACGGCTT
Source organism: Cupriavidus sp. 01L45 (assembly GCF_056399885.1). Classification (NCBI taxonomy): domain Bacteria; kingdom Pseudomonadati; phylum Pseudomonadota; class Betaproteobacteria; order Burkholderiales; family Burkholderiaceae; genus Cupriavidus; species Cupriavidus sp. 01L45. The sequence goes on along the minus strand of NZ_JBFTSG010000125.1, from coordinate 2,888 downwards.
GTTGGTCGTGACGATCGTGGAACGGGCCTCGTATCTCCGGCTGATCAGCTCGAACAGCAGGTCGGCATGGCGGTTCGAGTACGACAGATAGCCGACCTCGTCGATCACCAGCACATCAGGGGCAGCATAGCGATGCAGACGCTTGCGCAATGCGGAATCGCTGTCGAGCGCGGCCAGTTCGCCGAGCATCTCCCCGGCGGCCTTGAACAACACCGTGTGGCCACGGATCAACGCCTGATGCGCCAGGTTCTGCGCCAGTGTCGACTTGCCCACGCCGTTTGGGCCAATAAGCACGACGTTGGTCGCTTCCTTAAGGAACGCGAGCGACATCAGTTCCTCAACGGCCGCACGATCGATACGTTTGGGCCATTTCCAGTCGAAGTCGCCCAGCGACTTGAACTTGCCCAGCCGCGCGTCGCGGATGCGTCGCTGCAGCGAGCGGTGGGCGCGCTCATCTTCTTCCCACTGGATGAGCGGTGCGACCCATTCGGCGCCATCCACATCGGACCAGTGCTCGACGAGCCCGTTCAGGCGTAACACCTGCGCGCGTGAGCGCAGAGCTTCAGTGGTGTAGGTGTTCATGGTCATCGTCGCCTGTCGTCAGTTGATCATAGGTGTCGAGCCGATGCGGCTGCACCGGCGTGTCCTTGCGCTGCACGTGCTCGGGCAGGTGCAGCGCGACCGGTGGCGGCATGCCGCGCGCGATGCGCCGTCGCTCCAGTGCAAGACGCACGGTGTTCGCATGTGGCACGCCCGCGGCGAGCGCGTCTTCGATGGCGGCTTGCAGTTCAGCCGCGCCGTACCGGTCGAGCAGGCGCAGCAACGCGTTGGTGAGCGCACCGAGGTTCGCGCCGCGGTCGGCCGCGCGCGTGAGCAGCAACTGGCTGGCCGGCACGGTCTTGGTCAGGCTGTTGACGCCGCGATGTTGGCGGGCCTGGCGTTTGCGCTCTTCGAGTTCGCGGATGTGCGCCGGCAGCTCGATCTGCGCATCGCGGTCATAGCTGCGGCGGTGACTGGCGATCACCTCGGCACCGTCGAACACACGGACCTGCTCCAGATCGGCGCGCACCGTCAGCGTGCGACGCACGTGTGTATGCGGGATCGTGTAGTCGTTCAGGTCGAAGCGCACGTACGGCGTTTTGCCGACCTTGACCGCGATCTGTTCGTCCACGGGGTACGGGTTGTCCGGCAGCGGCAACAATAGCGGCCGCTCCTTTGCGAAGGCCTCGCGTACCGTCATGGCACGATCCTCGGGACACGGACGGTCCGCCGCCTGGGTGCGGCACCAGTGCTCGGCCTGTGCGTTCAGATCGTCGAGATCCGTGAAGGTGCGCGCCGCGAAGAACGCGTCGCGTATATGGCGGATCGCCCGTTCCACACGGCCTTTCTCGTTGCCCCGCGCCACGGCGACAGGGCGTGGCTCGAACCGGTAATGCGCGGCAAACGCGAGCAGCGTCGGGTGGAAACGGATCGCGTCGCCCTGACGCTCGAGCACGGCGCTTTTAAGGTTATCGTAGAGGATGACCTTGCCCAGGCCACCCCAGTGGCTGAAGGCGCCGACATGGCCGCGCAGGAAGTTCTCCATCCGTGCGTCGAGGAAGAAGCGCAGATAGAGGTCGCGGGAGTACGAGAGCACCATCACGAAGGCCATCAGAGGCCGTCGTGCCCGGCCAATCTCCAGGTGGCCGAAGTGTCCCCAGTCGCATTGCATCTGCTCGCCTGGTAGGGTGCGCAGGCGAAGGAATGCCTCGGCGATCGGGCGCGGTCGATGCAACGCGACCCGGTGCCGGAAGTGGTCCGGCGCGCCTTTGTACCCGCGCTCGCGCACCATCGCGTACAGGCGGCTGGCTGTGAGCGAGGGGAAGCTCTCCAGCGTCTGCCGGATGAACGGCAGGTACGGCTCGATCATCGAGGCGCGCGGCGGCGGTCCGTGCCGCGGCAGCCCGGCGTGCGCGAGCACACGCTGCACGGTCTCGCGATGCACATGCAACTGCCGCGCGATGGTGCCGCAGCGCCATTTCTCAACGTGATACAGGCGCAGGATCCGCGCCTCGAGTTCGACTCCGATGGTCATCCAGGTCTCCACGATAAACATGACAGGGACCACGACGACGCACAAAGCCGGTACGCACGAACGGCGGCAGCGGGCAGCCGCAGCCATGACAGCGCGGCGTTGCCGGCGCCGCCGTCGCACGATCATCCGCTTGAACTGCAACGGCGGCGTCTGTCGGCGGGTCCGGTTGCAGTACAGCATCGGTGGGGGCTGCGAGTGAACCCTGATGCGTCACATTCTTGTGTAGAGCCCGCCAGCGCCGCGTTCGCGCCGCATGGGCGAAGCGCCCGTGACGGCTGTGCTGGTAACGTCGGCCGGCTTCCCGCACGCTGGCGCGCCGGGCCTCCTGGGCGCAATCCTGGCAGTAACGCTGGCCGCGGTCACAGCGGCGGCAAATGAAGACTTGCACCCGGCAGCGGGCGCACACGAACAGGCGGCCAGTGGGCAGCATCGACGCTCCTCGATGGACGCCGAAGACCATCGACAGACCGCGCCAGTCATGGAATACTTGGCGCGCACGCGTGCTCCGGACCGACATCCGGAATCGGTGTGGGGCGCGGCATCGGCTTGACTCGCGAGGTCTGGTGGCCGGTGCCGCGCCTGTTTCTTCGGCAAACCGCCTTTCTATCACGAGTCCGCCTGTCAACACGCGCCGCGCGCTGGGCGCGTCTCCAGTCGCCCTACGGGCTCCCTACGACGCGCCCAGCGTCAACTCTCTCTCCATCGTTATCCTGATATCCCGAGGCAGACCTGTGCCGAATCTCGACGCTCGCTCACGCGACGCCGCCGATATCTGACGCCGCCAGATTTGTGCGGATTCACACCGCCATCGACA
>NZ_JBFTSG010000124.1:0-4910 GCF_056399885.1 Cupriavidus sp. 01L45 | reverse complement strand
GTGTACACCATCAGCGACCCGCGCAACCAGATCATCAAGGACGTGGCGCGCCGCCTGTCGAAGGACGCCGGCTCGACCAAGATGTTCGACATCGCCGAACGRCTGGAAACGACCATGTGGGACATCAAGAAAATGTTCCCCAACCTGGACTGGTTCAGCGCCGTGAGCTACCACATGATGGGCGTCCCGACCGCCATGTTCACGCCGCTGTTCGTGATCTCGCGGACCTCCGGCTGGGCTGCCCACATCGTCGAGCAGCGCATCGACAACAAGATCATCCGCCCCAGCGCCAACTACACTGGTCCGGAGAACCTGAAGTTCGTGCCGATCAAGGATCGCAAGTAACACCCGGCTGCCGGTTTGCTCCCCTGTACCGCCCGTGGGAGAGGGGGTAGCCGGCCGCGAAGCACGGCCGCTACCCCCTGATCATTACTCTCTTTCTTCCCTACAAAATGAACACTGCAAACCGCAAACCGCTGCCCGGCACCCAGCTGGATTTCTTCGACACGCGCGCCGCGGTCGACGCGATCCAGGCGGGCGCCTATGACAAGCTGCCGTACACGTCGCGCGTGCTGGCCGAGAACCTCGTGCGCCGCTGCGACCCGGCAACGCTGACCGATTCCCTCAAGCAGCTCATCGAACGCAAGCAGGAACTGGATTTCCCCTGGTTCCCGGCGCGCGTGGTCTGCCATGACATCCTGGGCCAGACCGCACTGGTGGACCTCGCCGGCCTGCGTGACGCGATCGCGGCCCAGGGCGGCGATCCGGTCATGGTCAACCCGGTGGTGCCGACGCAGCTGGTGGTGGACCACTCGCTGGCCGTCGAGTGCGGTGGCTTCGATCCCGATGCGTTCGCGAAGAACCGCGCCATCGAAGACCGCCGCAACGAAGACCGTTTCGATTTCATCAACTGGACCAAGAAGGCGTTCAAGAACGTCGACGTCATTCCGCCGGGCAACGGCATCCTGCACCAGATCAACCTCGAGCGCATGAGCCCGGTGGTGCAGGTAAAAGACGGCGTGGCCTTCCCCGACACGCTGGTCGGCACCGACTCCCACACCCCGATGGTGGACGCCCTGGGCGTGATCGCCATCGGCGTTGGCGGCCTGGAAGCCGAAAGCGTGATGCTGGGCCGCGCCTCGTGGATGCGCCTGCCGGACATCATCGGCGTGGAGCTGACCGGCAAGCCGCAGCCGGGCATCACCGCGACGGACACCGTGCTGGCCCTGACCGAATTCCTGCGCAAGGAAAAGGTCGTGTCGTCCTACCTCGAATTCTTCGGCGAAGGCACCACCCACCTGACGCTGGGCGACCGCGCCACCATTTCCAACATGGCGCCGGAGTTCGGCTCCACCGCCGCGATGTTCTACATCGACGAGCAGACCATCAAGTACCTCCGGCTCACCGGCCGTGACGAAGCACTGGTCAAGCTCGTGGAGACGTATGCCAAGGAAGCCGGCCTGTGGGCGGACAGCCTGGAGCACGCCGAGTACCCGCGCGTGCTGAAGTTCGACCTGTCCTCGGTGGTACGCAATATCGCCGGCCCGTCCAACCCGCACAAGCGCGTGCCGACGTCCGAACTGGCCGCGCGCGGCATCAGCGGCAAGGTCGAGAACGAGCCCGGCCTGATGCCGGACGGCGCCGTGATCATCGCCGCCATCACCAGCTGCACCAACACCAACAACCCGCGCAACATGGTGGCCGCCGGCCTGCTGGCACGCAACGCCAACCAGCTTGGCCTGACCCGCAAGCCGTGGGTGAAAAGCTCGCTGGCGCCTGGCTCCAAGGCTGTCACGCTGTACCTGGAAGAAGCCAGCCTGCTGCCGGAACTGGAACAACTGGGCTTTGGCGTCGTGGCCTATGCCTGCACCTCCTGCAACGGCATGTCCGGCGCGCTGGATCCGGTGATCCAGAAGGAAGTCGTGGACCGCGACCTGTACGCCACCGCCGTGCTGTCCGGCAACCGGAACTTCGACGGCCGTATCCACCCGTATGCCAAGCAGGCCTTCCTGGCCTCGCCGCCGCTGGTGGTGGCATACGCCATTGCCGGCACCATCCGCTTCGATATCGAGAAGGATGTGCTGGGCACGGACGCCAATGGCAAGCCGGTGACCCTGAAGGACATCTGGCCGACCGATGCGGAAATCGACGCCGTCGTAGCCGCCAGCGTGAAGCCGGAGCAATTCCGCAAGGTGTACGAGCCGATGTTCGCCGTGACCGCCGACACCGGCGAAAAGGTCAGCCCGCTGTACGACTGGCGCGAGATGAGCACATACATCCGCCGCCCGCCGTACTGGGAAGGTGCGCTGGCCGGCGAACGCGCGCTCACGGGCATGCGCCCGCTGGCGGTGCTGGGCGACAACATCACCACCGACCACCTGTCGCCGTCCAACGCCATCATGCTCGATAGCGCCGCCGGCGAGTACCTGGCGAAGATGGGCCTGCCCGAGGAGGACTTCAACTCCTACGCGACCCACCGCGGCGATCACCTTACCGCGCAGCGTGCGACCTTCGCCAACCCCACCCTGAAGAATGAAATGGTGGTGGTGGACGGCAAGATGAAGGCAGGCTCGCTCGCCCGCGTCGAGCCCGAAGGCAAGGTCACCCGCATGTGGGAAGCCATCGAGACCTACATGGCGCGCAAGCAACCGCTGATCGTGATCGCCGGCGCCGACTACGGCCAGGGCTCCTCGCGCGACTGGGCCGCCAAGGGCGTGCGCCTGGCTGGCGTGGAGGCCATTGCCGCCGAAGGCTTCGAGCGCATCCACCGCACCAACCTGGTCGGCATGGGCGTGCTGCCGCTGGAGTTCAAGCCGGGCGTGAACCGCGCCACGCTGGGCATCGACGGCACCGAGACCTACGATGTGATCGGCGAGCGCAAGCCCCGGACCGACCTCACTCTGGTCATCCACCGCAAGAACGGCGAGCGTGTGGAAGTCCCCGTGACCTGCCGCCTCGATACCGCGGAAGAAGTGTCGATCTACGAAGCCGGCGGCGTGCTGCAGCGCTTCGCGCAGGACTTCCTCGAATCGTCGAAGGCAGCTGCGTAAGCACGGGCTGACGGCTTCGTGCATCGTGTTCGGGCGGTACGGCGACGTACCGCCCGTTTTCACCAGGACAAACTATCCATGGCCCACGTACCCCAGATCAAGATTCCCGCCACCTACATCCGTGGCGGCACCAGCAAGGGCGTGTTCTTCCGCCTGCAGGATTTGCCTGACGCCGCGCAGGTGCCGGGTGCGGCCCGCGATGCGCTGCTGATGCGCGTCATCGGCAGCCCGGACCCTTACGGCAAGCAGATCGACGGCATGGGTGCCGCTACCTCCAGCACCAGCAAGACCGTCATCCTCTCCAAAAGCAGCAAGCCCGATCACGACGTCGATTACCTGTTCGGCCAGGTCTCCATCGACCAGCCGTTCGTCGACTGGAGCGGCAACTGCGGCAATCTCTCCGCCGCCGTCGGGCCCTTCGCCATCAGCGCCGGGCTGGTCGACCCCAGCCGCATCCCGCAAAACGGCATGGCCATCGTGCGCATCTGGCAGGCCAACATCGGCAAGACCATCATCGGGCACGTGCCGATCACCAATGGCGCCGTGCAGGAAACCGGTGACTTCGAACTCGACGGCGTGACCTTCCCCGCCGCCGAAGTCCAGCTGGAATTCATGGATCCCGCAGCCGAGGAGGACGGCGCCGGCGGCGCCATGTTCCCCACCGGGAACCTGATCGACGATCTCGAGGTTCCCGGCGTCGGCACGCTGAAGGCCACCATGATCAATGCCGGCATCCCGACCATCTTCCTGGACGCGGAAGCCATCGGCTACAAAGGCACCGAACTGCAGGACGCCATCAACGGCGACCCCAGGGCGCTGGCGATGTTCGAGACCATCCGCGCCCACGGCGCGGTGCGCATGGGTCTGATCAAGGATATCGGCGAAGCCGCTACCCGGCAGCACACGCCGAAGGTGGCCTTTGTCGCCAGGCCAGCCGCCTATGTTGCGTCCAGCGGCAAGCAGGTTGCCGCCGGCGACGTCGACCTGCTGGTGCGCGCCCTGTCCATGGGCAAGCTGCATCACGCCATGATGGGCACGGCCGCCGTGGCCATCGGCACCGCCGCGGCCATCACGGGCACGCTGGTCAATCTCGCCGCCGGCGGTGGCGAGCGCAATGCCGTGCGCTTCGGCCATCCGTCGGGCACCCTGCGTGTGGGCGCGGAAGCCACGCAGGTCAACGGCGAATGGACCGTGACCAAGGCCATCATGAGCCGCAGCGCCCGGGTGCTGATGGAAGGATGGGTGCGCGTGCCCGGCGATGCGTTCTGAAGCACGCTGACGCAGTGGCCGATGGACGGCCCGCGGCGCGCATGGAGCCCGGCTTTTGCCGGGCTTTTTTGTGCCTGCCGTCCGCCTCCCGCCTCGGGAAAACCCCGAATCCGCAAATGTCGACACATTTGACCACCCTCTCGTATAGTTCACCCTCCGCTGGCCAGACACCTGTAAGTCAGGCCCGGGCCGGCCGGATTGCGAAGACCGATAGACGACGCAGACACCCAAAAGGTGCTGTTCAGTCGTGCCTATACGAGGAGAATCATGAAACGCTTTGCCCGTCTCACCACCATCGGCGCCCTGCTGCTCGCCGCCAGCCTGACCACCGGCGCCGCCCATGCGCAGCTTGCCCCGTCCGCCGCCGCGCCGACGCAGGCCAGCGCCCCCAGCGAAGCCCGCAAGGCCAATATCGTCATTATCGGCACCGGCGGCACCATCGCCGGCGCCGGCGCTGCCGCCACCAATACCGCGGCCTACCAGTCGGCCGTGGTGCCGGTGGACAAGATCATCGCCTCGGTCCCGGAAATCTCGAAGGTCGCCAACGTCAAGGGCGAGCAGGTCTTCCAGATCGGCTCGGAGAGCTTCAAA
>NZ_JBFTSG010000123.1:0-4928 GCF_056399885.1 Cupriavidus sp. 01L45 | reverse complement strand
AGCCACGCTTTCTACCGTCTGACCTTCGCGAATAGCCTTCACTGCCTGCTGCCGCATTACCTGCAAGGCTTGATGCTCGATCGACCGAGCATCCGAGTTTCGTTTGCATTTCATGAAAGCATTGTCTCACATGACAATACTTTCTAAAATGTTAGTAACTTTATCTCGTCCACACCGTAGCTTCCGGAGATCAGCATCCCATCCAGGGTGATAAGTCCGCCAGTTACCTTATTCGACAAGATGAGATCCCTGCCATTCACTGATGCACTGACTACAATATCATCGATCTGGGAGATATCGGTTTGAAGTACGTTGTAGGCAGATGGACTATCCGATTCGTTGATCTCAATGCTTCCAAAATTTGAGGACAGCGTGATTACATCTCCACCACCTTTCCCGTCAATATAGAAGCGTTCCTCCGCACTCTGATTTGGAACGGTAATGGCATCACTTCCGCTTGAACCGTTGATCGTGGTTTGTGTTGCCTCAGACGCTATATCCAGCATGTCGTCCAATGTCCATTCTGATCCATCCGAGAACACGAGCCCATACATTCCCTCCCGGACCTCGGAGGTAAGTGCAATCGAAATAATGTCTCTTGCATTTCCTCCACGAATCTCCAGCATGGTCCCACCGCCGGTAAGGGCAACAGAAAAATCCGATTGCTCAATCGAGGAGTCAACAACAATCGTGCCCTTTGCCGAAACCAGATCAGCCATCGAACCGATTATCCGTTGGCCACCGCCATACCAATCAATGCGAGATGACAGCTGGTAATTTTGAGAGGAGTACAACTCGAAATCCACTATATCGCTTCGAGTCGGAACGCCTTCTGTAATGGTAAGAGACGGTTGTTGAAGGCTTGTCAGCGTCAATTGCCCCGTGTTCAGCTCCATAAACTGATCACTGTAATACGTTCCGCCACCTACATTATGAATCTGTGTAGTAAGATCCGGCGTCACAAAAAGCRCACCGGTGGCAGCACCCGTTGACCCTATTGTTGCTTCGAAATAGTCAATGCCGTAAGAATGAGGGTCACTGACTCTAAATACCCCAACGCCCCCAGCTACTTCCAGGGTCATTGTCAAGTTGCTATAGTCGCCCCATCCCCCGGGCTCGACATCGAAATATGAAACATACTCACCATCGCCGTCCCATTGATAGACCATGGCTTTCGGAATCTTTGCCCAGTCCGGTAGTTCGAGGCCCCAGCTATTGGACATGGCGTCGGCGTGCCATGTAATTTTGTAGGTTCCGCCGGCCGAAACCCTTGCCTCTACAACGAGCGCATCATCACCAGGGGCGTATATCGAAATGTTATACGCGTCCGGACCCAACGAAGTTATTCTCTCTGTTCTAGTAATTGATCCATTTGCAAACACGGTATTTACAAGAGCCGCGTACGGCCCGTCCGAATCACCACTCGAGTCAGTAGCTCGAATAATGTTTCCATCCGACAGGGGATCGCCAAATAGAATCGTTGTGCCTTGTAGGTTGATGTTGGCTGCAACACCCTCAGATGTAGAAAAAGAGACACTTCCTTCTGCGGTCACAGTCTGAGCAGTCAGTCCGATCGCGGCGGCCATCGAAGCGTAGGTCTCCGATGAGATAGCACTAGTGTCAGTTGTACCCGCCTGAGGGTCACTAAGACACATTATTACTGTGTCAAGAAGGTGCGCACGAACACCCCCAAACAATGCAAGCAGCGCAGAAGGAACTCCCCCGAGCGGAAAGATTACTGCGGCAAAATTTTGTAGTTCCGAATAGCGACTGGTGAGTGTGAATGGATCACTATCGAGATAAAAGCCTTCTTTGTCCTTGTACCACCAAGTCGCTATGTCACCAGCTATGTTAACCTCGTGAAACTGAACGACGGAACTCGTAGCGTAGGCGGTATACTTGTCCAAAAATTCCGGAATGCTATCCGCAAGAGCCTTTGCGATGGGTAGTGAATTTTGCCCATACCCAGTTAGTACGTGCTCTACGGAAAATGTCTGTGCCATGCCCCCACCAAGGCTGTGACCGGTTGAAATTATCTGCCAGCCCGCATAGTTGTCGTCATAAAAATAATCATCATATGCCTCGTCGGCCAGATTTTTGAGATTTTGCCACGGGCCTACACCTTGGTCGGCAAGGTCAGCGTATAGCTCTCCAATTGAATTCGTCCCCTTGAATGCGAACACGATGGTATGCGTTGTTTCATTCTTGAAGATCGAAAACGAGTTGTCGCCGACGTCGACTCGTGGCTCTGCAAGAGTCCAACCGCTTGGAGCCTTACTGGAATCATATGCTGCGTCAGAAAGCTGGGCTGCTTCTAGATCGGATATAGGTTTAACTGACATCATCCTCTCCCGGCTAATTTAGGTGTATTGATGAGATGACAATCTCGTACTTGCCAGAATCTGTTCCACGAAGAGCTGGAACAAGCAGCACATTCCGAGTCTTTAAGAATGCGGCTGTCCGTACGGAAAAGCTTAATGTCGATTCCAAACTACGAGATTCAATTTCGCTAACTAATAAAGATCCGCTTTTGATCTTCAATATTCGCGGAACACGACGAGCAATACCCCGGCCATCGATTGACACAGCATAGATTTCTCCATTTTTTGATGTGGCATATACAATACTCGCCCATTGACTCTCCGACCTAGATTGGTTCGATATGAGGTCTAGCTTTTCAGTCAACTCGATCATGGACCATTTATTTTTAGCCCATGCAGAGATTAGCTGTATATGCTTCCCATTCCCGCCATCATCAACAATTATGTATATAGATTCAAGACTGCGTCGATTTAAAAGAATGCCGTTATCATCAACAATTACTACCTCTGATTCCGAATTTCCGACGCCACACATGGCAATATTTCCGTTGGCTAACGGCACAACGGAATTTATTGAATTTGCTCTAAAATTATCAAAATGGATTATATTTTGAATAATTTCACCATTGGCAGCGACCTTGACGGTGATATACGACCGCTCTATTTTTCCTCCGGGCCGATATCTGGAGGCAGTACCAACAGCGAGCACTCCGTCCCTAACGGCTATACACTTCTCAATTGAACCAATTTTCCAGCCCTCCCCGACATTCGAGACCACATAATTCTTGTCCGTAATCTCGCCGCCTGGCCCTACTCTAATCAACTGTAGCTCGTTGCGTGCCGCCTCTCCGCTGTTAGTCCCACAGAGGATCGTATCGCCGTTCTCGCGAACGATAGCCGAAGCGAAGCGAGATTTTCCACCCGATCTAGATGACGGCAACAGGAGCGTCCAGATTTGGGTTCCGTTTGCATCTATTTTTGATGCCCATGATTGATCGAGTTGGATTCCCGCCACAATCATGGAGTGGTCAGTTTGCGTGGCAATGCTATCGACGACTACGAGCGCGTCGACTTGTGATAGACCACTTCCGGCATCCCCTCCGAGCGCTCTTGTTACCATGGAAAAATATACAAGCGCCATAAGCAATGCCTGCTTAAGGCCGATCGACTGTCCGCATGTTTGGTCAGACATTGTTTACTCCATTCTTTGGCAGCTTGTTAGGCGGGGCTCATGACATTTTGGCAGCTGGGTAGCCTTGGCGTCGATTGGGTCAAAATGCAGCCCGCGGTCGCCACTTCCCATTTCATAGTAGAGGCCCATTGAACTCGCGCTATCCCTCCTTGGTAGGAGAGGGCCTAGATCATTCGTGGGGTATCGATCGCTCAGGTTTTCAGCCGACGTCCATTCGGTGGGGGCTCGCCTATGGACGTAAAGCGTGTTAGCTGGGTCGCTCAGATGAATAGCGCACTATTCGATCTGCCGGCGTCCAAGCACTCCTGCTGCAGCCATTAAGCGGAGCCGCGCAGATTGCCATTCAGACAGACATCGAACTCGCTCCTGCAGCGCGTCCGAAAGAGCAGCTTGAGTCGAGAGCAACTCCAAGATGTCTCCAGCGCCCTTCGCGTAGCGCCGCTCAGACGATTCCGCAGAGGCCCGGGCCGTTTTCAACAGTGATTCCGACGTTTCGAGGTTCCGTAGCGCTGCGACTGAGTCGGCATGTGCCTTGACCACATCCGTAAGGATTTCGTGCTCCGCATCCTCGTACTGTGCCTCACTTTGCTCGGCCTGGGCTGAAGCACCTCGAATCTTGTAGTTTCTCGCGAAGCCTTCGAACAATGGAATCGTCAAAGTAAGCCCAATATTTGAGATAGTCGTTCGCGTCCGTTGCAATCCCTGATTGGGATAGCCGTTCATGGAGATATTGGCCGTCAGATCGATGGCTGGCAGCCCTTCGTCTCGAACTTGGCGAACCTTAGCGTGCGCCGCATCGGACCTGGCCCGCGCCGAGGCGATCCCGGGATGGGTGCTGATGGCTCGATCGAGCCAAGCCTGAAGATCACCAATCCATTCCGCAGTCGTTACCGGTGGCATTTCCGCCAGTCCAATTGGCGCGCCTGGTCGTAGACCAACAACGTAGGTTAGGACTGCAATGGCCTTCCTCGCATCTATTTGCGCCCGCTGCTCAGCAAGCTCAGCCTTGGCCAGCGCGGTACGTGCCTGAAGGGTGTCGCTCTGGCCCGCGGCACCCATTCTCTCCCGACGTTGAGTAGCATCCAAGGATTCCTGCGCCAGCCTCTTTGCCTCCCTTCTGGCTCCAGCCGTGGCGCGCGCAGTCAGCGCATCGAAATATGCCGCGACCACACCCGAGAGAGTCTTCTGAAGGGCAGCATCGTGTGCAGTAACCGCAGCCGCCAGCAACGCTCCTGTGGCATCGCGATTCGCCGCTCTGGTACCAAAGGAATCGCTGATCAATAGCCGCTAAGCGGAGCGTCAGCGCTTGTTTGACATCCGACTCTCACGATGCGGGAGAGCGGGGGTGGTTTGAGCCCGATTTGGGGCCGCATGGCACCCAATTCGCGCCATTTCTGGCGCAATCTTCGCACTCA
>NZ_JBFTSG010000122.1:0-5013 GCF_056399885.1 Cupriavidus sp. 01L45 | reverse complement strand
CTTCTTACCGTGGCTTTCCGCTTCCGCAAAACTGATCTGTCGCTTCATCTCCGGACCTGACTCAAGGGCATGCTTATGACAACGCACTCATCCTATGTCGCGATGACTCGCGAACCGATTTATTCAGCATTTCCCAAAGTCGAAAATTCTCCAGCTAATCGATGCGTATCCGGTTTGCCCATCAGTCGAATTGTTGGCCTCCGGGAAGCCAGGAAACTGGTTGCGCGTATGCAGTTGCGACGCGGTAACCGTGGCAGAGGGCAGATAGGCAGCTCTAGCCTCCCCGACTGCGGCTGCCTGGATTTTGATCGCTGACCAAGCAGACTTGATTTGCGGGTTGTTGCATAGCGCTAGGTCAATGGCACCCCCAAGCGTGAGAGGATCGTCCGCGGAAGCGGTCGGCGGGCATATCGCGGATTGGGTGTCTCCAGGTAGGATCGCACCGCGATCAAGTACGGGTGGCCGTGCTGAAAGTGGATCCTTGAAAGCACTGTCGCGCGGCTCGGCCCACCCCGTCCTCACATGCAAACAGACCACCAGGAACAGTAGGCCCACTAGGAACGAATTGATGGAATGGGACTTCGCCTTAGCGCTCATGCATACTTTCCCTACCATGCTGAATTAGTGGTGAAAGCACATACTCGATCACCCGTCGTGTCCCTGTTTTGATATCCACTGTTGCGCTCATGCCGGGTGTCAACGAAACCGATTTTCCGTCGATGGCCACGGTGTTCCTGCCAAGTTCCACTTTGACGGAATAGATTAAGCCCTTCTTCTCGTCCTCGATGGAATCACGAGACACATGCTTCACAATAGCTGGTACCGTCCCGTATTTTGTGTACTCAAATGCGTCAATCTTGACTTGAACCTCCTGTCCTTCACGCACGAATCCGATATCCCTGTTTGCCACAAAGGCCTCAATCTCGATGACGTTCTGCTTTGGAAYGATCTGCATTAATGGCTGCGCTGACGGAACGACACCACCAATCGTGTGCACCGACAACTGCTGGACAGTACCGTCTACCGGTGCCACCAATTTTAGAAGCTCGCTGCGCACGCCTGCACGCCTGGCATCCTGTGATGCCACCCCTATAATTTTGGTGGCCTCGTTTAGACTGTCTTGCGCCACGCGGCGTGTCTCCGCAACCAGCGCGTCCTTTTGTCGGCGAGCGCCAACGAGCTGCCCCTCAAGATCGACACGCGCCTGCTCCTTTTCGAGATAGGAATGAACTGAGACATCGTGATTGGCAGCTAGGTCGGCAAAGTCCTTTGCCCGCTGTGCCGCTAACGGAAGCGATTGCGAGTAGCGCCGAATGTCTCCGTCGATTCTTGCAATCTTTGCGGTGTAGTCGCGCCACTGGTCGAGAAGATACAGCCTTGCTTCGTGCAAGTGGTCCTCTGGAATCTGCTCAACAGCAGGCATGTTCGGCGTCTTGTTCCGATCGATTGCTTCTAGCATAGCGCGGGCGCGCGCAGCCTGGAGACGGGCCAACTGCGCGTCGCCCATAGCCTTGTCGTGTTCACTGTCAATCTCACGCGTATCCAATTCGATCAGCGGATCGCCAGCGGCGACGCTCTGACCTTCTCTAACGTGAATAGCCCTGACACTGGCGGTCTCCACCGATGCAATTGACTTGGTGCGGCCGGTCGGAACAATCTTGCCTTGTGCATTTACGACTATGTCGATGTTGCCAAAGATTGACCATACCAGCAGCACGACAATCAACAGCATCAAAACGCGCGCGACCCAGCGACCTGTCGGCGAGACTGGCTGTGCCTGTAGGGAGAGTGCGGCAGGCAGAAACTCTGCTTCCTGTGCGACAAAGTTGGGCGTCACTAATGTGCGGCGATGACGCCACGCATGGCGGAAGGCTGATCCATAGCGCGCCCACAGAGCTCCCCATGCTTGAACCCGGGGGTGCAAACTCATGTTCCAAAGCCTAGTTGAAGGGCGTGGAGGTTGGCATAGATTCCGTTAGGATGCTTCAAAAGCTCGTCATGGCGCCCCATCTCCGCGATCTGGCCTCGGTCCATGACGATGATGCGATTGGCCTCCCGAACAGCTGATAGCCGGTGGGCTATGATGAGGACAGTACGGCCGCGGCAAATTCGCCGCATGTTTTCGTGGATTATTTTCTCGGACTCATAGTCCAATGCACTCGTCGCCTCGTCAAAGATCAGAATTCTTGGATTCCCGATCAAGGCCCTGGCGATAGCGACGCGCTGACGCTGTCCTCCGGACAATCCTGCGCCATGCTCGCCGACTATCGTGTCGTAGCCCTCGGGCAATTCGCAAATGAATTCATGCGCGCCCGCGAGTTTCGCTGCCTCAATCACAGCTTCGAGTGGTACGGCTGGATTTGACAAAGCAATATTCTCACGAATCGAGCGACTGAATAGTGTGTTCTCCTGCAGCACCACACCGATCTGATGGCGCAACGACGCGGCGTCGATAGTAGCGATATCATGCCCGTCGATAAGCACGCGTCCGCGCTCCGGCACGTAAAGGCGCTGCACGAGTTTCGCGAGGGTGCTTTTTCCAGAGCCGGAACGGCCGACGATGCCGACCACTTCTCCGGGGCCAATTGCAAGGGAAATGCTATGTATGACCACTGGTGTATCGGGCCTATAGCGGAATGAAACACTATCAAAGCTGATTGCGCCAGACAGCCGCGATAAACGCGATTTTTGTCCAGCCGATTCGGTATTGGCGTTAAGGATGTCTCCGAGCCTGCTCATCGAGATACCCACCTGCTGGAAGTCGTTCCAGAGTTGCGCTAGCCGAAGGATTGGTGACGACACCTGACCGGCCAGCATGTTGAAGGCAACCAGTTCACCAACGGTCATCTGCTGATCAATGACAAGACTGGCGCCCCACCACATTATTGCGGCAGTCACCAGCTTGCTAATCAAAGTGACTCCGCCACTTGCGATTGTCGCTGCATTCGAGACAGCAAGTCCCGCTGTGACATAAGCGGCAAGCTGTTGATCCCATTTCTGTGCCCAGCGTGGCTCGACCGCCATGGCCTTCACCGTATCGATGCCGCTGATGGTCTCGACCAAAAATGATTGATTTTCTGCGTTGCGGTTAAACTTGACGTTGAGTCTTCGGCGGATAATCGGTGTAAATATAATTGATTGCGTAATATACAGCGGAATGGAGGCCACAACGATCAGCGTCAGCCACGCGCTGTAGTACAACATGACAGCCAAGAAAACAAAGGAAAATACCACGTCCAACAGCACCGTCATCGCATTGCTGGTCAGGAAGCTGCGAATATTCTCAAGCTCGCGGACGCGGGCAACTGAGTCGCCCACTCGACGAACCTGAAAATAGCCCAGCGGCAGGGCCAGAAGATGTCGGAACAATCGGGCGCCAAGCTCGACGTCAATCTTACTGCTGGTATGGGCGAAAACCCATGTACGAATGCCGGTCAGCGCGACCTCGAAGAGAATCGCACATACAAGTCCAATCGCGATGACATTGAGCGTCTTCATCGCGTGATTGACAAGCACCTTGTCCATGACAACCTGGAAGAACATAGGTGTCACCAAAGCAATGATCTGTAGGGAAAAAGACACGAAGAGTACTTCACCAAACAGCTTCCGATACTTGATAACTGCTGGAACAAACCACGTGAAGTCGAACTTCGCCATCTCACCTGCGAAGCTTGCCTTGCTGGTGCACAGGATGATCTGCCCGGTCCAAACTTCGAGAAAATCGGCAAGCGTCAGCACACAAGGCGAGCTACCAGGTCGTTGGATGAGGACACGTTGGGAATTGGGTCCAGCATCGTACTTGGCCACGATGAAAAACCGGCCCTGTACGTCGATTCCAATTGCCGGAAGGGGTGTCCGATCGAGCCGCTCAATGGGTTGACGGACGAGCTTGGCTGAAAGACCAACTTTTCGAGCTGCCAAGATGGCAGTCTGTGCATCGAAATGTTGATGACCGTACTCGTGGCGAAGCTGTCCTTCATCTGCAGCGATGCCATGCAGGCCGGCCATAATTAACAAACACGCCAATGCCGTATCAATTCCTGCACGCTCGTCGCCATCTTGCGCTCTGATGACCGATTCGATCGTCGCCTGGGTCATCAAAGATCCTCAAGTAGTAAGAACAACGGATTGACTTTCGTGGCAGCAATCTAATGCTTGGCGTTGCCAGTCCTGTCCGCTATTCCCTCTCCGCAAGTCGAGTCAGTGTCCAAATGCGGTCGGGACCATGCATTTCCATCCTTGGAGCTCGTGCTCGCTGCGTCGTGGGGTTGTGGTGCGGGAATACTGAACTTGGACTTAGCTTCGAATGCATTCTTTCGAATGAGATCACGACCGGTACCTCTTGTTATTTTGATAGGTACGCCGAGGAGCTTCCCCTCCACGGCTCGTTAGAGCCTGCCAAGACGTAACTTAGGAAAGCCCGTGCAACGTGTCAAGCGACGTGTAGTAGGGTATCGAGTGATTGACACGAAGAAGTGCGGAAATGGCCCGACTGGAAGCTAGGAAAGATTTTGGCCACCCCGCATTAGGGGTAATGTGGCACACCAAGGGTTCGATCATCATTGCTATTCGTTTTTGGCAAGTACTCATTCGACTCGAGTACGACGGGCTGTCGAGTTTGGATTCCGAAAGCGAGGATGACCATGATTTTATAGCCCTGCAGGGTGGCATCGTTTTTTGGCACGTTAGGCCGCTCGTCGAGCAATGCCTAGGCCATCGCGAAGGCCGCGGTGGCTCGCTTCGAGTTGTCCGCCGATGTGCTCGCGTTCGATACGACGAACTTCGATACCCACATCGACACGCAGACGCCCGGCGAACTGGCTCGGCGAGGCCACGCCAAGAGCAAGAGACGCGACCTGCGTGTCGTAGGGCTTGGCGTCCTGGTCAGCGAGACCGGGCATGTGCCGCTGTTGTATCGGACGTATCCCGGCAACGGCTCGGACCAGACCGTGCTCGCGGCGTGCCTGGGTGGGTTGGCGCAGTTGCACGAGGCACTCGACACGAGGCACTCGA
>NZ_JBFTSG010000121.1:0-5366 GCF_056399885.1 Cupriavidus sp. 01L45 | reverse complement strand
CGGTCATCCTGTACACCGCCGAGAAGGCCACCTGGATGGCCGGCGAGTCGGTGCAGATCCTGGGCGGCAACGGCTATATCAACGAATACCCGGTCGGCCGGCTGTGGCGCGACGCCAAGCTGTATGAGATCGGCGCCGGCACGTCGGAAATCCGGCGCATGCTGATCGGGCGCGAGCTGTACGCCGAAACGGCGTAAGCTGCCCTGCCGGCCTGCGCCGCCGCGATCACTGCACGCCATAAAAGAACAGAGACCCGACACCTATGCCCACGCTCGAAACCAAACTCAATGCTCGCTCGGAATCCTTCCGCGCCAATGCCGACGCCATGCAGGCGCTGGTCGCCGACCTCAAGGCGAAGATCGCCAGGCTGGCCGAAGGCGGCGGCGAAGAAGCCCGCGCCAAGCACCTCGGGCGGGGCAAGCTGCTGCCGCGCGATCGCGTGCAGCAACTGCTCGATCCGGGCACGCCGTTCCTGGAACTGTCGCAGCTCGCGGCTTATGACATGTACGACAATGCCGCGCCCGGCGCCGGCATCATCACCGGCATAGGCAGCATCGCCGGGCAGGAATGCGTGATCGTCTGCAATGACGCTACCGTCAAGGGCGGCACCTACTACCCGCTCACCGTGCGCAAGCACCTGCGCGCGCAGGAAATCGCCGAGCAGAACAACCTGCCCTGTATCTACCTGGTGGATTCCGGCGGCGCCAACCTGCCCAACCAGGACGACGTCTTCCCTGACCGCGATCACTTCGGCCGCATCTTCTACAACCAGGCCAACCTGTCCAAGCAAGGCATCCCGCAGATCGCGGTGGTGATGGGTTCGTGCACGGCGGGCGGAGCCTACGTGCCGGCGATGAGCGACGAGTCCATCATCGTCAAGAACCAGGGCACGATTTTCCTGGGCGGCCCGCCGCTGGTGAAAGCGGCTACCGGTGAAGAAGTCACGGCCGAAGACCTGGGCGGGGCAGACGTGCACACACGCCTCTCGGGCGTGGCCGATTACTTCGCGCAGAACGACGCGCACGCGCTGTCGCTGGCGCGCAATATCGTGCAGCACCTGAACCGCCGCAAGCCGGACCAGATCCGCCTGCACGAGCCCCTGCCCCCGCGTTATCCGGTGGAAGAACTGTATGGCGTGATTCCTACCGACACGCGCAAGCCGTATGACGTGCGCGAAGTCATTGCACGCATCGTGGACGATTCGGATTTCGACGAATTCAAGGCGCGCTACGGCACCACGCTGGTTTGCGGTTTTGCGCGGATCTGGGGCTATCCGGTCGGCATCATCGCCAACAATGGCATCCTGTTCTCGGAATCGGCGCTGAAGGGCGCGCACTTCATCGAGCTGTGCTGCCAGCGCAAGATCCCGCTGGTGTTCCTGCAGAACATCACCGGTTTCATGGTGGGCCGCAAGTACGAGAACGAAGGCATTGCGCGCAACGGCGCCAAGATGGTGACGGCGGTGGCGACGGCGCAGGTGCCGAAGTTCACGGTGATCATCGGCGGCTCGTTTGGCGCGGGCAACTACGGCATGTGCGGGCGCGCGTATTCGCCGCGCTTCCTGTGGATGTGGCCGAACGCGCGGATCTCGGTGATGGGCGGCGAGCAGGCGGCCAGCGTGCTGGCTACCGTGCGCCGCGACGGCATCGAGGCCAAGGGCGGCAGCTGGAGCGCCGAGGAAGAGGACAAGTTCAAGCAGCCTATCCGCGACCAGTACGAGCACCAGGGCCACCCCTACTACGCCAGCGCGCGGCTGTGGGACGACGGCGTGATCGATCCCGCGCAGACGCGCACGGTGCTGGGCCTGGGCTTGTCGGCCAGCCTGAACGCGCCGATCGGCGAGATGAAGTTCGGCGTGTTCCGCATGTGATCGCGCGCCGTGATCGCACGCGCAAATGCCCCGGATATTGAATCGCACCGCATCGCACAGGACACAACCATGGAATTCACCACCCTGACCGTCACCGCCGCGCAGCACGTGGCCACCGTCACGCTGAACCGGCCGGACGTGCGCAACGCCTTTAACGAGACCGTGATCGCCGAGCTGACCGGCGCCTTCCGCGCGCTGGGCAGCGAGCCCGCGGTGCGTGCCATCGTGCTGGCGGGCAATGGCCCGGCCTTCTGCGCGGGCGCGGACCTGAACTGGATGAAGAAGATGGCCGGCTACTCGCACGACGAGAACCGGTCCGATGCGCTGACCCTGGCGCAGATGCTGCACACGATCTGGGCCTGCCCCAAGCCCGTGATTGCACGCATCCACGGCGACACCTATGCCGGCGGCGTGGGCCTGGTTGCGGCCTGCGACATCGCCGTGGCCGCTGAGCCGGTGAATTTCTGCCTGTCGGAAGCGCGCCTGGGCCTGTTGCCCGCCACCATCAGCCCCTATGTGATCCGCGCCATGGGCGAGCAGGCCGCGCGCCGCTACTTCATCACGGCCGAGCGCTTCGGCGCCGCCGAGGCGCTGCGGCTGGGCTTTGTGCATGAGGTGGTGCCGGCCGACGCGCTGGATGCCAAGGTGGCCGAACTGGCCGCCGCGCTGGTGGCCAACAGCCCCAACGCCGTGCGCGAGAGCAAACGGCTGGTGCAGGAGGTGCCGGGCCGGGCCATCGACGATGCGCTGCTGGCCGATACCGCCGACCGCATTGCGGCGATCCGCGCCTCGGAAGAAGGCCGCGAGGGCGTGCGTTCCTTCCTGGAAAAACGCTCGCCGTCCTGGCGGCCTGCCTGAGCGAACCTCCAGCCAGCCCCCAGCCAATCAAGCGCCGTGCTGCACGGGTAGCCGCCGAACCACCCGCGCGGCCATCGCAGCCACGCCGCCAGAACTAAAACTAGGAACAGCCATGTTCAACAAGATCCTGATCGCCAACCGCGGCGAAATCGCCTGCCGCGTGGCAGCCACCTGCCGCCGCCTTGGCATCCGCACGGTAGCGGTCTACTCCGACGCCGACGCCAACGCGCGCCATGTGGCGCTGTGCGACGAGGCCGTGCACATCGGCGGTGCCGCCGCGCGCGACAGTTACCTGCGCGGCGACCACATCATCGAGATGGCCAAGGCGACCGGCGCGCAGGCGATCCATCCGGGCTACGGCTTCCTCTCCGAAAACGACGGCTTCGCCGATGCCTGCGCCGCGGCGGGTCTGGTCTTTATCGGCCCGCCGGCATCGAGCATCCGCGCCATGGGCAGCAAGAGCGCGGCCAAGCGCCTGATGGAAGAAGCCGCGGTGCCGCTGGTGCCGGGCTATCACGGCGAGGACCAGGACCCGGCGCTGCTGCGGCACGAGGCCGACCGCATCGGCTACCCGGTGCTGCTGAAAGCCAGCGCCGGCGGTGGCGGCAAGGGCATGCGCGTGGTGGAAGCCAGCGAAGGCTTCGAAGCCGCGCTGGCTTCGGTGCAGCGCGAGGCCAGCGCCAGCTTCGGCGACGACCGCGTGCTGGTGGAGAAATACCTGACCCGCCCGCGCCATATCGAAATCCAGGTGTTCGCCGACACGCACGGCAACTGCGTCTACCTGTTCGAGCGCGACTGCTCGGTGCAGCGGCGCCACCAGAAGGTGCTGGAGGAAGCCCCGGCGCCCGGCATGAGCGAGGAACGCCGGCGGGCGATGGGYGAAGCCGCCGTTGCGGCGGCGCAGGCCGTCGGCTATGTCGGCGCGGGCACCGTTGAGTTCATCGCCAACCAGGACGGCTCGTTCTACTTCATGGAGATGAACACCCGCCTGCAGGTGGAGCATCCCGTCACCGAGATGATCACCGGGCAAGACCTGGTGGAATGGCAATTGCGCGTGGCCTCGGGCGAGCCGTTGCCGCTGAAGCAAGATCAGCTTCGCATCCACGGCCACGCGCTGGAAGCACGCGTCTACGCCGAGAATCCCGACAAGGGGTTCCTGCCCTCCACCGGCACGCTGCGCTACCTGCGCACCCCGGCGGCGGTGACGTTCGCCCTTGGGCATGACGGCGACGGCCCGGCCGGCGTCCGCATCGATTCCGGCGTGCGCGAGGGCGACACCATCAGCCCCTACTACGACCCCATGATCGCCAAGCTGATCGTGTGGGGCCGCGACCGCGAGGAAGCGCTCGCCCGCATGGCGCAGGCGCTGGCGGAGTATCACGTGGTGGGCCTTTCGACCAATATCGCCTTCCTGCAACGGCTGGTGACTTCGCAGGCGTTCCGCACCGCCGACCTCGACACCGGGCTGATCGAACGCAACCAGGCAGCATTGTTCCCGCCGCCGGCGCAGGTGGGCACCGAGACCATCGCGCTGGCGGTAGCGGCGCTGATGGATGCGGAAACCCGCGCGCGGCGCGTCGATCCGGCGGATGCGCATTCGCCGTGGCAAAACGCCGGGGCATGGCGCTTGAACGGCGACGCCAGCAGCCAGTTCCGCCTGCGCACCAGCGAAGGTGAAACGCTTGCCAGCCTGCGCAGCGATGGCGGCAAGCAATGGCTCACCGTGGGCGAGCAGACCGTGCCCTTCCGCGCCACCACCCAGGCCGGCGGCTACGCGCTTGACCTTGGCGCGCGCACCGTCAAGGGCAGCGCCCATATCGACGGTGAAACGCTTTACGTGTTCAGCGGCGCGCAGCAAACCCGGCTGGAGGTCATCGACCCGCTCGCCCACGCGGGCACGGCCGATGCCGAGGGCGGCAAGCTGGTGGCACCGATGCCGGGGCGCATCATCGCGGTGATGGTCCAGGCTGGCGCCGTCATCGGCAAGGGTGATCCGCTGATCGTGATGGAAGCCATGAAGATGGAGCACACGCTGACTGCGCCCGCTGACGGTGTGGTGCAGGAAGTGCTCTATGCCATTGGCGATCAGGTGCAGGATGGCGCGCAGTTGGTCACGTTGGAAGATGTTGTGGTGTGAGTGGATGCCTTTTTTTGGGGCTGCYTGTAGCCCCGCTGACGCGGGGGGATGCGTTTGTTGGGCGGGGTTTTATTGCTTCTAGCTGCTGTCGCGGCTGTGCGGGGTTGGCCGTTTACGCACACGGAGGTGTCACTTTTCTTTACTCGTAAAGAAAAGTAACCAAAAGAAAGCGATCCTTGCAGGAGGCTGGCGTGTCGGGCTTACGCAGCCCATTGGATTCGTCGTCAGGCCCCGGGTTCTAATAGCCTCGTGCCGTCACCGGTTCGGAGCACCACGACCCAGCCAATGCCCAGGGATTCGTGGTGGTCCCCCCGGTAGCGGCCACCGCGAATTTCAGGCCGTCTGTCGCTCGCGGCGCGGACGGCCACGAAGTTGCAAGCGCCCCGTTTCCGTCGTGGGCGCGGTGGCACCGGATTGCTAGGACCAGGACCTTCTTCACCGCGCCCACCCCACCACGAAACCATCACGGCGTGATAACCACGAAACCATCACGGCGTGATA
>NZ_JBFTSG010000120.1:0-6107 GCF_056399885.1 Cupriavidus sp. 01L45 | reverse complement strand
CGCCCAGCTGCAAAGCATCAACGTGAACACGCTCAACAACGTCGGCGTGATCGGCTCCGGCTTCGGCCCGCTGAGCATCGACGTCAACCCGTCGCAATGGGCCGCCACCCACGCCAAGGTCTGAACGAAATGCGCCAGGCTCCGTGGAACCCCTGCGGGTTTCACGGCCGCTGCGCGGGTGCGAAGGTACTGCCCAGGGGGAATCGCAAGACGCGGCCGTGACCATAACGAGGCCATATTCCTGTAGAACGCAGTCTATTTGGAGCGTGCCCAGATCAGAAACACGCATGCGCGAACTGGCGGCGGGGCCGCAGGCCGTAAAATCTCCCTCATGTTCGTTTCGAGATATCAATCTCGCCAAAATCATGATAAAGAAGGCCACCCTCCTCTCCGCCCTCCTGCTGGCATCGATCACCGCCCACGCACAGCCGCCCGGCAAGGACGCGGCGCCCCTGGGCCTTGAACTTGGCAAGACCAAGTGTGCGCGGATGACACCCGGTCCGAATCGCGTCAAGACTGGCACGGCGCCGTGGGCAGGCGGTGACACCGTCGAGATCAAGCACCTGGATCGCTTCAATCTGCCAGGCCTGACCCGCGCGACCGTGAACTGCGACGCCCAGGACACCGTGGCGCTCATTACCCTGACATTCGACCGGTCCGCGATGGATGAGGTCAGCAAGACGCTCGACGCCCGCTACGAGTCCAAGCGCAAGACCGACCCCAATGCCGGGAACGGCTACGCCGAGTGGGAAGCAGCCAACGGCAGCCTCGAGATGCTTTACGCCCGCGACAGCAAGCAGTTCACCCTGGCGTACTGGGCCAAGGGCGCCAAGGCCAAGTACTTCGCCTACAGCGGCACGAGCGACAAGAAGCCGGCCGCGCCAGCGCAACCCTCCGCGACACTGCCTGCACCGCTGTAAGAGAAACGACCGTCACCCCGATGCTGGTCCAGTTCGACATGTCGAACAGAGGACTGGCGCCCCGCTGACACTCATCCTGCTGCTGAAGGCCTGTGGTGTGAGGAGGCGCCGGACCCAGCGTTCTGCCGTCTTCTGGGAGCGCCAGACTTGGGGGGGCGGCTGCCTTTTGGAAATCCAGGCCGGCGGAAGGGAACCGGTGGCCGTGATAGACGCTATGCACCGGCCAAAGGACAATGTCCAATCAGGCTACCTCATCGTGTCAGCTCGCATTCAGGCGGTCGCGCAATCGTCGCGCGGGCACCAGATGCATGCCATTCCCTGACAAGCCACCCTGTTCCGACCGTCCTTCTTCGCCGCATAGAGCGCCTGGTCCGCGATCGCAAGGACTTCTCGATGTGTCGACTCGACCTGCCCCTGTTTGCGCGTAAGCGAGGCCCCGATACTGACCGTCACGATGCCGAACGGAGAATGGCGATGCTCGATCGCCAGCCCCTCAATCGCGACGCGCAGATGCTCCAGCACCTCTTCGAGCGAGGGCGAAGCGGAACCGCACCGCAGCAGCGCAAACTCTTCACCGCCGATGCGCCCGGCAATCATCTGATACTTCTCTGCCACCGACTGCAGCACCGACGCCACGGAACGCAAGCAGTCGTCTCCGGCCGGATGACCATGCGAGGAACCGGTGGCATCGACATGCCGACTTCATCTCGATAGTGCTGATGTTCCTTGTCGAGCAGCGTCACAGCCGTGATCGACGCACCGGTCACACTTATATGAACGCGCCCCGGTTTGCTAGGTAAATGTCACGCGATGCTCGATCAGGGTTGGTTGCAGACTTATATCCGGCCTAGTGCAGGCCAAGCCTGCGACCCCGATGGAATTCGCCAAGAGCGGCCACCAGTGGCGCTCCACTGGCAGGGCGATCATAGCCGGGGGGGGCATTGCATTACTCAAAACCAGAAGTCATTTACCGGTCTGGCCTGAAATTCTGAACGGGGATCTGCGGACCGGTCGCACACATTGGACGACCGAAGCCATCACCCTGAGCTTCAATCAGTGCGACCAAGTCCGCCCCAGGAAACAATCTGACTCATCTCATCCAAGAATGCACGCTTGCGCGTGCGTTTCGCCGACAAGGTCAACCCTGGTTCCCGGGTCCACGTTCGTCGAACGTCCACCGATGATCCGGTTGAGGTCGACGAGGAGCCCAGGATCACAGGCGATACGCGTCAACCATCCCCCACCGATTCAATCGCGCACGCGAGCCTGGCCACCGCGGGCGCGATCTCCTCTTCACTGACCCCGCCGTAACCCAGCACCAGGCCGTTCTGCGCGCGCAGCGGATTGGCAAAGTAGGAAGACAGCGAGCGCGCCACGATCCCGTGGGCCAGCGCGGCGCGGGATACCTGATGATCGCTGGCACGGCGCAGCAGGACGGTCAGGTGCAGCCCGGTATCGGTGCCGACGATGTCGATCTCGCCGCCTAGCTGGCGCTGCAATTCCTGCGTCAGAAGGACCTGGCGCTCGCCATAGATCTTCCGCATACGTCGGATATGGGCTGCGTAGTGTCCGTCCGAAATGAAGTTCGCCAGGGCGTTCTGTATCTGCAATTGCCCGCCGCGATACAACTCGGAATGCGCTACGGCGAAGGCATCCACAAGCGCCGGCGGCAGGATCAGGAAGCCGAGCCGCAGGCCGGGGTACAGCACCTTGGAGAAGCTGCCGATGTAGACCGTATTGCGATGCGGGTCCAGGCCCTGCAGCGACGGCAAAGGGGCACCGTGGTAGCGGAATTCGCTGTCATAGTCGTCTTCGATGATCCAGGCGCTGTGCCGATGCGCCAACTCCGTCAGCAGGCGGCGCCGCGCGAGGCTCATCACCACGCCGCTGGGGTATTGGTGTGACGGCGTCACGAAGATGAGCCTGGGTCCGGTCTCGGGCGCAACGGGGGGCTGCATGCCCTGCGCGTCCACCGGCACCGCCTCCACCTTCAGCCCCGCCGCGCGGAACACGCTGCGCGCGCCCCAGTAACCGGGGTCTTCGACCCACACCACGTCGCCGGGGTCGCCAAGCAGGCGGGCACAGAGATCGATCGCCTGGTGACTGCCCTGCGTCACGACGATCTGTTCGGGCAGGCAGTCGACGCCGCGCGCCAGGGCCAGGTACTCCGCAAGCGCACGTTTGAGCGGCGGGCAGCCATGCCGGGTGCCGTAGCCCAGTTGCTCCTGGGAAGCCGTTTTCCAGACCTGGGTGATGATCCGCTGCCATATCGCGCGCGGGAATTGCCTGACGTCCGGAATGCCGAGCACAAACGAGCCCACCTGCCGGTCCGACGCGCCGGCGCCGTCAAGCAACTCACGGCCTCGCGCCGATAAGCGAGACGCCTCGCGCACTGCTGCGACCTCCTCCGCCTGGCTTACGCCGGACCCGCAATCACGCAGGACAGGATCGGGAGGGGCATCGCCAACATACGTTCCGCTACCGCCGTGCGTGAGCGTATAGCCCTCATCGGTGAGGCGCTCATACGCATACAGGACAGTGTTGCGGGCAATGTTCAGCCCCTTGGCAACCTCGCGTGTCGGTGGCAAGCGTGTACCGGCGGACAACTGTCCGGCCAGGATCGCGCCGCGGATGTCATCGAACAACTGCCGGTTCAGGGGAAGCCCCGATCGATCGGGTTGACTCCAGTGACTGCGCCCGAGAAGCCAGTCGATTAGTGGCGTCTCTTTCAAGGTCCTTGCTCCCTCTACGCTGCTTACCAGGATGCCCCGGCACAGGCTGTCCTTCGCATTCGGCGTCGCGTGCCAGCGGTACCGGCGGCTCACGGCACGCTGTAACGTCTAATACATAGACATGGGCCACGGTGAGACAAACATGACATTGACAGACAATACACGGCACATCTCCCTGGCGAAACCAAGGGTTTACGCGCAATCGGTCCGGAATGTCGCGAGTGCTATTCTCCGTTTTATGCCACGAACTGTAATGCTCATTACTTTCAGGCTGGCATTCCTTTTATGATCCACTCCCGGAGAGAGCGTGGCCAAGTTATCCATCAGAGACACGCTGGCAGACCGGGCTTCCGGCTTTACCGCGTCCGAGCTGAAGGTGGCGGAAACGCTGCTCACCAGCTATCCGAGCGCCGCGCTGACCTCCATCTCCAACCTTGCGGCGCAAGCGGGGGTCAGCGACCCGACGGTGTACCGGCTGGTCGTGAAGCTCGGGTTCGATGGCTACCCGGCGTTCCAGCGGGCGCTGCTGGCGGAGGTGGATGAGGCGATGAATTCACCGCTTTCGCGGCTGGGAGCCAGCACGCACGGTGGGCCGGGGGAAGACTTCCAGAAGCCCCTGCTGGCAAGCCTGGCGATGTCCGTCAGCCGGGTGGCGCACTGCGCTTCGCCGGAAGACTTCGATACCGCCGTCGATCTGCTTGGCGAGCCGCGATCATCCGTGTTCTGCACCGGCGGGCGATCCAGTGCATTCCTCGCGGCGCGCTTCACGTCTCTCCTGACGCATGTACGGCCCAAGGTCCGCCATATCGAGCCGGCTTTGGAGCGGGCGAACGAGGTGCTGGTCGACATCGGCCCCGACGATGTCCTCGTCGTCTACGACTATCGCCGATACCAGAAAACCGTCATCGACTTTGCCGCCGCCGCGCAACGTCTCGGCGCGAAGATCATCCTCTTCACCGATGAATGGAAGTCGCCGATCGCTGGCTTCTCCGCGGCCACGCTCACCAGCTTTGTCCGGACGGACTCGCCGTTCGATACCAAGGTACCTGCGCTGGCGCAAACCGAGACGCTGATCGCCGCGCTCATTGCCCGCTTTCCCGAAGAAACAAGGCAGCGGTTCGAATCCATCGAGGCCATCAGGAAATCCGCCAGGCCAGACAGCGTCGGTAACGGGCTCGATGCATCCTCATCCGGCCGCGCGACAGCCTGACCGGCCACCTGGCAGGACGCAAGAAGGCGGTTCCATCAACTATTCCGGATTGGCTCTTATTCGCGCGCCGGATCTTCCTTATGCTAGGCAGGCATTGAACCTGCCCCTCCCCGGCACTGCCACAGGGAGAACAAGCGCAGCTTCAAACAGAATGGAGACCACGTCGCCCCCATGACCAACGCGCGTCTTGTGCGAACTCGCGACATGATCTGAACGCCAATCCGGAAACAAACGACTTGCCATGCCAGTCATCGCCAACCATGTGCTTCGCAGCTACCCGCTGATCATCAAAGAGTCGCAACCCATGCCGGCCCCCCAGGCCTCCGCGCTCCC
The DNA here is from genome assembly GCF_056399885.1 of Cupriavidus sp. 01L45. Taxonomy (NCBI): domain Bacteria; kingdom Pseudomonadati; phylum Pseudomonadota; class Betaproteobacteria; order Burkholderiales; family Burkholderiaceae; genus Cupriavidus; species Cupriavidus sp. 01L45. The sequence continues at coordinate 912 of NZ_JBFTSG010000120.1, read as the reverse complement.
GAGTCCCCCGTTCGACCCTTTCGACTGCGGCACCAGTGCAGACGAAGAGGAGCTGAAGGCGGTCGCCGTGCTGGGATACAACTGAGTATCCCGGCCAGTCGTTCATTCATGCCGCAATTCAGTATTCCCGCAGTTCAGTCGTTCAGTAGTTGATTAACCGTTTGACCAGAATGAGCCAAGCATTCAAGCAATTCAACGAGGAGAAAATCATGTCGAATACCGGGAACGCCCTGCGCGAAGTGGATAGCCTGCTGGTACCCACCACCAACGCCGCGAGCGGGCCGGCGGAGGAAGTGCCTGGCAAGGTGCAGGCGCGCCTGAAGAAGGCAAAGAAGAAGATGGCGGACGTGCAATACGTCGTGGTCGAAAAAAGCCGCCACACGGCGCGCCTGGCGGACGATTATGTGCATGAACGTCCCTGGACATCGATCGGTGTCGCAGCCGCCGTCGGCTTGTTGATCGGCTGGCTGATCGATAGAAAATAAATCCCCGGCGCCACGCGCCAACGAAACCCTCGGGCCGGACTGCGGATTTCACCGGCAGTCCGGCCAACGAGCATTGCCTGCTGCCATAGAGAGCCAGAAGAATCATGAAGCATTCCGTCCGTCTCACCACCATCGGCGCCCTGCTGCTCGCCGCCAGCCTGACCACCGGCGCCGCCCATGCGCAGCTTGCCCCGCCCGCCGCCGCGCCGCCGCAGGCGAGCGCCCCCAGCGAAGCCCGCAAGGCCAATATCGTCATCATCGGCACCGGCGGCACCATTGCCGGCGCCGGCGCTGCCGCCACCAATACCGCGGCCTACCAGTCGGCCGTGGTGCCGGTGGACAAGATCATCGCCTCGGTCCCGGAAATCTCGAAGGTCGCCAACGTCAAGGGCGAGCAGGTCTTCCAGATCGGCTCGGAGAGCTTCAA
>NZ_JBFTSG010000119.1:0-6171 GCF_056399885.1 Cupriavidus sp. 01L45 | reverse complement strand
GCGGCCATCCCGAACACCTCCTTCAGCACCAGATGCAGCGCGCCGCGTGACAAGGGTTTTTCCTTGCCGATGATCGGCAGCACGATGGGGCGCGCCTCACCAGGATGCGGTGCCGGCGGCAGGCCGTACGCCTCGCGATAGCGCGCCARCTCCACGATCAGTTCGTCCGTGGCCGGCACCAGCCGCGTCTTGTTGCCCTTGCCGGTCACCTCCAGCCACCAGCGCTCCACGCCGTCGCGGTCACGCCGGCAGAAGAAGGCGCCCATGCGGGTCTCGGCCACCTCGGCCGCGCGCAGGCCGCCGAGATACAGCACCGTGAAGAGCCAGCGGCAGCGCGCCGCGTGCAGCCGSTCGCGCTCGGTGGCGGTGTCGTTCGCACCCGGCATCGCCTCGATGGTGTCCTTGACCACCTGCCACATSKCGTGGCTCAGGTAGCGCGTGAYSCKGGGCTTGGACTGGCCGCGCCGGTTGCGTGCCAGCGAGAGCGGATTGCCGGCCAGGTAGCCGGCGTCCACCAGCCAGGCGAACAGCGTATTGAGGATCACCATCGCGTGCCGCGCGCTGGCCGGGGAGAGCGGGCCGGCGAACGGCCGCCAGTCCGGCGCACCGCGCGCGAGCTTTTTGCGCGACGCCATGACCCAGCGCCAGGCGGGYTGSGGATCGGCCAGGAAACGCTCGTACAGCAGCAGGTCCTCATGGGTGAGCGACGACAACGGCTTGCCGTGCTGCATCACGGCCCACAGCAGCAGCCGCTCGACCTCGCGCCGATAGGTCTGCAGGGTGGCCGGCGTGTCGGTATAGCGCGCCAGCCAGGCGGTGACGGCGGCCAGATCGTCAGTGGCCGAGATCTGCGGAGTGCCGCCGCGCGCCCGGTTGCTGCCGGCGGCGCCGCTGGCGCCAGCGAGCGCGGCGGGCAGGCGCAGGCGCTCGATCGGGGTGGCGGGCAGGGCCGTGAAGGCAGGTTGGGGGAGCGCGGTGGGTGCCATCGGTGCGGTGGGTGTCATGGCGTGAGTGTAGACCTAATTCTAGACAGAAGCCCACTTATGTCTAAAATTATGTAGTTTGAATTAGATAAATATCGTATTACGTAGTAATATTTGTGGAAACTGACATGGTTCGCCACCCAAACATGACTGCCAGCCCTGAATCCACGCCGCTCGCCGCCGCTCCCGACGCCGCCCTGCAGGCCACGCTCGCCGCCGACGTGGCTACCCTGCGCGCGCAGTTCCCCGAGACCCGCGCGCTCTACCGTGAGGTCTGCGCCTTGCTGTTTTTTCGGCACGGCATCACGCCCACCGCCAACAAGCTCTACGGCCTGGTGCGCAAGGGCAGCATGGGCACGCCGACCGAGGTGCTGGCGCAGTTCTGGGCGGACCTGCGCGGCAAAATGCGTGTGACCATYGACCATCCCGAGTTGCCGGACGCGCTCAAGGCGATCGCCGCCAATGCCGTGCAGTCGATCTGGCAGGCCGCCAACGAGGCGGCTACCGGCGAGTTGGCCGCCTTGCGGGCCGAAGCGCGGTTGCAGGCGAGCGAGGCGGAGGCGCAGCGCGACCAGGCGCGGGCCGCGGTGGTCGTGGCCGAGCAGGAGAAAGCCGCCGTACAGGCCGACTTCGACGCCGCCCAGCAGGCGCGCGCGGCGCTGCAGGGGGAACTGGACGCCGAGCGCCAGGCCCACGCCGCCGCGCGGGCGCGTCAGGAGGCGGGGCAGCGCCAGATCGAGGCGCTGGAGCGGCAATTGGGAGAGTTGCGTACCCAATTCTCGACGGAGCTGGAGCACACCCGCGAGCAGGTGGCCGTCGCACAGGAGCGAGCCAGCGCCACCGAGCGCCGCGCGCTGCGCGAGATCGACCAGGAACGCACGCTGCGCCAGAAGGGCGAGCAGGCGGTCGCGGACCTGCGCACCGAACTGGCGGCCGTGCAGGCGAGGGCGCAAGACGCCGCCGTGGCCGGCGCCGAGGAGCGGGCGCGGCTGCAGGCCGAGCGCGACACGCTCAGTCGGCAACTGGCGGAGGCGGAACAGGCGATCGAGCGAGGGCAGGCGGCACAAGAAGAGCTGCGGGCGGAACTGGAGATGGCAGTACGGCGCGCCGAGCGGGCCGATGCGCAAGCCACCGCGGCGCGCCGCATGGCGACCCCCAGGCGTCAGGTGCCAGCGACCAAAACCAAGTTCAAGTTCAAGCCGGGGCCGGCCTGAGGAGGGGAGGGGCGAGGATTTGTCCACCGCGAGATGGGATAAGCCTGTGGACAAACCGCGCGAGGACCAGATGCCCGGCGGGCTTCTCGGGTCTGATTAATTTTTGAGCGGCGGGGTGAACACGTGATTCCTAATCCCCAAGGAAGCGGGTGGCTTTACACCAGCGATCCGCCGGCACAATGTGGAGGCCCAACGGTCTTTGAGACGACAACGCAGGATACTGCCCCGCAGCTTCCTCAAATCTATGCACCTAAAATGATGTCGATCGAAATCGAGCGTGCCGAAGCGATCACCTGGATCCGCATCCAGATGGCCCAGCATGGGCTGAGCCTGTCCGACCTGCAGGTCGCCGGCTGCTTTGCCGAATCGCCTCCGCCCCCAACGCCTGGGACGGTGCGCTACCGCAACGCGCACGGGCAGGGCTGGGACGGCCGCGGCGCCATGCCCGATTGGCTGCAGCGGGCGGTCAATGCCGGGCAGACCGTGGAACATTTCCGCGTCTAGTGGGTGGCGAGTACAGGACTACCCCTTCGATTTCCTTCACCGGCTCCATCGGGAGCCGCTCGGTCGTGGCTGAGAAGTTTCACCGTGCAAACCAGTTAGCTCGGTCTCCGGACCCATGTATGATCTCTTCCGCCTATGCTCAAACTTGCCGCAACCCTTCGTATCGAACTGCTCCATGTCAAGCCTCTGGTCTGGCGTCGCTTTGTTGTCCCGGCGGATATACAACTCCCCAAGCTCCACAAGGTGATCCATTCTGTGATGGGCTGGGAGGACACTCACCTGCATGAATTCGACATCAACGGCGAGCGGTTCGGCGTACAGGATAAGGACGTCTCGGATGAAGGCCTGCGGTCGGAGAAGGGCGTCCGGCTGAACCATGCGCTCGGCTCGGCCACCGAATTCGAGTACCGATATGACTTTGGCGATGACTGGCAGCACCGCGTCATTGTCGAATCAATCGGCTACCCGGACTTGGCCYTGGCTCTACCGGTATGCGTGGCTGGCGAAAACGCTTGCCCTCCGGAAGACGTTGGCGGGCCACACGGATATGCGGAATTCCTTGCAGCGCTCCGGGACAAGACCCACGAACAGCACAATGACTTCCGGTCGTGGGTTGGCGGCGTATTTGACCCAGTTGGCTTTGATGTGAATGCGATCAATGCGAGGCTGCGGGCGATTCGGTGACGCGCCCGCGCAGTAGTTGATCGGCCATGTTCTATGCGCTCGCTGGGATAAATCCGTCCGCAGTCGCAGTAATCGCGGTAATAGGCCGCAAACGGGCGCCAAATCATCAGAAAATCGATGAAGTGACGCGACCACAGCAGGGCCTGGGGCTTCTATCCGGCTGGCAAGGCGGATGCGCCAGATTTTGCATCTGATGGACGCGGTCCAGCGAATTCGATGGATTTTCAACCAATTGATTTGAACGGAATTTTTCCGCATTAGCGCCAGATTTTACTGAGATGGACCCGACGCCTCCCTTCGGGGGACACTGTCGGCATCAACCTGACATGTGGAGGTTCATCATGGAAGTCGACATCCTCGGCATCGATCTCGCCAAACAGGTATTCCAACTCCATGGCGCCGACCGCCGCGGACGGCCCGTACATCGAGCAAAGGTCTCGCGTGGCTCGCTCCTGGAGGCGGTGCGCACACTGAAGCCGGGGATGGTTGTTATGGAAGCCTGCAGCACAGCGCACCACTGGGCAAGACGCTTCCAGTCGATCGGCATTGAGGTCCGGCTGATCAGTCCACAGTATGTTTCACCCTTCGTCAAGACCAATAAGAATGACCGCAACGATGCCGAAGCGATCGTCGAGGCGGCCAGTCGGCCTGCCATGCGCTTCGTTACAGTCAAATCGGTCGAGCAGCAAGACATCCAGGCTGCGCACCGCATGCGAGCGATCCTGATACGCCACCGTACCGCCATGATCAACCAGATGCGCGGCCTGCTCGGTGAGCGCGGACTCACGATCTCGCGCTCACCAGAGGCGTTCAAGCGCGCGATCCCGGAACTACTCAGCAAGAGCGCCGACGAATTGACGTCGTTCTGCCAGACGCTGCTAACTGAACTGCTGCAGCACCTACACGCGATCGAGGAGCGCGTCCACCTGATCGAAACATCGATCCAGTCGTTCATGAAGCATTCCGCGCTGTGCAAAAAGATCGCGGAAGTGCCCGGCATCGGTCCGATCACCGCCACAGCCATGGTCGCCGCTGTCGGCGACGCGAAGCAATTCAGGAACGGCCGACATTTGGCGGCCTGGCTCGGTCTGGTACCGCGCCAGTACTCCTCAGGGGGCAAGCCTCGACTGCACGGCATCAGCCGGCGCGGCGACACATACTTGAGGACGTTGCTCATCCACGGCGCGCGGGCAGTCCTGCGCTACGCAGCGAAAAAAGCCGATCCACAGAGCGTCTGGCTGCAGCAACTGATTGCGCGACGCGGGCACAATTGCGCCGCGGTCGCGCTGGCCAACAAGAACGCGCGTGTCATCCAGGCGCTGCTCAGTAGCGACTCGACCTTTATGACGCGAAGCGCCGCAGCATAGCCCAAAAAACCGCTTGCAAGGAAGGAGATACCCACGCAGGTTTGCGAAGCTTCTCAAAGCGATGACGAAATTGGTTGAACCAGCATCCTGAAGCCTGTTTTTCGTGCCGGCGGCCGCTATCAGGCACGCCGCGATTTTGCTAAGGACAGGGTGCGCGGATCTCATCGATGCGGGCGTGCTTCGGCTATCGTCCAAGTGCAAGCCGGATACATGCATGCAGACCGTTTCGACATCACGAACAAGAAGCTTGCAAAAGGCGTCGGGTCCATACATGCATGAAAGGTACCCCGAGAAGGAAGCACGGAGCGGAAAGCAGGACGAGCAGCAAGACGAAAAACGGGGCGCGTAGGTACGTCGTATCAGTTCATCTTGAATCTGCTCGAGGAATCCTGGGCGCCCTGCCGCCTCGATGGCTTCGAAGGTCTCGCCGTCCCCGCCCGGGGCGCCGCGATTCTCCTTGGCCATCTGGTAAGCCGCTTGCAGCGTTTCCATCTTGCAGACATGCACGTATAAACCCCAGAAACGCCAGGACGGTTCAGACTTCGCCTTGACGTATATCTTCCTTCTCAGGTCCTGCAAACTGCCGGGTGTCTTTCTCATCTCACCCTTGCCTCCCTTATGTTGGAAGAGTTACACACAGTAGGGTGCCTTCGCTCCACGGGCATTACCCCGCTTCGTCACTACTACACACCCGTCCGCCACCCTCTCGCCTTCGGCCGACTTCCCGGTGTTGCCGGTTATACGACCTACCCAGCTTCCGTCGATTTCTCGACGGGGCAAGGAGGGCTTCTCCAGTTGCTCAGCATATCCTTGCCACCATGGCGTCGCTTCCACCCCGCCGAAGGATCCCACCGCTTCAGTCAGCCTGCGGTAGGCTCTGCTGCCTTCGCCCTATTCTTGGAGGCTCGGCCTTCGGGGACAGAGTTTCGAGGCCACATCCGCGTTCATTTTCATTACGGCCTGGTGACTCGCCGCCGCCCCACGGACGACGTTGTCGATGGGCTTCAGCGTCCCAGTTTCCCAGGCCCGCTGCCATCCTAGCTACGGGGCCTTGACTCTTACCCCGGCGGGACTGACCCCCCCGCTGAATACGCCAGCCTTTGCTGGACGCACAAGAACATCTCGATCTCCCCATCGGACTCGGTACCCGTCGACGAGTTCGATGACATGATCGGTGTCCTGCGTCTCTCGGTACGTCAACAACCACCAAACCAGGAACTGGTTACCACAGGGTGGCCAACCGAGTAAGGAGAAGAGCTAGCGGTACTTTCGCAAAGCAAGGCCCCATCGGCGGCTCTTGGCCCGTAAATCATGACTGAATGGGCTCGGAAGTCATACATGAAATAATATTGGTGCCCACCGCTGCAGTTCGAAGATCTTCACGGCGCGGCGCTGCTCGGACGTGATGCTCGGACGTGA
>NZ_JBFTSG010000118.1:0-7164 GCF_056399885.1 Cupriavidus sp. 01L45 | reverse complement strand
CTAGCGGTACTTTCGCAAAGCAAGGCCCCATCGGCGGCTCTTGGCCCGTAAATCATGACTGAATGGGCTCGGAAGTCATACATGAAATAATATTGGTGCCCACCGCTGCAGTTCGAAGATCTTCACGGCGCGGCGCTGCTCGGACGTGAGCTCCGGCGCCAGCATCGCCGTTGGCCGTCGTCCCGCTGCCCCGGTCTTCGTCTTCACCAGTGTCACCTTGATCTCGGCCAGTCCKTCCATCATCCGGCGCGCCGATGCGTCGGTCCTCAGCGCCATCCGCGCCAAGCTCACGAGCATCAGGCCAAGCACGGTCGCGAAGGTATGCAGACGCAACGATCCATCGGCCCACTGGTGTGACGGTCCCCAGGGAACCACGCCGCCTTTCTTGGCCCTGCGGAACAGCTCCTCGACGTTCCACTGTCCTCGGAAGGCGTGGACGATTCGCCCGGTGCTCCAGTTGTGCCGATCCGTACACAGCACCCGCCTGCCCAGCCGCGTTCTCTCCAGTTCGCGGCGCAACGTGGCATCGACGTGCCAATGCAAGGTCGGTGCCGCTTCGCTTCCGGCGATGGTGGCCACGACAAAGCTCGACAGGTGTTCCCGAGCGAGCGCATTCTTGACCCGCAGCTCCAGCCGGCTGCGCGTGATGCGGCCCTTTTCGATCAACCCATCCAGCGTGCTCAGTTCCACCTTCGCTTTGCCCAGCGCCGCCGCGATCCCGCGCTTCTGGCCCGCCAGCATCGAGTGCCTCGTGCAACTGCGCCAACCCACCCAGGCACGCCGCGAGCACGGTCTGGTCCGAGCCGTTGCCGGGATACGTCCGATACAACAGCGGCACATGCCCGGTCTCGCTGACCAGGACGCCAAGCCCTACGACACGCAGGTCGCGCCTCTTGCTCTTGGCGTGGCCTCGCCGAGCCAGTTCGCCGGGCGTCTGCGTGTCGATGTGGGTATCGAAGTTCGTCGTATCGAACGCGAGCACGTCGGCGGACAACTCGAAGCGAGCCACCGCGGCCTTCGCGATGGCCACCTGAGCCTGCTCCAACTGCTCGTCGGTCACCTGCTGCGCGACGCGATGAAAGGCCTGGCCGGTGAACGCGGACCCCGGCAAACACGACAGCCGCGGCAGACTCGCATCCAGAAAATCACCCAGCTCGCACTTGGGTCCCGGCGCACACGCACGCTGAATCGCCACAGCCACCGCCAGCTCACCCACTGACGGGCCATCCTTGGCGCCAACCCCTGCGCACGCGCGATCAATCTGCCCGACCAAGTCCAGTTGCTCGGCCACCCAGATCAAGGCTCCGACGTCGCCGACCCCGCGCGTGCCCACCGTCTGGGTTGCGCTCAGATCCGCAACTCGCGGCGGCTCGGCCGGTCCCAGTACGACTTGGCGTGCGACGGAGCGGCCCCGCTCCGCGTCCCACACCGACTGCGCGGCAATACGGTAGCGATGGCCGTTGACTTCTCGTTCGAAGATGTGCATGTTCTTTCATGTAGCATCTCGGAGCCAAAGAATCAAGCGAAATCCAGTATCTACGCGGCATTCCGACTTGGTGCCGCCGCGGAACAGCACCGAACTTGCGAAGGTAGGGCTAGCATGGTCGGACGTCCGGCGTTATCGGGCGTCCGACCATGCGAAACTTGCGGCGGGAGATGGACACCCCGACGATCGTTCTGTCCACTTTTTCGGCTAATCTGATGGACACCTCGCAGACAGCTGATCCCAGTATTTTCAAGGCTCCGGCTGATGTCCATTGTTTTTCTCTTGCGCGTAAGGTGGGAAACCACACCAGATCCTCAACGGCACCATCGCCCTCGAAGCGAGAGTCGAACGTCTTGCGCAGCGTAGTCAGACAGGAATCCTTCAGGCGGTGCATCAGTCCGTCAAGCCGGCTTGCCGAAAGCCACGCGAGCTCGGCCAACAGCGGCCAGATGGCTTCCAGTCCGCGCTGGTGATATTGCGCCTCTGCCATCCAGCACAGCGTAGTGGGAATGCGGCGCCACGATGCAATACGTGCGACGGCTTCTTGTGCCGCGACCCAGTCCTCGACCTTGAGCCACAACGGCACTGCATGGGCATCATGCTCGTTGCGGCACAACGGCAAGTGCGCAGCTGCGTGCGCAAGCGCTCGCCAAAACGGCGCTACCCATGCGCTGCCGGCAGCGGCGCCGAACACGCGAGCAGCGGCGGGCATGACCTCGCGGGTTATCTCGCCACGCGCATGTTGCAGCGCATCGTGGTCGCCAAAGCGCTCTGGCCTTTGTTCCCCAAGAGCCCGAGTCAGCGTACCAAGAGCGGGAAGAAGATCGTCGGAAGGATGTTCGCTGAGCAATAGCTGCAACGCACCACGCGCCGCAACTGCATCGCGTCGCTGCAGGGCGTCGGCAACATCGTTGCGTAGCATCACATCGCGGCTGTCAGCAAAGATATCGAGTTGCATCGACTTCAACACCCAGAATAATGTGACCGTTCAAGGCATGAGGAGGGATTCTAATCCATCTGGCAGCTCAGGAGCAGGTGGGGAGTGGCCGCATCAGTGGCGACCAAGCGGAAACCTTGCCAGCGCGGCCGATGGGTGGATGCGCGCTGGAGTAGCCAATGGGATGCCATGGGGAAGGGTTCACTCTGTCCATACCGAATCCACTCCCCGCATCAGGCGCCCGGCGAGAATATAGTCGCCCAGCTTGGATGCCTTTGCCTCGAGGCTCTCCAACTCAGCTGCAGGCAGCTCGGTCAGTTCAAATTGACAATAGAGGTTTCGCTGCCGGAAGGTCGTTTTTGGCCGCATCAGGCCGGCGACCAATGCCGTCGGCGATTTGACCGCGATGTTCTCTTGCCCACGATATTCCACGCGGATCCCTGCCTTCTGGCCGAGCCGACCAAGTTCAATCGCGTCCTGCCAGCCGGCCTCATAGTCCAGTTCCACCACGGTCACGCCTTCCGTCCCCAGGAGTCTTAGTGCCTCCCCTTTGGTGCCAGCTCGTGCTGTCGCCATTGACTTCTCCACTCACATTCTTGGCGCATTGGGGCAACACCCTGTGCTCGCACATTATTGTAATCGCCGGCGGAGCCTCGTGCCCGATAGCCCTTTCCGGCGATTGACATCCGCGGGGACTGTGGAATGTGGCGGCAGATTAGGTGGGCAGGGGGAGAGAGCTGCGATGTCGCCGCTCTGTCAGAACACACTTGATTCAGCTTGATGGATGCCAGCCATGGCAATGGCATTGGGGATATGCCGCCGGTGCCACGGTCATAGCCGGAGCCCTTGTAGGCCTCGAGTTCGGCAAATTCAGCTCGGTGCAGCCACGCATCGGCGAAGAACCTGTTCGTCTGTACCTCATTCTGCACATGGTAGCTCGCACTGAATTCACCCACTCAGCCGCGATCGCGCCTTTCCTGACGGGAAAGAATAGGCCGGGAGGATTTATTCACAGAAGCTGTCTCTGTTCCGGTGTTCCGGCTAAGATCATCCGGGCGGGCTGGATTCACAGCGTTAGTAAAAATATGGCGAAATACTGTAGGATAATCGAACTGTTGATAGACGGAGACCGAAATGGCTACCTACAAACAATTGCTAGCAGAAAAGGAAAAGCTGGAAACGCAGCTCGCCGAGGTTCGTCAAAGCGAGGTCGCTGGAGTTATTGAGAAAATCCAGGCGTTGATGGCAGAGTACGAACTCACCGTCGATGACTTGGCTCCGAAACGACGCCGTGGACGCCCTGCGGCTAGTGACAAGCCGAAGGCTGCGGCGAAGGAGAAGACCTCGTTGCCGCCAAAGTACATGGACCCCAAGACGGGCGCCACCTGGACCGGCCGTGGTCGCGCACCGGCGTGGCTAGGGAAAAATCGCGACAAGTTTCTGATTCCAGAGGCGTGAGCGGGAGCGCTAGCATCCGATTGCCAAGCAGGGTTCCTTGGCCTACGGTGTGGTTGCCAAAGCTGTCTTTTGGCATCGATGGCACGGCATTACCCAGACGTATCTGGGTTTTCCCGCTATCCATTACCTTGGCGGAAGTGTTAGCCTAGAAGCCGCAATCTTTCGACATCGAATTGTTAAGTGTTTTCCGCCTTCGGCTCGCGCATGACACGGGGAGATGCCGGAAATGATGAGAAGTGTGCAGATTCGGGCAGCAGGAAAAGCTGATTGGCCTGCCGTCGTGGATGTTCTCGAATGTTGTGGATTGCCTAACGACGTCGTTGACCAGGCATTGCACTTCTTTCATATCGCTGTATTGGATGAGCGGGTAGTTGGTTGTGCTTGCGCTGAGCAATATGGAGAGACGGTTGTTGTGCGGTCCGTTGGTGTGCTTCAAGAGTACCGTGGTCATCAAATCGCGACGCACCTTGTCGGCAGCATTCTGACGCGCGCTCGCGCGGATGGCTGTACCAAGGCGGTACTCATCACCGCTGGCCGGCTCGGCCTCTCTCATCACTGCGATTTTTCGCTCGCGGAGCCCGAATCCATGCCGGAGGAAGTTCGGCTATCCAAGACGTTCGTGGGAAGATTTGGCGGGGGGAGGACATTCAAGATTTCCATTGGCTAGCTTCGTGCACGACTTGCCGGGAGGAGTCAATCTCTCGCGCAAGTCAGCGCCGATGCTTAGCCAGGAAGCCGCACACTCAAGCGAGATCCACCACGTCGCCAAGCACCACGCGCAAAGCGGGGCCGGCGTCGAAGTCAGCTCGGCTTTGCCCCTGAATATCAGGACCCCAAGTCCGACGCTCGGCGGACGGGCTGCAGTGATTGAGAACGCAGCGGGCGCTGGAGACCGATTCGTCCACTACCAGTCCAGTCTCGCGAGCGCTTGTGTGCGGGGCTTTCTTCTCATGGGCGCCCGAAGCCTGCGCCACGCGAAGTGTCACATCAACGATCCGTTGCTGTTGCCGTCGCGGGTTGCCACCCGCGCCGAAGCACACCTTTCTCGCGTGGCAAACGCGGAGTCCGGTCCGTCCGCCGTAGCGCGCAGAGCGGAGCCGCGAGGGCCGAATGGCAGGGTCACGGATACTTTCACGAACGTGAAAATTTCCCCGGCGTACCGGCAGCGGAGTCCAACGGCACCGCCTCCGCCTCCGCCTCGGCTGGCGCTGCAGTGGTTGGCGTCCAGCCAATCCGGTTAGGACCCGTTGGAATACAATTGAAATCGTGAAACTTGGTGGTACATTTCTGCCACGCTGTGCGATACCTGTCTGCTTAGCATTCTCGCCGTCCCAGCCAGCTTTCATGCTCCCCCCACCGTACCCAACTGCTACCTTGCGCTAGGCCCGCGCCAGCTTCCTGAATGCGATTCCTTGCGGCTTCTCCTGCGCACGTTCTTGCCCAAGCCAACGCAGCGTGCACCAGGCGCCAGTACCTCCAATACACACTATGAACAACTCCAAATTCCACTCAGGTTCCCGGAATCCGCCACTCTTCCTTCGTGTACTAAAGCGCCTGATGTCGGTCGTTGGCAAGGTGACAGTGGCCGGAGCCGAGCATCTTGGCGGCCCGGTCGGCAAAGTCATCGTATGCAATCACGTGGGCTGGATGGATCCACTATGGATCGGCTACGCGATCCTGCCACGCACTCTGCATCAGATGGCCAAGAAGGAGCTCTTCGACAATCCGATTAGCAGTTGGTTTGTCCGTTCTGGTGGCGGGTTCCCGGTCGAGCGAGGACGCCCCTCGGCCTCCAGTATCAAGCACGCTGTTTCACTCGTTGAGCAGGGTAATCTGGTTCTGGTTTTTCCTGGGGGGACGCGCAGCAGCGACAATGTCGATGCAAAACGAGGCGCAGCGACAATCGCGGGGCGGGCCAAAGGCCAAATCGTCCCGGCGCATTACGATGGCCCTGATCGATTCCGCTTGGCCCACCTGCTGCGCAGGCCAGTTATCCGCATCACCTTTGGTGCTCCACTTGTGACGCCCGAAGGCACACCCGTCGGCAAGGCAGCAGCGCTGCAGCTAACGGCCGAGCTCGATGGAGCGATGAAGGCTCTCGCTTCCGGTCCTACGGGTGCGCGCGCCTAATTAGTGGGCGCCGTTAGAGCGGAAATAGTGATCGCTCAACGGCGACTGCCTTGCGTCGAACGCGGCGCTCCGCGAGCGTTCCTCATCGTGCCGACGCAGGCATGCGATGCGAGGTCGCGCTTCGTCGGCGCACGACGCCGCGCCGCCGGCGCGACATCCCCATCACGGATCAGTTGGGCTTCGGCGCCGTCACGGGTCGAGATTGCGCGCGCGCCGCACGATGGGCTTGCAGTCTCTGCGCACGGTTCGCATCGGCCTTTGAAACGTGTCCCGCCTCCTGCCCCGCCAGATCCACGCGCGGGGCACCTTCCACCAGGCAGGTCCAGTAGCGGGTGCCGCGGCACCAGGTCCGGATCGTGTCGCGCAATACCGGCTCCGTCAGGCCAAGTGCCTGCGCGTGCGGGACGAGGTCCTCGAAGATGCCGATCTTGAGCGGTACCTTAGGCGAAGGATTCTTCGGAAATGTTTGCGTGAAGCGCTTTTGCAGCTTCACGATGGCCTGCAGCACCGGATCGACGGGCTTTGCGGGCTCATTGACGGGCTTAGTCGGGCGGGCCGAAGCCTTTGGGGGTGCGCGACGCGTCTTGGCCCGTGGCGCGGCCTTGGCTTGCTTTGCCAGTTGTTCCTTCAATGCCGCCAGTTGTTCGAAGCCCATCGCGCCCAGCCATAAAAAACGGTAAGCGATTGTAGCAGTCCCTCGCGATTCGCTTTGTCGCCCACGCCGCGGCATTGACCACAGCAGGTATGCTGGCCAGGGTGTGCGCGCGTCACCCTTCGCGCGTCCACCCGATCCGGTGGCGTTCCTGCGTGGCCTCATGACGGGCATCGTCCTCCGTGTGCAGGTAAGCGCTGGTGGTAGAAATCGATGCGTGCCCGAAATTGTCCCTCACAAAGCGCAGGTCCACCTGCTGGTCGGTCATGTGCGACCCCGCGGTATGGCGCAGCCAGTGCGCCGACGCGCTGGCCAGCACCGCGGCTCGACTTTCCCACTCGGGGCCGCGTGAGCGCAGGCGCGCGGCGGCCATCCCGAACACCTCCTTCAGCACCAGATGCAGCGCGCCGCGTGACAAGGGTTTTTCCTTGCCGATGATCGGCAGCACGATGGGGCGCGCCTCACCAGGATGCGGTGCCGGCGGCAGGCCGTACGCCTCGC
>NZ_JBFTSG010000117.1:0-6444 GCF_056399885.1 Cupriavidus sp. 01L45 | reverse complement strand
GCAAGCGGCGCATGATGCTGGGTACGGTACTCGTAGCGCTCGATCTGCTGCTGCAAGGCAAGAAGCGCGCGCAGGCGGGCCGCCGGGTTGGGGGCCGACTGAAAGTCGTTCACGGATTGCCGGGCGGCGTGGATGTCCCGCCCGTTCAGAACGCTGGACACCAGCATGCCCGCGCCCCACAAGCCGATGGCCGTCAGGCACACGATGGCAGACACCGTGACCGGGTGCCAGCCAACGCGCCGTCCCGGATGGCGGCGGGCGGCTTCGCCCAGGTAATGCCAGAGCGGCAGGTCGATGCTGCTCTGCACGCTCGCGTCGCCGGCGACAGGCCGTGGATACGGCGCAAAGACGATACCGTCCACGGGGATGCGCCGGCGCTGCCGGCCCCCCAATCCGGCGATCCAGTCGGCGAGCGCTTTGCCGCGGGTGTCGAGCCGCTGGGAAAGCTCCCCCATATAGCGGTCGCGATTGCCCGCCATCAGTTGCGCGACCACGCGCTGCGCCAGCTGGTCGCGCAGCGTGCGCAACGCGTCATCGATGGCGTCCGCATCCGCCTGGCGCGGCAACTCGCAACTGATGACCGGCATGAGGCCGTGGGCCGCCGTTCTCGCCTCCGCCACATCCAGCAGGTAAACCGGGGCGGACCAGCGCAGCAATTCGGCGATGCGCGCCAGGCTGAAGCCATACGGCAAGGTCATACGGCGTTGCGCCGGCAACTCAGCCTCGCCGTTGGTCACGAGGACAACGGCATCCACCGGACGGCGGCGGCGTAGTTTGTAGATTTGCCTCAGCCAGTCCATATCCGGCTGGCCGTTGCTGTCGGTCTGATCCCACAGCAGCATCGCATCCGGTGTGCTGAGCCAGCCCGCTTCAGTCAGCTCTGGCAGCAGCCGGATAATCACGGCGTCATCTCCAGTCACCAGCAGACGGGGCTGGCGGCGGTAGTGCCGCTCCTGCAACGCGAGCTTGAGGCTTGCTAAGCGCAACGCCGCCAGCCCCGTTTTGGCAGCGTGGCCCTTGCCTAGGCGCGCGCCGGGATCACGCAGGTATCGCTTCCGTTCTTTCGAGCGGCGGGCAACAGCGCCCCATGCCGCCGTAATGGGACCGCGCAGCAGGAGCACCGCGGCACCTGCCAGCGCAATGATTGCTGCCTGCCTGCGGGCAGACATGCTCTCTGCGCCAACGAAATACACTGTCGCCGCTGCCGCCGCCGTGATGCCAACGACCACGATCTTGTAGCCCAAGTCCTTTCGATTGCCCATCAAGTTGCTTCCCGTTCATTCTGTTGTGCAATTGGGCGCACAACCGCCAGTCGCAGCGCACCTTCCCGGCAGGCGAGCAGCTGCGGCGCTAGGTCTTGCTGTGCAGCCTCGATTGCCAATGCCGCACCGAACCACGCTGCGCCAACGCCAGGAACGCCGAGCGCGGGATCGATGTCATGCACGCCAGACAACTCATCCGTCTGTGCCGCCCCCAGGGCAACGTCTGATCCGCACTTGAGCAATGCGGTCTTGTCCGCCTTGGAAAGGCCAGATTGCCAAAGGTGCTGAAGGTCCTCGGGCTTGGCACGTCCGCATAGGGCAGCGGTCGTGATGGCGCTGCTGAGTCCATCGGTTTCGCATGCCACCGGACGGTGCAGCATCGCAATGGACACCAGGTCTTTCCTTTCTGCCAAAGGCGCCCAGCCAAGCAGCAAAGCAGCGCCGACCTCGCCACTGTTCTCCTGCGGCATGCCATGCAGTTGAACCGCGACGAATAAGGTGAACGTCTCCAAGGCCGGCCCACCGTACTCATCCAGCCAGGTATCCAGCATCATCAGCCCCTCTTTGGCAGGCAGCAGCATTACCTCCGCCTGGCGAAGGCCACCGTTGTTCCAGCACGATTTCCATACTTCACGAAGTCGTTCTGGCTCAGCGTCATCTGGCAACTGCAATCGCACGTCGAATGGCACCTTGGGCGGCAAGGCTCGCAGCGGTTTGTCAATTGCCTTTAAAAGCGCCTCGAATGTCTGCCGATAACGGTCGGCCTCCTTTTCGTCTGCGCCGGTCTCAGCCATTGCAAGTCGAGCATGACGAATCGCCTGCATGCGAGGCTTCGGCACACGTGCCCGCAACGCCGATTCCCGCTGCGCAATCCGCGCCGAGACACCATTCGGCTCCATGGCACACAGATACACGGCGCCGAGCACTGCCAGTGGCTCGGCGCCAAAAGCGATGGCTTCCGCACGGTCCTCCAACCGGACTACCTCCCTTGCCGCCAGATAATTACTCTCTTCTTCATAAAAGTGCAGGCGAAAGCCAAACAAGACACACCATGCCAAGCCCGGATATCCAACCAACTGCATCCAGAACCATGGCGTGCCCGTGGGTTGGTTCTTCGGCCAGTTAAGCAATGTCCAGGCGACACCAGTTGCCAGAACCACCACCAGGAGCGTCAGCCACACGATCGGGTTCGGCGACGAAGGTTGATCCTCTGCACGAGAAGGGTCCGGAAAATCAATGGGCATCGGTCATCAGTTTCAAAGGAGACTCGAAATCAGCTTGCAGCCACACATTGCGCGATAACCATGGCGTGCGATCGGAACGCCTTGATCCTTCATGGATTCATCGCCGTCAATAATCAGGTTGGGCCGCACATTGGGGTGCTTGGGGCAGGATACCTGGTCTCCCTTGCGGGCCACCGCGCGACCGCTGTACCGCATGGTCGACGAAGCACTGATGACCAGGCCGCCATGATTGGTAGCATCACCAAACCGGATAAGATCCATATTTCTTCTCAACTCGAATACCGAAAAGTAATTACGACCCCGCGCACTTCACCTCGGCGGGTGATTCCGTCAGAACGGACCTTAATGTTTCTCCTGTGGAGGCGGTTTTCCCGAGGCTCCCCAGATGCTTTGGCCTTTTTTTAGTAGCCTGAACAGCATGCCCGGCGCGCAATCAGCCATGCACATCGCGCGCCCCTGAGTGACTCGGCCATTATCGCCAATCGGGAAGTCTGAATAAATTAGCGGCTTCACGGGCCGTTCACCGGCTATCACGACGGTATCGGGCATGCGCTTGCCCAAGTCAATTGTATTTTTCTCCGTGATATTGATCCACGGCTGACCTATCGTATCAACCGTCTCGGGGAAAACATAACCCGACCTTCCAGAATTCGGGCAGAATGTCACGGACTTATACTTCCGCGGCTTTCTTTCCGTCGCCAGATAGCACCTATCCATAAACTGGTAAAATCGGTAACCTGTCCTTTTTTTTCCAGATAGACTTACCTCGTAGCCACTATCGTCAATCATAATATAATTTTTTATTTTGTTTTTTTCATCATATGGTAGATAAGATGGATTTAGTGGTGGATCTGGGTCTTCGATGACAGAACCGATGAAAAATATTACGCGGAAGGGCGGCTTTCCCTTCCACTCTGACAGCTCATCCAGCGAGATGAAATCTCTCTTTTTTGCAATCGCTGACGGCTCCCTTAGCGAATTGATGAATGGATAAATAACATCATCATCTTTTGAAATCCGATATTGCTCGCAGGCGATATCTATCATTAAGAAATCGCCTTTTTTTAATTTTCCCACGGAGTTCCTAACGGCTAACGCACATTTCGGCTCAAAAAGTGTGTCGTAATACACCTTTTTCCCGTTGTAGATTGCGAATTTGTCAGTTTTCGCATCGGCATGCGAGAGGCCGAAAAGCCCGCACGCAGCAATAAAAAATATGAGCATTTTCTTCATTGATGACTATAAAAAAATAAATTACTCAAATTTGACTGTTATATGCATATGATTATCATGAGGTATCACCCAACTTCTCCATGGCGTATGCACTGCGCCCGACGATACTCCTGGATCCCCTCTAAGTTCCTCATATAGCGCCTCAAGTCTCCTACCTCCCGGACTTGCAGGAAACGCATTGCCTCTATCAGCAATCCCTTGATTGCGTATCACAAAATGAATATTTTCCTGCCCGTCATCAAAATGGGTGACATCCAACCCAACTCCCATCTTATGCAGCCTCGAACCCAGCATAGGCCGCCATGAGCTTGAGAGATCAACCGTATCGATACGGACGCGCCACGCAGCTTTCAGAAGAGCCGCAAATGCGCGCGGCGAGGTGCGACGTAAAGCTTGCTGGACGGTTGTACGATTGCTTGTGTAGACGGCATTGGCGACGGCCCTCTCAGTGAATTTTGCGGTAATACCCAGCGCGTCAATCCGGACATTAAATGGAGCCATCGAGCGGGAATTCACTCCCGCGCCATAGATCGGTTGAAGTACCACTGTCCAATTGACATCCAGCCTCTCAGTATTGCCACCGCCCTGCGCAGTTCTGGATAGCGTTTCTGGCGGGCAAAGGCGTGTGATTTCTTGGTCTGTGAATTCATGGCTGATGCTCAGCCACACGTCACCATTCAGATAGCCGTAGTATTCATCAGCCGATCCCGGTTTAGCCGCCAATGTATTTTCCGCTGGTGATTGACCAAGCTGGTTAGCATCAGAAAACCTCTCCTGCAAATCCGATCGCAGCTCGTAGACATTCACCCTACAGTGAGCGGAATTCGGCACCGTCCACGGAAATAGCTGAAACCTTCTATATCCTTGATAAGCATCGTTTGCAATATGCAAAGCGATTCTATTGACGTGATTCGGTATATTTATCGGTGGAAGAGAGTGCACCCAACGCGCACCGTCATGCAGCGTATTCGAGTGCACTTTCGGCCCAAAAGCCGCAGTCTGGCCATTGGCATTGTTATAAGGATAAATCACCTGGTTGGTATCGGCATCAACAACCACGAATGGCAGATTATTTAAATATGATGCCGATGAGGTTATGGCTCGATGTGTAACGTCGCCGCTGCCGTAAGCAGCTTCGTACATAGAATTACTCTCATCCAACGGCGCACAGTAAAAGACAAAACTCACCTTGCGCGTCAAGCAATTTACGTTTTGCGTCGGCTGATTTTGGGTACACATCATGGTCCCAATGGGAGTCTGGTTCGGGCCAGTCATCTATTGTCCTTTCTTGCTAAATGAGGTGGCTCAACAATCGTGGGGGTCGTCAAAGGGATCGTCATCGGCAATATGTGGATCGTGCTGGTGCAAAATCACGTTCTGCGGATTGGCGGTCCAGATGCGCTCGGTCATCCCGTTTTCGTCGGTCCTGCCGTGCCAAGCCAGCCCGTTTTCTGCTTCCAGTCGGTACGAATAGTTGGGTAGAATGGCCCCACTGCGATCGCGCACCGTAAATTGCGCACTGAAGCCTTTCTCCCCGGGAAGCCCCGGCAACGGTATCGACATGGACGCTGGCCCTGGCTTA
This sequence comes from Cupriavidus sp. 01L45, assembly GCF_056399885.1. NCBI lineage: Bacteria > Pseudomonadati > Pseudomonadota > Betaproteobacteria > Burkholderiales > Burkholderiaceae > Cupriavidus > Cupriavidus sp. 01L45. The sequence goes on along the minus strand of NZ_JBFTSG010000117.1, from coordinate 1,123 downwards.
TCCCAGAAAGCGCATTTCTCCAGAATATCGCCCGGCGTACCGTTCTCGATGCCCTCTGGGGTGATTCGGATGTAGGAGCCTCCCGCGCCAAGCCAGACCTCCTTTTCGGCCGACAGAATTAGCTTGCCATCAACACTGATGATCTTCAGGTCCTTCAGCGCCGTCAGGTGCATCTCGTCGCTCTGCGCCTGGATCTCGACCTTACCCTTGGCGGCAAAGAGTTTTATGCCAAGTTTTCGCGCGAATAGCGATATCGCTTCGCCCGCAGCCACAGTGAATTTCTTTAGAACGCCGATATCGGCGTTGCCGCTAGCCGTGACGGTAACCTGTCCCTGCGCGGCCAGTTGCAGGTCATGCCCACTGGTTACAGCGACACCAGCCGGCGCGGTAGCCAACAGCACCGCTTGCTGTAGCTTGTCCAGGCGCTGCCCCAGGAATTGCCGCTGCTTTTCCACCTCGGCGGCATGGGCCTGCGCCATCCGTGCGCTCTCTGCGAGAGCCTGCATTTGGGCTAGCGCAGCATCCAGCTGCGCCTTGGCCTCCTGCATGTCCAGCTGCTGTCCACCGGCTTTCGGCTGCGCGTCCGCCGAAAGGAACAGCCCCTTGCCACCCCGGATCGCTCCCCAGGCGTCGGTGCGCAGCTCAAAGCCCTCCCCCCGCTTTTTCTTGTTGCGATCAACGAGGTAGCCAAGGTTGAGCTGGGTCTTGCCACCATACTCGGTGGAAAGCTTGATGCTCTCCTCTCCCTTCCAGTCCTCCATGCGCAGCTTGTTGTTGCTCTGCGTCCTGATCAGGTTGCGCGACAGCCACCGGTCCCGGGTGGTGATCAGGTCCTCTTGCCGGCTGTTATGCAGCGCGTGCGCGATATAGGGCTTGTTCGGGTTGCCGTCGCGAAAGGCAATCGCAACTTCGGTGCCGTCGATGAGCGGGAAGTGGAACCCGGTTTGCAGGCCGCCGGCATACGGTTTTGCTAGGGGTATGGCCTCACTTTCCATGCCCTTCGGCCATTGCTCAAAATCGAAATCGAAGCGGACGACGTAGTGGCCCGCTTTTGTCAGGTACGCGTATTTGTATTGGCCGGGCGAGGTGATGCGCGCGCTCAGCGTGCCCTGGATTTTCGGCC
>NZ_JBFTSG010000116.1:0-6805 GCF_056399885.1 Cupriavidus sp. 01L45 | reverse complement strand
CTTCTTACCGTGGCTTTCCGCTTCCGCAAAACTGATCTGTCGCTTCATCTCCGGACCTGACTCAAGGGCATGCTTATGACAACGCACTCATCCTATGTCGCGATGACTCGCGAACCGATTTATTCAGCATTTCCCTAGATGAGATGCTCGGCACTAAATTGCGAGCGCTCCTGCAGCGCGAGCATGGCCGTGACCTGTTCGACCTGTGGTGGGCGTGGTCCTGCAGCCAGTCGCCGGGCTCAACGTCCAAAGTCGACCCGGCCCGGGTGGGCGCGGCCTTTCGGTTCTACATGAGCCAGGAGGGCAGTACGTTCAGCCCCGAGGACGTGCGCGCTGAACTCGCGCGGCGGATGACCTCGCGGAAATTCCTGTCGGACATGGATGGGTACCTTCCATTTGGCAAGGAATACTCGCCAATACGCGCACATGAGGAATTCTGCGACGTTTTCCTCCCGCACTTAGCCGGCTGAACCGACCAGAACAGGTCGAGGGAATGCTGCCAGGCGGCGGAGCGCCGCGCATACGCGCGACCGCTAAGGTGGCGGATCGATGCTGCTAGACTTCCTGCCCTGCGCAGCGGAGGAAAGGATGGAATTGGAATCGGGTGTTGTAGCGCTCGGGCGACTAATGGAAGGCGATTTCGACGTTGACGCCACACGTGCGACCGAATACCTTGCGGGGGAGTTAGCGGCGGGCGCCATCACACCCCAGGTTGTCAACGGGCTCGCCTGCCAGCTCCTGGACTCCGCAAATCCAGTCGGGGAGGCGGCGGCACGCCGACTTTGGGAAACCCTTTCCGAAGGGCCTTCGCCATTTCCCGAGGCCCTCGCCAACCTGGCCATCGCCTGCCTGAAGAGCGCCGGTGGGAGTTGTGATCCCGCGTACGCCAATCGCCTTTTCGAGAGGATCCTCTCCATTCCGGGCGCGCCCGCGCAGGTCCGTCTGACAGCACTGAGCGGTCTCGGGGACAGTCTAATGCTGGGACGAGGCGCCCAGGTGGATCGCTACCGCGCGCTGGCACTCCATGAGGAAGCCGCGGGCCAGGGGACTTCATCGGCCGCGATGAATGCAGCAGTGACGTGGGACGATTATCCCGGGCAGAGCAGGGAGAATTTGCCGCCGGTCGACTACGACAAGGCGGCCCATTTCTATGGCCTCGCAGCGGCCGGCGGGATTGTTCACGCGACGGCGCGACTGGCTCTCCTGCATCTGCATGGGCGACACTCCTCCGCCGATGCCAATCACGGATTTTCGCTTCTGAGAAAARCAGCAAAGCGCGGCGATGCGGCGGCCCGGGCAGCGCTTCAGGAGATTGCGGAACGGATGATGTCATCAGCCTTCCCGTAGACCCTGATGTTGTGACGCAGGCTGGCGCGCCATGGCGCGGGCGCGAGAGCGGAATGGTGGTCAGCCCAGACGATGGGGTTACCAGTTCGCCAACTCACAGCGCTTCGAGCCGCGGGGCATCCACATTGCGGCCTCGCTGGTTTGCGGTTTGCGGCGTCCTGTTTGCGACAACTCAGTGCCTGCCCGCCACCCGCCCGCAAAAAAACCCTCTGCCGGGCAGGCAAAGGGCTGAACGTCCAATGAAGAAATCGGGCAGTCATCGCGAGCCACCCGGCTGTCAGTATCCGCTTGGTTTGCCGCAGCCGGCAACCAAGCGCAGACCACCACGCCCGTTCCCACACATTTGCAGAGATAGCCGGCCTTCGACGGCTAAGGTCGCCACGGGTCTACTTGAGAGTAACTCGCGCCCTAATGCACGTATTACGGCGCTGGAGAATATGTGCCGATCCGCCAGCCAGGTGGGAGGTGTGTACCCAATTTTCCCTACTCTTGATAAGAAAGATCGGCATGGCGTTTTGAGTCTAGCTGCATCCGTCAGCTAGCAGAAATCGCGGCTGCTCGTTTCCAGGTGGCCGAGCAGCGGTGTGAGATCCACCAACCGCTGTGCAACGAGGTGCCTCACTTCGCCCTCGCACTGCCACTGGCCCAGGACACCGATCAAGCGAGCGCCCAGCACCTCTTTGCGGAACCGCTCCAGCACCGACGGCCAAACGATCACGTTGACCGATCCCGTTTCATCCTCGATGGTCATGAACAACACGCCATTCGCGGTGCTTGGGCGCTGTCGCACCGTCACGATGCCAGCGCCACGGGCCAACTGGCGGTCCTGATAGCGGAATAGCGTTTCCGCTGTCACGAACCGTCTGCTGGCGAGATGTCGTCGCGGCAGCGCCAGCGGATGCCGGTTGAGGGTCAAGCCCGTCGATCGATAGTCCGCGACAATGGCCTCGCCCTCGCTAGGCGCCACCAGTGAAGGTAGTTCTTCCGGCACGTCGGCAGGCCGCAACAGATCCTTGTCGGGCACCGCGGCCGTGGCCTGCCAGAGCGCATTGCGTCGGTGGCCAGCGAGGGCTCGCAGTGTGTCGCCGGCGGCCAGGACCTGCATATCATGCCTATCCAAGTTCGCGCGGCGGGCAAGGTCCGTCGTCCCTGAGAATGGGCGCACGGCGCGTGCCTCCTCAATGCGCTGCGCCGCCTCCGCGCGCATCCCGCGCAGCAGCGAGAGGCCGAGCCGAACCGCTGGCGGCTTCTTGTCGACGGCTTCCAGTGACGAGTGCCAGCCGCTGATCGTGACGTCCACTGGACGCACTTCGACACCGTGGCGTTTCCCATCCTGCACGAGCTGCGAAGGCGAGTAGAACCCCATCGGCTGGCTGTTGAGCATCGCGCAGAGGAACACGGCCGGCTCATGGCATTTCAACCAGGCGCTGGCGTAGACCAGCAGCGCAAAGCTGGCCGCGTGGCTCTCTGGGAAGCCGTATTCGCCGAAGCCTTGGATTTGCCGGAAGATACTCTCAGCAAATTCCCGTTCGTACCCGCGTTCCAGCATGCCGGAGACGATGCGGTCGTAGTAGTGCTCCAGCCCACCCTTGCGCTTCCAGGCCGCCATGGCCCGACGCAGCTGGTCAGCCTCGCCTGCCGAGAAACCAGCGGCTACACGTCTGACCGCCCACACCAACGGTTACTAAGCGGCCAAGGTTGGGGAGACGCACGGCATCTCCGTTGATGTGAGGAATCGAACGATTCGGTGTTCCGCGGCAACACGCCGTACGCAACCGGAATTGGGGCGTTGGCGTTGCGTCTTGTGCACGCGCGATATCCCGGCGGCCATGTCCACTGGCGTAATCGACAATGGCGGAGACCGGAACCTGCCAGGCAGCAAGGTGTTGTGGAATTGCAGCACATTCAGGTCGATCGCCGGTGGGGTGATAGACCCGAAGCAGGCGAATCTGCGTATGTCACAACATCGCCCTGGCGTACGCGAGACCAACAGTGAGCATGTTGGTCTCGTGGGCCTCGCCTGCTTCCCAGATCCCGGAGCGACTCGCCGCAGCCATGAAACGGACTTGACTAGTGGTGTCCGCCTCTTAGCTGTCTTCCACGAGGACGGCGTCTGCAGCAGGTGTGCTGGACCTCAAATCCGCCAGTTCTCCATCTGCCGATGAGGATGAAGCGGGCGCTGTGGTAATGCACGATCTGACCTGCGGATTCAAGAGAACGTCGGGAGAAATCAGCGCTTCGACTTCTTCTTCGAACTGCTGCGGTACGTGTTGTAGTCACGGGGGTTATCTGGCTCATAGTCGCCCATCTCACGCCGACAACAGTGAACGATTCCGTTGGGTTCAATAGTCTTCAGATTGGCGTCGACTATCAGGCCGCATGTATCGAGGAAGCGGCTTGTTCCGCGTTGGGTTTTTGGCAGATTTCTAAATACCCCCGCTTCTTTAAGGCGTCGTCGAAGGATGGCTCGGGTCGGAAGGTTGGTCGGGAGCCAGTAACCCGCCCAGCCTGTAACTATACGGAGCTCCAAGGTGCTGAAATCGACCTTTGCCTTTTTGAGGGCCGCGACGATTTCAGGGACGACAGCGGTCGATTTCGGGGTATCGAAGTGCGCGAGAAAGCCCACTCCATTTTTGTCGATTCCCGCTAGTCCTGTACATGTCCAGATGATTTTAGTCTGTACGACATGGATGTTATGTTCGAGCGTAGCTCGTTGCTCTGGGACTACCACCTCATACTCTCGCTGTCTTACTTTTTCTATCATCGACATTGTCTTTTTGTGCGGCTAAGGCCGTGTTGCGGTTGGGTTCCATGGTATTGCTGTCGTTCTAACGGTAGGGATGTGCGCCCCGCTGAACGGCTGCTTGGAGTCTGCGGATTCGACCGGTCGATGCCAACGGAATGCTGGAAAGCGGTCAGCCACGGATTCATCGAGGCGGTGAGAACCACGGCGCTGCCGGATGCCGGTACTACTTGGCTCGGAAGGCGGAATGGTCCACGCATGCACCCGACGAGCTCTTATGTCGACCGACTGCGCTTGCACTAAACCCCACGAGAGCGGGATGCGAGATGGCGAGTGTGCCTGTACAATTCATCTGGAATGACCGTCTCTACAGCGGAAAAGCCCACCGTCGGCCGGCGCATCTCCCGAAGATAACCAGATTCCCGTTCGCTCCATGTCGCTACTTGCTATTGCAGAAGAACTCTCGAAAAAAAAGCACATTGATGCCATCGTGGCTGCCGCTAGGTCGATGTCCGGAGTAACTGCGACAAAGAAAGAATTCAAATCGGCGCTCGAAATTTTCAATGACCATCTGAAGTCTGAAAGGCAACGCGAGGCAGTTGCGTATCTGTTGATGTTGTTACTTTTCGATGCCAATGGCACGGTCGCGAGATTGAAGCGGGGCGGCACGTTGAGAGCGTCCCGCTATCAGTTCAGGTCGAAGACGTTGAAGCGGGTTCTGAATGCTGCCTTCGAGGTTTTGCCGGAACTTCCGCTGCGACCCGACAGACTGCAATATCTTCGCTCCGTGCAGGCGCTACTGGTGATCGCGCCGCAGGCCAATCTCGTATATCGTGGGCTTGTCGCGCGATTGCGTGGATATCAGAAGAATGGGTTGAAGACACTGCTCGTGGTGGTCAACGAAGTGTTTTCCAACGACTGGCAGCCGGATCCGAGTGCGCAATCCGATGAGCTGACGTATTGGGGTGCCGAGGAGATTTCCTACGCGTTCTCGTATATTCTAAAGATCGTGCGCGATGAGATCGGTCACACTGAAAAAGGTTGGCAGCATGTGGACGATAAGCTCGCTTCCCCTTTCGAGAGCATCTACAGCCGCATGCTGGTGGATGCCGCAAAGTTGAATGAGTATCGTGAAGCGGAGAGCTTGTTAGACGGCCTGCCCTATCGTGCAGTGTCAACCAAGAACTCACTCGAAGTATCTTCGGTAGACGAATCGTTCGAACAATCTGTGCGACTCGGATACATCCAGGCAGACATTCAAGTAGCCATCCGTTCTGTCGGGGTGGTCCGCCAGTTGTACGATGCACAGACAAACACGTTGCCGACTGTCGCGCAGTTCGTTAGTGACGCATTTCGTGCCGGAATGGGCGAACTGTTTACGATTGCTTCGGAACCTCTCGAACGACTCGTATTCGGTTTGGTGATGGCGGAACCCTTTTTCGCGCCCATCACCGCTGAACGTTACTTTGCCGAAGAGGCCGCTCAGCTCGTCGGCGTTGCGATCGACAGCTTTCTGCCCGACAACGAAGACGTTCGTACGATTCGCGTGAGCGAGAATCTGAATATTGCTGACATCACCAAGGTGCAGCGCCTATTTAGTTTCATTAGCGCCGCATATAATGAAAGGCTCAAAGAGATCGAAGACGATAATCTCCAGAACATACTACGTATCCGATCCGTGGTTCCTGTCATGCAGCGCGAGATGTTGTTGGAAGTCCTGAGCATGATTGTTCCGCGTGCAAAAGCAGAGGAGCTCTTGGGGTTGCTCGCGCTGTCGGAATCCGCGGAGCATATTGACCTCCAGTACAAGCCGATAATTAAGGCGGGTGACTTCTACGTGATTGCGCCGGCTCTTCTGTACAAGTCGAACCTCTCTCGGAATATCATCGTTGGGAACAAGCTGCGAAATGAGCTGGTAGAGGAGCAGGATCCCATGCAGGCGGCTGTGGTCGATGCTCTAAGGGAAGCTGGCTTTCTAGTAGAACCTGGATTTGAGTTCGACATAGATGACGATCGGGAAACCGACATTTTCTGCTGGTTCCAAGGGCATTTCTTTGTCTTCGAATGCAAGAACTCGTATCACCCGTGCTCTGCGCACGAGCTTCGGACCAGTTACGAGCACATCAAGACGGCGGAGACGCAGTTGAATGTTCGTCTCTCGTGGCTACGGAATCTCGACAATCAGGAAAGGCTGTTGAAGGCGCTCTCCTGGGACGTGCCGGCAACCAGCAACGTGCATACGGGAATCATTACTGCCAACCGCCTATTCAACGGCTATCGGCACGGTGCCCATCCCATTCGGCAGGCGCATGAACTGATCAATCTGGTGAAGCGTGGTGTCATTGGTCGTGGCGAACAGGAGCCACTGCGCATTTGGAGTGGCGAGCAATTCTCTGTGGGCGATTTGGTTGACTACCTCGAGGGGAGGAACATCATAGGGATGCAGTTGGATCAACTCGCACCTTCGGTGAGGACGATCCAGTTTGGAGAAGCGTCGTTGAATTTTCAACGGTACATGATGGATATTCGCGAAATGGGGCGCCGTCTCGAAGGGGCGTATCTTCCGGTAGCCGGCGCTGTAGAGGAAGCGTGACCGGGGGATAGCGGCAATCCACCCAAGATAAGCCGCCAAATAAAATCGCATTTTGCGCCGAGGACACTTGACAGGTGACGAGGTTCGAGCGGCCGCCGCCCTGCTTGCGCTCTGCTTGCGCT
>NZ_JBFTSG010000115.1:0-6846 GCF_056399885.1 Cupriavidus sp. 01L45 | reverse complement strand
CGAGTTCTTCGGTGACGGACAGGTCCTTGATGGCGAGGGTGGTAGTCATGGCAGTTCTCCTTGGGAGCGATTGGGACTTGGGGTTCGGTTGGTTCGAGCATTGTTTCTGCGCTCGGGAGGTACAAACGCATGGAGTGTGCCAAGGCGGGCCAGGTCAGCGTGAATCGCCCGCAAACGCAGGCGGGACGTGGGAAGAAATTCTTCGAGGCGGGGAAAATGGCGCCAGCGCACAGTGCGCGGCGGCCTAAATCTGGCGGGCGCATACCAACACAACAACACCGGGTGTTCGCCAATGCGCGACACGCAGCCGCCTGGACCCGTCAATCGTGCGGCAGGCGTCTCTTGCCGGTGTTGATGCAATGCACGAGGGGTTTGCGATTGGCATGAGTGCGGACTAGTATCCATCGTGGGTAGGTACTCGCCGGTGAGCGGCGAGTGAACGCTCAAGGCGCAACTACGCGCAACTACGTCGCGGCTGCATCGATGCCTAGCATTCCAGACCTGATACGTACCTTCCAAAGCGGTGGTCTGTCGCACGACGAGCTTCTTGCCCGCATTGACAGCACCTTGGCCGTGGACCAGGCCAGCGCGACGCAGCTGGCGGACATGCTTTGCGAGGAGAACACGCGCTTCCCGCTGCCGCCAGGCGTCTATGAAGAGGTGCTGCAGCGCATTGAGCGCCGCGGGGCAACGCAGTTCGCGGATGGCGGCGAGGAAACCCGCGTCCAGACCGGCGCTCCCGGCATGGCTTCCCCGCCCACCACGCCCTCGACCGCGCCGGTACCGCCGGCCGACCAGGCCATTGCCGGCGCGGAGCAGTCCAAGGGGGTGGGCGACACCCTGAATGGCCGCTTTGTACTGGAGGAATGCCTTGGCGTGGGGGGCATGGGTACGGTCTACAAGGCGCTGGACCTGCGCAAGCTCGAGGCCTCCGACCGCAAGCCCTATATCGCCATCAAGGTTCTCAATGTGCAGTTCCGCGGTCATCCGAAATCGCTGATAGCACTGCAGCGCGAGGCGCGCAAGGCGCAGACGCTGGCGCACCGCAATATCGTGACGGTCTATGATTTCGATCGCGATGGTTCGGTGGTCTACCTGACCATGGAGTACCTGTCGGGCAAGTCGCTCAATCGCGTCTTGCGCGCGCCGGATTTCGCCGGCATGCCCTTCGCCAAGGCACTGCCAATCGTTACCGGCATGGGCAGGGCGCTTTCCTATGCGCATGAACGTGGCTTTGTCCACTGCGACTTCAAGCCTGCCAACGTGTTCCTCACGGACAGCGGTGAAGTGAAGGTGATCGATTTCGGCATCGCGCGGGTCTTCCAGCAACCGGCGGACGATGCGGACCCGACCGTGTTCGACCCTGGCACGCTCGGCGGCATGACACCAGCCTATGCCAGTCCCGAGATGTTCGAGCATCGCGAGCCGGACCCGCGCGATGACATCTACGCGCTGGCCTGCGTGACGTATGAACTGCTGACGGGCCGGCATCCTTACGAGCGGTTGTCGGCCAACCAGGCACGCGGTGCCGGCCTCAAGCCGCAGCGGCCGAAGTCGCTGAGCCGCGGCCAGTGGCGAGCGCTGCGTGCCGCGCTGTCCTTCGATCGCGCGACGCGCACGCCCACCGTGGCACGCTTCCTGGCCGACCTGGGAACCGAGCGCAGCGGCGCGATGCCGATGGCCAGGCTGGGTGCTGTGTCCCTGGCCGGTGTGCTGGTGGCAGGCGGCGTGGGTTACTACGCATGGCGCTCGCGTCACCCGCCGGACGGCCAGGCTCAGCCCCCGACACAGACCGCTCCCGCGCCCGTCGCAACGCAACCCGCCCAGCCTGCGCCGCCGCAAGCGCCATCGCGCCAGGAAGCCAAGGCGGAGCGCGCGCTCTCCATGCAGGCTGTCGCGCCGGTGCTGGCGCGCGTGCCTTGCTCGCTTTTCTCGGCATCGGCGCAGGAGCATGCGCTGCAGGTGCGCGGCTACGTAGCGGACCGGTTCGGCATCAAGCGCTTGAAAGATGAACTGGAGGCGGTTCCCGGCGTGCAGACACTGAACCTTGACGTGCAACCGCTGGGTGACGACAAGTGCGATGTGATCAAGCTGATCGGGCCCTACTGGTCGGGGCGCCGCGACGGGGACGCGCTCACCACGATCCGCACCAGGGCGCCAGGTGCTCAGCTGACCGAGGGTACACCGTTGATTGTCGATATCACGACGCCGCCTTACGACACCTACGTCTATGTCGACTACTACATGGCGGACGGCAAGGTCGTGCACATGGTGCCCAGCCAGCGCGCCAAGGCCAACCAGGCTCCCGCCAGCTATCACGCGACCGTCGGCAGCCTCGGCGACTGGGTGATCGCAAAGCCGTTTGGCACGGAGCTGATCGTGCTGCTCACCACGCCAGCGCCGTTGTTCGACGCGCTACGCCCGGAGGTGGAGTCCAGGCAGGACTATCTGCGCGCGCTTGAACGGCAGTTGGGGCCGATGGCCGCCAAGCATGGAGATGACCACATCGGCGCCGACGTGGTGCAGATATCCACCAAGGCGCGCTAGTCGGCCAGCTTGCCCCGACGGGACTGGCACGGAAGCCGCTACTTCATGTCTCGCACGACACGAAAGCCATTCTGCGACTGGCGCACGCTGGCGCTGTACTTGAATCGGGTGGAGGAGAGCATATAGCTCGCGCCCTCCAACCAGGAGCCGCCACGGATCACGCGTACGCTGCAGCCGGGTTCGTCCCAGGCACGCCCGTCAACCGGTGCGTTTTTGTAGGAAATGTGCCAGCAGTCGGCGACCCATTCCCACACGCTGCCATTCACGTCGTGCAGGCCCAAGGCATTGGGGGCAAAGGAGCCGACGTTGGCCGGCGTATCGGCGCTCCACGGATCGCCGCAATCCTTGCAGTTCGCCGTTCCCTTGCGCATCTGGTCGCCCCACCAGTAGAGCGTTGAGGTGCCGCCCCTGGCAGCGTATTCCCACTCGGCCTCGGTCGGCAGGCGATAGTGCTTGCCGGTGGTCTTGTTCAGCCATGCGAGGTATTGCTGGGCATCGTCCCAGCTCACATCGCGCATGGGCGCGTTCCTGGGGGCGCTTGCGACGGTGGCGATACGCGGGCACGCGCCAGCGTCGGCGCAGGCACCCCATTGCTCCACGGTGACTTCGTACTTGCCGATCGCGAAGGGCTGCGCGATGGTGACGCGGTGCGGGGGCTTTTCGGTCGGGTCGCCGCCATTGCTGCCCATGGTGAAGCTGCCCGGTGCGACGTTGTGCAGCACGGGGCAAGCCGGGCAGTCCTTGATCTCACCCGGTTTTATGTCGACCGTCACCGCGCCGGAAGCGGCGGCGTGTTGCGTGGCGGGTGAGGGCGTACTTGCCGGGGCGGCGGGCGCGCTGGCGGATGAAGTGGCTGGCGGCGGTTGCACTTTTCCGGTCTGCGTGCGCGCTGGCGGTGGCGTGACTGTGCCCTGTGCCGCGGTTGGCCCGGAGGCGGCGGGCGCGGTGCGGGCGCGGTCGGCGGGCGGCTCTGCCTTGACGCCCGCCGCACGCAGCCGCTCGATCCTTGCCCGTGCCAGCGGCGCGAAGCGGCCGTTCGGATACGCCTTCAGGTAGGCCTCATAGTCGCTGGGGAAATTGCTGTTCTTGATGGAATCCCAGAAGCTGAGCTCGTATTGTTCATCGCTGTCTTTCGGGAGGATCCCGCGATGCCGGATCGCCGGATTCCCGTCCAGGCTGGCGGAATAGGTGGTGCTGTCGATGGCGGGTGCCGCGTCCGTGTCCAACCGGAGCGGGGCGGGCAGCGAGGACGAGACCCACGGCTGCTGCCGCAGCCCCGTTTGCATGCTGACGATCTCGCCCGCCTGCCGGAAGACTGCCTCGGCATCGAGTCCGGGCATGCGTAGCGTACGCAGCAGCGCGGCGGTGAATACGCCATGGCTGACGCCTTCGGCTGCGGCGATGCCAGGGGCCGTGGCATAGGCGATCAGGGTGTTGGCGGGCGCGGCTGGCGGCTTGAAGGCACCGCCGCGGTACGGATTGTCCAGGCAGGTATCGAGGATCAGCACGTTGCGCATGTCCGGGCGCGGCACCGACATGCTTGCCAGCACGGTGCGAAGCTCGGTGCCCGCCGTGAGCAAGCGGGCGGGCGTGCGGCTGCCCGCATCGACGGGAATCAGCACCGGGTTGTCCGCGACCTCGATGCCGTGCCCGGCGAAGTAGAACAGACCGACGCCGCCTGCTTGCAACCGTTGCCGGAATTCGGCAAGCGCGCTTGCCATGCCGTCACGGTCCAGGTTTTCGCGGAGCATGACGTCAAAGCCGAGAGCTGCCAGGGTCTGGCCCATGGCTTGCGCGTCGGTGGCGGCATTGGGCAGCGGTTCGTCCGCATACGCGGCATTGCCGATGACAAGGGCGAGACGCCGGGCCTGGCCGTTCCCGGCGGAAGTGGCCGTGAGCCGTGCTTCGGTGGTGGACGCTGGCGTGTCGATGCCGGCTTCGGCACGCACGGCCGCTGCCAACGCGAACAGGCATATGACAAGGAGTTTTCGCCACATATTCAGGCCTTGTTCGTACGGCGCCGAAGTGCATCGGCGGTCCCACGCGCAAGCGGCGTGACGCGCCACCAGCGAGCGATGATACCCGGCCATCACCCGGCCGGTCCGCCTCGTCCCTGGCGCCGACGCGATGCAGCGCGGGCGGCACTGGGCTCGCTCAATCAACCATAGCACAGCGATTGTGAATCCGGAGGTGCTTCGCAACGCAAGGTGGCGCAGCAAGCTCACTGTTGCCTGCGCCCAGCGATCGCGCACGGCAGCACCAAGTATCTTTTTGCAGTTTTCCGTTCTAAGCTAAATGACGAAATGCAAAAGCGCTGACGAAGAGCAAGAATCCACCGCGCTTTCGAGGTCACGCGAATTGCCTGCGTCCGTTGCTTTGCAGCGGCGCCGGGTGCACGCGTTGCCACACAGGTGTTGCCTTGCATGTTCCGGCGCGGACCGTTGTTCGGGAGGGCTATCGTATGCACAGGCGAACCGTGCTCGGCACACTGGCAGCGTCTCTGTTGGCGCCGTTGCCCTCGATCTCGTTGTCCGCCACATCCCCGCCCAATGCCGAGGTCTACATCATCTGGCCCCCCGATGGCGCCGTGATCGACGGCGGCAAATTCTGGGTGCGCATGGGCCTGCGCAATATGGGGGTCGCGCCCAAGGGGACCGACATGCCCAATGTCGGCCATCACCACCTGCTGATCGACACTGACCTGCCGCCGATGGACAAGGAGATTCCGAACGACCGGAACCACGTGCACTTTGGCGCGGGCGAGACCGAGGCGCGGATCGAGCTGCCGCCAGGCAAACACACCTTGCAGTTGCTGCTCGGCGACAAGGACCATAAGCCCCACGATCCGCCGATCTACTCCAAGAAGATCACCATTACCGTTCGATAAGGCCCGGGCCGCCGGGCCGGCGGCACGATACGGGAGAGAGTCCATGCGTAAGCTCATATCTGCTGCCGCGCTCGCCGCCAGCCTGCTTCTGAACGGTGTCATGCCGGCCAGCGCGATCGCGGGTCCGACGCCCGCGCCGTCCAATGCCTACCTGTACATCGGCTACCCCAACAACAACCAGGTCCTGCCGGCGGGCAAGCCGATCAAAGTGTGGTTCGGGCTGCGCAGCATGGGCGTGGCGCCGCGTGGCGTGAAGTTTCCCAACACGGGTCATCACCATCTGTTGATCGATACGGACTTGCCGCCGATGGACAAGGAAATTCCTAACGATCGCAACCATGTGCATTTCGGCGCCGGCGAGACCGAGACCACGATCGAACTGCCACCGGGCAAGCACACCCTGCAGTTGCTGATGGCCGATGACAAGCACATCCCGCACAACCCGCCGATCTATTCCAAGAAGATCACGATCTACGTGAAGTGATCGCGTTCCGGTACGGCGCGGAACGCACCGCGCCGCCGGGATCGCGGTTGCGCCGCGCGCGTGCCTCCGTGGTGGGAAAGCGCTACCCCCGAACTGAACGTATCGCGCGCATCACGCCTCCCCCTGTTTCCCAGTCACGCTGAGCGCGATCGCCGCGCCCCGCTGGCGTCTGTCGCTGACGAGCGAACACATGGTGTCTGTTGTGTTGGTATGCGCCCGCCAGATTTAGGCCGCCGTGCACTGTGCGCTGGCGCCATTTTCCCCGCCTCGAAAAATTTCTTCCCACGTCCCGCCTGCGTTTGCGGGCGATTCACGCTGACCTGGCCCGCCTTGGCACACTCCATGCGTTTGTACCTCCCGAGCGCAGAAACAATGCTCGAACCAACCGAACCCAAGTCCCAATCGCTCCCAAGGAGAACTGCCATGACTACCACCCTCGCCATCAAGGACCTGTCCGTCACCGAAGAACTCGACGCCCGCGCCATGCGCGCCGTGCGCGGCGGCTTCGTGCCCTTCCTGCCCGTGTTCAGCGCSGTCAAGATCGACTCGACCTTCAAYGCYTMRCAACTGATCGGCCAGACGCAGAACGTCACCAACATGAATGGCAACAACGCGGCCTTCGTCGACGACATCAAGTCGCATGTCMMYTCGACGCAGAACGCCCAAAACAACATCTATCGCTGAACGGCCCGGCAGACGCGGAGGCGGCCCCGCCACCTCCGCTGCCAACCAGCCACTCAGGAACATTTCAAGTCATYCAGTRAAGCCAAGGAGAACCACCATGCCATCCATCATCGTGYGCGACCTCGCCCTGACCCAAGAACTCGACAGCAAGTCCATGACCGCGGTGCGCGGCGGAAAYTCCTGGCTGCAAGGACTGGGCCCGGTGGCCAACGTCAATGTCAACGTCAACCAGAACATCGCCCAG
>NZ_JBFTSG010000114.1:0-9958 GCF_056399885.1 Cupriavidus sp. 01L45 | reverse complement strand
TGACAAGGCTCTGAGTGATAGCTAGAGTTATCGAAAATGAAACAGCATGTCCGCATGATGAAACTTGATAAGTTCATCGGGACGCAAGTCAACAAGGAGCCATCGGGTGTCGGAGACAGAGGTGCTGATCGTAGGGGCGGGGCCGGTTGGATTGACGCTGGCGATCGATCTGGGGCAGCGGGGCGTACGTTGCACGGTGGTGGAGCGCAACCAGGCGCCTGGGCGCTTGCCGAAGATGGAGCGCTGCAACGCGCGGACGATGGAGATGTACCGGCGCCTGGGCATTGCGGAACAGATTCGGGATGCGGGGTATCCGCGCGATGAGCCGATGGATGTGTTCATCGTGACCTCGCTGGCAGAGCCGCCGCTGTTGCACCGGGCGTACCCGTCGGTGGGAGAGTTGCAGGCGCAGGGCAGGCGGCGCAATGACGGTGGTGCGCCGCTGGAGCCGTATCACCTGATATCGCAGTACACGCTGGAGCCGCTGCTGAAGGCGGTGGCCGAGCGCACGCTGAATGTGACGGTGCGCTTTGGCTGCGAGCTGACGGAGTTTGCGCAGGATGAAGAGGGGGTAAGTGCGAGTGTCGTCGATAGCCAGGATGGCGCGCAGGAGATCCGCGCACGCTATCTGGTGGGATGCGATGGCGGCTCCAGCACGGTGCGCAAGCAACTGGGGATCCGGTTGAGCGGCGAGGGCAACATCCTGCGGTTGCGGCAGGCGCTGTTTCGGTGCGACGACCTGTATGGGCGCATTCCGATGGGGCGTGGCCGGCATTACCACGTGGCGGACGACCAGGAGACGCAGATCGTGGTGCAGGACGACTGCCGCCACTTCACGATGCACTCGGTGGTGGCCGAGGATGGGCAGATGGCGGAGAAGTTCAGGCGGGTGGTTGGGCTGCCGATCGAGTTCGAGACGCTGTACGTGGGGGAGTGGACCCAGCACCTGCTGCTGGCGGACCGCTACGGTGAGGGGCGGGTGTTTCTGGCTGGAGATTCGGCGCACCTGGTGATTCCGACGGGCGGCCTGGGGATGAACACGGGGGTTGGCGATGCGATCGACCTGTCGTGGAAGCTGGCGGCGACGCTGGCGGGGTGGGGCGGCCCGAACCTGCTGGGCTCGTACCAGCGCGAGCGCCGGCAGATCGGCGCGCGCAATGTGGCGGCGTCGCGCTATGCGGCCAACGGCAAGCGCACGTGGCGGGCGGCCTACCGGCCCAACATCGGCGATCGCACGGCCGAGGGCGCCCAGACGCGGGCGAACCTGGTGCGCGTCGCGGAGGTGGAGCAGCGCAAGGTCAACGAGCAGACGGGGACGGAGCTGGGCTACCGCTATCTGGACTCGCCGCTGATCTGGCCGGAGCCGGGAGAGAGCCCGGACCCGGACAGCTACAGCTACCGGCCGACCACGTGGCCGGGCGCGCGGCTGCCGCACGTGTGGCTGGATGACGGCAGCGCGCTGCATGACCGGATCGGGGCGGGCTACACGCTGTTGCGGCTGGGCGGCACGCGTGTGGATACGTCGGGGCTGGCGGCGTGCATGCGGCAGGTGGGCGCGCCGCTTGATGTGATCGAGATCGGGGATGCGGCGCCGCGCGAGGTGTATGGGTGCGACTTACTGCTGCTGCGCCCGGACCTGCATGTGGTCTGGCGCGGCAATCACGTGGATGTGGACCCGAAGCGGCTTGCCGCAGTGGCCACGGGCCACCGGTTGCCCCGGGCAGTGCGGGGCTGAATCCCTCCCAATTGACAGGACAGACGACATGACGTTCAAGGTGACCTTACAACCGAGCGGGCACAGTTACACGGTGCCGGAGGGGACGACAGTGCTGACGGCGGGGCTGAACGCCGGCTGGATCATGCCCTACAGCTGCCGTGCCGGCGGCTGCCGCACGTGCCGGGGGCGGATTCTTGAGGGGAAGGTGGATCACGGGCGGGCGCACGCGGCGTACCTGACCGAGGCGCAGCGAGCCGAGGGGCTGGCGTTGCTGTGCCAGGCCAAGCCGCTGAGCGATCTGGTGATCGAGGTGAAGGAGCTGTCGCTCAAGCAGGTGAAGGTGCGCAAGATTCCGTGCCGGGTGCGGCAGATCCGGCGTGCGGCGCCGGATGTGGCGGTGCTGGATCTGCGGCTGCCGATCAACGAGAACCTGCGGTATGCGCCGGGGCAGTACCTGGACTTCCTGCTGCCGGGTGGCGAGCGGCGCAGCTATTCGATTGCGACGCCGCCGTCGGCGGCGGGGCAGATCTCGCTGGAGTTGCACATCCGGCATACGCCGGGCGGGGTGTTCACGGACCGGCTGTTCGGCGGGGAGATCGAGTCGGGGCAGATCCTGCACTTCGAGGCGCCGCTGGGGACCTTCTACCTGCGCGAGGAGAGCAGCGCGCCGATCGTCTTGGTGGCGAGCGGGACGGGCTTCGCGCCGATCAAGGCGATCATCGGCTACATGATCGAGCGCAAGGTACAGCGTCCGATGACGCTGTACTGGGGAGGTCGTCGGCCCCAGGACCTGTACCTGGACGAGCAGGTGCGGGAGTGGGAGTCGGCGTGTCCGTGGTTCCGCTACGTGCCGGTGCTGTCGGAGGCGCGGCCGGAGGATGGCTGGTCAGGGCGCACGGGTTATGTGCACCGGGCGGTGATGGAAGACCTGCCGGACCTGTCGGGGCACCAGGTGTATGCGTGCGGGGCGCCGGTGATGGTGGAGGCGGCGCGCGAGGACTTCGTGGCGCGGTGCGGGTTGCGCGAGAGCGAGTTTTTTGCCGATTCGTTTCTGACGCAGGCGGAGTTGGTGGGGGTGCAGGCGTGAGAGACGAATCAATGAACGGAGAAAGGAGGAGCAAGGCGATGAGGATACCCAATGCGACGGTGCCGACGAAGAATGCGACGGCGATCGTGCGGCCGTCGTTCATGTCGCACGGCACGCTGGAGTCGAGGAACCTGAAGGAGACGCGCAGGTTCTTCGAGGAGGTGCTGGGGCTGGAGTGCGTGCGCCATTCGAAGTCATCGATGGCGGTGCGTTGCGGGATGAAGTTCCTGTACTCGTTCTACATTGAGGACCAGGACTACAACTGGTGGGAAATCCAGTACTACGACGGGGTCCAGCACGACGACATGTTCGACTTCGGCGATCGCTTCGGCGATGCCGACTCCGACCTGCATGGCGATCTCGGCGGAATCCGATAAGCGCTAACTGGTTGTATGACCGCAGGCGAAGTCGTGTGCTTGCCGGACCATTGAATGGACGGAAATCTTCTTGAGGAACGAATGAAAATCGTGAGATACGGCCCGCAGGGCCTGGAAAAGCCGGGCTTGCTGGATGCCAACGGGGCGATTCGCTCCCTGTGGCCAATGGTTTCGGATATAACGCCTGATGTCCTTAGTCCCGAAGGCCTGCGGGCGCTCGCAGCGGTGAATCCGGAGAAGCTGCCGATTGTCTCTGGCACGCCGCGCCTCGGCGTACCCGTTTCGGGCATGCGGCAGGTGGTGGCGGTGGGATTGAATTACCGGGCGCACGCGGAAGAGGCCAACATGGAAATACCACGCCATCCGATGGTATTCAGCAAGGCCATCACTTCGCTGTCCGGTCCCAATGATGACATCGTGCTCCCCCGCGATTCAATGAACACGGATTGGGAGGTGGAACTCGGCGTGGTGATCGGGCGCCCGGCCTACCAGGTCGATGAGGCAGATGCACTGGACTACGTAGCCGGCTACTGCACCGTCAACGATGTTTCCGAACGGGTCTGGCAGGTCGAGAGAAGCGGGCAATTCATCATCGGCAAGAGCGCGCCAGGCTTCGCGCCGGTGGGGCCCTGGCTGGTGACCCGCGATGAGATCGGGGATCCTCAATCGCTCTCGCTGAGCCTGAGCGTCAACAATGAAATCCGGCAGCAAAGCCATACCAGCGACATGATCTTCCCGGTGGCGAAGCTGCTTAGCTATATCACCGGATGCTTCCGGCTCCTGCCCGGCGATATTGTCCTGACGGGCACGCCGCAGGGCGTCGGCATGGGGATGAAGCCGCCGCGGTATCTGAGGCCGGGTGATGTGGTCGCCACCGAGGTCAAGGGGCTGGGGCGCCAGCTTCAGACCGTGAGGGGCGAGCTGGCGTCGTCAACCGTGGTGCCCGAACCTGGTGTCGCCGGTACGTTCGCCTGAAAGTGTCCCGGCGGGCATCGGGCGCAGGCATGGCCACGCCTTCAGCCGGGCCGGGGAAGCTTCGACAGTTTGAGGGATTCTTACCATGAAATTGGTGTCGTATCAGAACAAGGGCAAGGCAGGCGTGGGTGTCATCGTGTTCGAGGAGCAGGTGGTATGCCTGGATGAAGTGGCGCCGGACTTGCCGCGGACGATGCGAGGCCTGTTGTCGCTGGAGGATGGCCTGGCGCAGGCGAGGCAAGCAGCGGAATCGGGGCGGGGAAGCGCTCGCCATATCGATACGCTGATGCTGGATCCCGTGGTGACCGACCCGCATGCCATCTGGTGCCTGGCGCGCAACTACAAGGCACACGCCGACGAGATCGGCGTGGAGGCGCCGACCCGGCCGATGATTTTCCATCGGGTCGCAGCCAGTCAGGTCGGGCACCTTGGCCCGCTGGTTCGCCCGGTCGTTTCCGAGAAGTTTGACTACGAAGGCGAACTTGCAGTCGTTATCGGGCGGGGCGGGCGACATATATCGCACGAAACGGCGCTCGACCATGTGGCTGGCTATGCCTGCTACAACGACGGCTCCGTGCGCGACTGGCAGCGCCATTCATCGCAGATCGGCGCGGGGAAGAACTTTGCCGGAACGGGTGCTTTCGGTCCATGGCTGGTGACGCCTGATGAGGTGGGACCGATCGGCTCGAA
This sequence comes from Cupriavidus sp. 01L45, assembly GCF_056399885.1. NCBI lineage: Bacteria > Pseudomonadati > Pseudomonadota > Betaproteobacteria > Burkholderiales > Burkholderiaceae > Cupriavidus > Cupriavidus sp. 01L45. Next base: position 5,112 of record NZ_JBFTSG010000114.1, on the reverse strand, counting down.
CACCATGGTGACGCGATTGAACGGCGTGGAGGTGCAAAGCACCCCGCTCTCCGAGATGATCTTTGGCGTGGAGGACCTGGTCGCCTACTTCTCCACCATCTGTCCCTTGCTTCCCGGCGACGTGATCGTCACGGGTACGCCGGGCGGCGTGGGATTGTTCCAGGATCCGCCTCGCTTCCTCCGGGCAGGGGACGTCGTCGAAGTTGCAATCTCCAATGTTGGCATTCTCCGAAACACGGTCCAGGAGGAAGCGCTCGCTGCATAAGCGCATCATGCGGTGGCGTGAAGGCTGGCGGCGTTCCGGGCGCCGCAATTGAGGATAGAATCCGCTTTGCCGGTGTCCGTCCATGGGCGGTAGACGGGAATGGAATGCTGCCTTTGCCAGTGCCCAGGCAGCGTATCACTAAAAATACATGAGGAGTCCGCTTGGATAGCGTACGTTCGGTCGAGCGCGCCCTAGATATTCTGCTCAGTTTCATCGAGACGCCGTCGATGGGTATCTCGAAGATCGAGGAGGCCGTCCCGCTCAGTCGACCCACTTTATATCGCCTTCTGAATACGCTCGAGAAGAAGCGGCTGCTTCGCTCGTACGGTGACCCGCGCACCTATGAGTTGACACATTGTGCCGTAGAGCTGGCCAATGCGTTCCTGGCCAGCACGGATGTCGTTCAGGTCGCGCAACCCTTCCTGCAAGAACTATGGGAGACAACCGACGAGACGATCTCGCTCTTTGTCTTCCAGGGCGGAAACAAGCGTGAGTGTGTTCAGGAACTCAAGAGCAAGAAGCCGTTGTCCTATGCGCCTGGGCTGACGGTGCGGCCGCTACATGTTGGCGCGCCGGGGAAGGTGATCCTCGCTTTCCTTTCCGAGGCGGCGATCTCGGAAGTCCTGCGTGCTATTCCTGCCGCGCAGGAGCGTGACCAGCTCAAGGTCTTGCTCAGGACGATTCGTCGGAACCGGTATGCCATTTCCCTGGGCGAACTGGTCGCCGGGGGCGCTTCCATCGCTGCGCCTGTCTTCGATAGGGAATCGAAAGTGGTCGGCTCCGTGGCATTGGCGATACCACAGGCCAGGCTCACGAAAGTGCTGCAAGCGGAATACATCCAGCAGGTCCTGGCCGCCGCAGGCAACATTTCGGTGGCCCTTGGCTGCGCAGATGGGCAACTAGAGTCGACTGCCTAGCCATCGCAGGGCTGCGGGCCGGTTTGCCTCGCGCGAGCCAGACGAGCGGGCGCTCCTCACGTGTAACGCGTCGATCGCATGTCGCGGGCGCGCCTGGAAGTACCGCGCAGCGGGCCCACACAGCGAGGCCGCTCTTAACAGAACTTGAGCGCGCTTGCGATAAATGCCGGCATCATCTGCCGGGCACGCGCGGGGAGGAGGGGGCGTGGGGAGGACAAAAGGACAGAAGGCGCACGGTGGTAGCGCCATGGCTGGCGCGGGAGAGCGGATGAAGCGCACGCCCGCCGGTGTCGCGGTGTCGGCCATGCCGGCATCCCAGTCACAGTCGCAGTATCTGTCGGAATGCGCGCGCGGCCAGCAGTTGCTGGACCGCGGCCAGGCTGCTGACGCGACGCAGGTGTTCGAAGCGATCCTCGCCAGCCTGGATGGTGCTTCCCGCTTCGAGAGGACGGTCGTGCTTGGTCGGCTTGGCCGGTGCCACCACCTACAAGGACAAGCCACATCCGCTGCGGACTGTCTTCGAGAGGCGATCGCCATTGCGGCGGAGCTGACGCCTACGGATCGCGTGAACAGCGTGCGTAGCGCGTTGCACTCGGAACTCGGGGATGCGCTTCGCGCAGCCGGCGAACACACGGCAGCGAAGCAGGCGTACGACGAGGCGTTGGCGATCGCGAGGAAATCCGGCAACCTGCGCGGCCAGGGTGTGGATCTTGTCCGCCTGGCCGCTCTGGCATTCGATGCAGGCGACTATCAGGAGGCGCTCGTTCACTATCGTGCCGCGCATCAGATCGCCAAGGCGATTCGAGATCCGCTGATGGAGGCGGCCACGTCTGTCCGGCTGGGCAAGATACTCCAGTCGCAGCGGCAATGGGCGCAGGCCAGGCACTATCTCAGCGACGCGGCTTCACTCGCCGAACAGGCCGGAGACAGGGCGCGTGCCAGCGATATCTGGTGCCTGCTGGCCCAGATCAGCGAGGAAGAATTCCTGCCGGCGGAAGCGGAACGCTGGTATCGGAAGGTGATCGCATATGCGAGGCAGGCAGGAAGGCTGCAGTACCTGGTGCAGCAGCTCGGCAGGCTTGCCGAGCTGCTTCTTGGCCAGCCCGATGGAGCGGCCGAAGCGCGGGTATTGGCCGACGAGGCGCTCGCGGTGGTCCAGACGCTCGAGCCGGCGGTAGCGGGGGAATGGGTCATTTTTGAAACCCTCGGCAATCTGGCGGCGCGAGACGCTGCGGATACCGCTGAGCCGGGGCGGAAGCTGGCACTGGAAGCGAGAGCCGGGGAGCTGCGGGACCTGGCCAAACGGGCGCCGCAGTTGTTCGCCACGCTTGCGCAACTCGATGCGAGCCCGGGTCTTGGCCGTGCTGTTATCCTGGGTCGCATCGGTCGATGCCTGCATGTGGCTGGACAGGCGGCACGCGCGGTCGCATATACGCAGGAAGCGGTGGCGATCGCCGGCGCGCTTCCTGGCAGCGGGTTGGCGGCAGGACTTAGGGGGGCGCTCGAAGCACAGCTCGGAGCCATCCATGGCGAGTGCGGCGATCTTCTGGCTGCGAAGCGGGCATTCCAGGCGGCGCTCGCCGTTGCGGAAACACTGGAAGACTTGCGAGGGCAAGCCATCTGCCATGAAGAGCTCGCCACGATTGCGGCGCTCGCCGGTCGTCCGGACGAATTGCTGGCGCAGTGCCATTCCGCCTCCACTCTACTTGCGCAACAATATGATCCCGCCGCACAGGTTGCTGCGCTGGTTCGCCTGGGATGTCTTCTGCAGGCGGGGCAGCACTGTGAGCGGGCCAGGTACTACTATGGCGAAGCGGAGCGTATCGGGCAGTCGGAGGGGCAGCCAGAAGCGGTGGCGATGGCGCAGGAACTGCTTGCCATGCTGGATCCGGTGCCTGCCCAGGAGGATCCCACCAGATCCGACGATACACAAGCGTTGGATGTCGAGGTAACGCTGATCGACGATGTCACCACGGACTTCGCGTTCGGCACCGACTTGCTGGTGGATGGTTGGCGCGAGCGCAAGGTCACCCGCTGGGCCGGGCCGCCAGCAGCGCTGAGAGAGCAGGTCCGGCCGATGCTCAGACCGTGCACGCGAAACTGGACCGACGAAAGCGGCGTGGCCTGGCTCAGTAGTGCCGTGGAGGAGCCGGCGTTTGTAAGGCAGGCGGGATGTACCGTGATTCGCCGCGCTCGCCGCGAGATCGGGGTTGCCGGTAGCCCGCGCATCGTTGCCAGGCTGGTGCGTGCCATGGACGGTGAGCACACGGTCGCGCAAATCCTGAACCAATTCTCGCAACCCGATGGCTCGGTAGCTGCGCGCCTGCTCGCTGCAATGATTGAGGCGGGCGCGATCGACATGTCGGGGCGTGCCGTTGCGCGGTTGCTTCATGCGGCGACCAAGAAAGGCGTGTTGCCGGGTGGAGGACTGGAAGGCGACGATATTCTGGGGCTGGCGATGGATGGCGGACATCGCTGCTATCCGCAAGCGGCCCGCCTTCCAGTCAGCCAGGCCACGCCGGAGTGCTTGCGCCCACTACACGCCTTGACGCGCACGCGCCGCTCGCGAAGGCATTTCTCCGGTGCACCGGTAGCGCGCAATGCATTCGATGCGCTTCTGGATACCGCGTGCGGGGTGACGGGGGTCATGCAATGGGAAGGCAGGCAATCCAACCTGCGGGCCTATCCTTCCAGTGGCGGGCTGTACGCGGTGGAGGTGTATGCGATGGCACTGCAAATCGAGGGGTTGGTGCCGGCCGTCTACCACTATCGCGCCGATGAAAGCGAACTGGAACTTGTGAAGCCGCTCGCCCCCGGCCTGCTGCTCGAAGCGATGCTGCCAGTTGAGCGCGAGATGGTTTCAGGCGCGGCGGTGATGTTCTGCCTGACCGGTTGCTTTCCGCGCCACGAACACAAGTACGGCGAGGGCGGCTATCGCATGCTCGCGGCCGAGGCCGGCCACATTTCGCAGAGCCTGATCCTGGCAGCAACTTCGTTGGGACTGAGCGCGCGTCCCTTTGGCGGCGTATTCGACGATCTCGTCAACGAAGACCTCGGCCTGGATAGCGCGCAAGAGCAGTTCCTGCTTGGCGTGCTGGTGGGGCAAGCGCCGCAATCGGGCTGACACGAAAGTGGCAGTTGCAGAGGCATAGTTGGCGGCCCCCCAGCGTCCGGCAGCCGGGACGCGTTCGCACCGACGAAACGGTGAAATCGTCGATGCCGATCGGCCTGGCGCAAGCAGCGACGTGATGCCCGCGTAGTGCTGCGCGGCAGTTCCGGCCTGCGTCTCTCTATCCAGGAACCGTTCGTTTCCGCGAAGGCGGGAATCCAGCGTCCTTTTAAAGTCACTGAAAGTCATTGGATCCCTGCATGCTCGGGGATGGCGAGTCGGTTGACTTGAAAGTAGCTTGCAAGGCAGGGGGCTGTGAGTCTCTTCAGTGAAAGTCCTGCCTTGCGCTTGGCAGCATTTCACTTTACATTGAATTCGATATGCGATAAATATTGCGTAGAGCGAAAAACGTCCCTCCCCAACCTCCGCATTTCATTCCCCAACCAAAATCCCCTCGCTTCGCTTTGATCAACGCACCGTGCCACCGGTCGTTACAGGTCGAGCGTAAGCGTGCGTGTCGGCAACGCGCACGTGCCTTGGTGGATGTCTTCCAATGGGCGAATGCGAACCACGATGCGTCCCCGCTCGCATTCCTGTGCCTCTGCAAGGCTGGCATTCCAGCGCTGCGTCGCATGCAAAAACTGCACGTCAAATGAAGGTGTGGCCCGACCTTGACAAGGCTCTGAGTGATAGCTAGAGTTATCGAAAATGAAACAGCATGTCCGCATGATGAAACTTGATAAGTTCATCGGGACGCAAGTCAACAAGGAGCCATCGGGTGTCGGAGACAGAGGTGCTGATCGTAGGGGCGGGGCGCCGGT
>NZ_JBFTSG010000113.1:0-7244 GCF_056399885.1 Cupriavidus sp. 01L45 | reverse complement strand
CCGTTTCATCGCTAATGGTCAACCGAAAGCCAGCGAGTTCAGGCATTTGGTGAAGCGCCGGCGTAGCAGCGGTAGCTGTTGCAGTCGCACCGGCGCGCCGTGCCGCGTCCGCGAGCCGGTCACGAAATGCCGCCTGGCCGGCGAGGTCTAATCTCGACGAACTGATCTACAGCAAGCCGGGCCATCTCATCCGGCGGCTGCACCAGATTGCCACCTCGGTCTTCCACGAAGAGACCGATGGCTTCGATACGGCGCCCGTGCAATAACGCTGCGCTGGCGGCAGTGTGCGTCTATCCTGGCATCGACCAGCTCAGGCTGGCCAATGCCATCGGCTTTGACCACACACACCATTGCCGGTGTGGCGGAAAGGCTGGAGGGAAAGGGACTGATCTCGCGCTCGCCGGGCATCGCCGATCGGCGCACCAAGCTGCTCTCGCTGCCGGCGACGGGTGCGGCGCTGCTGCAGGACATCTACCCGGGCACGGAGCGCGCCCAGGCCCGCACGCTGGCCGGGTTGGACCCGGCTGAGCGTGCACTGTTCGTTGCCATGCTGCAACGCGTGGTGGCGGCCAACAACGAGACCAGTCGGGTGCCGGTGTCGCCGCCCCCCGCGCGCGTTGCCTGAGTATGCTCAGCCCGCGCGCGGGCCTTCCACGAACACAGCGAAGCCGGCAACGAATTCCTTGAGCCGCGCACGCATGCCAGCATCGGTGAGTTCGCCCTGCGGGTCAAACACCTGCCCCGCGCGCGCAACCAATAGCCGGCTGCCGCTATAGTGCCGCGTGCCCAGTGTCTTGAGCACCGGCAGCCAGTCGTTCTGTGCCAGCACGGTGCCAAAGCCCCCGGCGGACGCCCCGAGGACTGCTACCGGGCGATTGCCGAAGACCGCGGGAATATCGCTGGCCGGCCGCGAGAGCCAGTCGATGGCGTTCTTGAAGACACCGGGGATGCCGTTGTTGTATTCAGGCGTGGCCATCATCAGGCCATCGCTCGCCATGACCTGTTCGCGCAGCGCCACCACGGCGGCGGGCAATCCTTCACGCGCCTCCAGGTCTGCGTCGTAAAGCGGAATGCCATGCAGGGTGGCGATATCGAGGCGGACCTGCGCGTCAGCCTCCGCCTGAGCCGCCCGCAGCAGCGCGGTGTTGTACGACTGGGCACGAAGGCTGCCGGAAATTCCCAGGATTCTGATCATTTGTCACGCCTCGTTTCATGAAATTGAAGGGATACGGCCTCGCTCATTATCCGGCATGACGGAGATCCCTGGTGTTGCGGATGCGAGTCTCGCACGCCTCCGTGGCGGCGGCCGCGCTGACTATGCTGACGTGCGGGGCGTCCACGACCGCGCAGCCAACGGGCAGGCCGGTCAGTGTATATGGGCGCTATAGGCAACGATGCAGATCCGCTTCTTCTATTGCATCGCGGCGAGGTTGGTGACGGCTTCCTGCCGGGCCGGGCCACTGGCCTGCCCCCCTCGATCAAGGATGCGCTGCGGCAGGCCGGGTCGCAATGGAAATGCCGACGGCAACTCACGCAAGTGCAGGCATCGTTCCGGATAGGCGCGGAGCCAGCACGCAACTGGCTTCCATTCGCATGTCATCAGGGCACCGCGCCCTTCGACAAGATCAGAACTTATGCCGCATACCGGCCGCTACGCCAGTCATGCTGTTCTTGCCTTGGCCAAGCGCATAGATGTTCGCAAAACCGAGGGTGGCATTGTGAAGCGCCAGCCMGGCATTCTTAGCATAGGCCGCGGTTAGGTACATGTCGGTCCGCTTTGAAAGGCTGTAGTCGGCCATGAAGGACACTTGCCATGGATTGGCCGGATTGGTTGCCGGCGCCGTCGGCACAAGCTTCAGGGTCTTCATATTCTGGTAGTAGTACGCCAGCGTCAGAGTCAGGGCCGGCAGGACTTCGTAGTTGCCGCCGATCCACCAGAAATCATCGCGCAATGTCGTTGAATCGTCCGGGAACAGATTCTTCTCCCAACGATAGCCAGCCATGACTACGCCACGTTTGAAGCTGTACTTGACCGCGCTGGCAGCCTTGCGGAATTTTCCGGCGGCACCGGTCGCGGCGTCGATGGTCGGGTCATACTGGTCATAGGCAAGGCTGACGCCGAAGGGCCCGCTGTCATAGGACAGGCCGGCACCGTAGCCGCTATCCCTGCGGAACTGGCCGGGCACTTCACCCGCACCGGCAGCGCCGTTTCCGAACGTCCAGTGCGCCACACCGGTGAGGCCGCCGAATGTTCCGACATACTTGACGGTGTTGTCTGACCGGTAGTTCACGCCGGTCATGACGTCCACCGGCTCATACTGATAAGCAAACGCCGTTGGCGAGTAATTGCCAAGCGCGGTACTGAGGGCGGTCATCTGGCGACCGAAGGTAATCGTGCCAACATTGCTGCTCAGGCCAACGAATGCCTGGCGTCCGAACAAGCGGCCGCCTTGCTTCTGCTTGCCATCGTCCACCCCAAAACCGTTCTCAAGTGAAAACACCGCCTGCATACCGCCTCCCAGGTCCTCGACCCCGCGCAGGCCCCACCGAGCAGCGGACAGCGCGCCGCTCGAAAGCGCGATCTTGTTCCCCGCGGGCCCGGCGTTGACTTGCCCGGTGGCGGGATTCACAGTGGGCGAGGTCTGCGAGATATTGCTGACATATTCGATATTGGCGTCCAGCACGCCATACAAGGTGACGCTCGATTGAGAATATGCGGCGCCGGAAAACAGCGTCAGTGCCGCCAGCGAAGCCTGTGATCTCTTCATGTCCAATGCTCTCCATATATAAGAATAATTTGCTTACCGCCGGCCATCCTCCTCGCTACTTCCGGGCGGCTGCGCTCCTCCAAGAACAAATTACCTAATCACAATCTGTAAGACGACAAAGGAAAGGCAGATTATTTCCGTCTTTGGCACCCAAAGACACGTGATCGAAATTCGGCTTTTTGCACCGCGCACGCGACCCTCCCCATGGGGAGGGTCGGCCTGGCCGAACTACCACCATGGAGGCTTGATCAACGATGATCTCGGCTGGCCCGGTACCGGCCCCGGCACCAGCCGCGACAAGGTTGCGTGCGGCTACGGCCGCAGCACGTATTCCGGTGCGGTCTTGTTCTGTCCCTGATATCCGTTCGACCCGAGGAAGTTCGGCCGGTAGGGATTGGACTGGCTGTTCAGGCCCTTGGGAATGGAGCCAACCAGCGCCGGGCCGTTGATGCGCGCAAGGATGCGGTCACGGGCCTTGTTGATATCGCGCATTAGCTTGCCAACATCCCAGCCAACCAGCTTGCCGCTTCGGTACACGACTTTGCCGGCAATCAGCACGTCGCGGACGTTGCGCGATTCCATCAGGGTCACGATCGTCCCGGGCACGTTGTTCATTGGCGCTGTATTAATGGTGTTGGCGTCCAGGATGACAATGTCGGCTTCTTTGCCCGGCGTCAGTGTCCCTACTTTGTCCAGCAGCCCGGAGCCCGCTGCGCCCGCGACCGTCATCATCTCTATGACTTGCCGCGAGGTCACGAGCTGCGGCACCGAAAGCTGGTTCGGATCACTGAGCAGGTAGACCAGGTCGTTTGCAAGGCCTCGCTGCAAGGTGTAGGCGCTTCGCATCAGCGAGAACGGATTCGCCGTCATGTTCGCTTCGATATCCGGGCTCAGGCTCGGCAAGATGCCATAGTTCAGGCATAGCTGGAATGGCGGCATCCCGTGCCGCATCTGCATCTCGATCAGCGGCGCGATAGATGCATGCCCGCCCCTTTCAGACAGGATCTGCCATGCCCGCGAGGTGACATTGTTGACGCCGATTTGGGCCACGGGCTCGTCCTGCCACAGGTTGCAGTGCACCAGCGTGACGTCGGACCAGTCTTTGCCGTTGCGCGGGTCCGCAGCCATGTCACTGACCATCTGACCATGCGCGGCGTGGTTGTTGATCAATGCCCCGAATTCGCGCGCAAGTTGCCACCCCGTATAGTTCTGCACCTGCCTCGTCTTGGGGTCGACCACCGGCTTCCAGCTGGCCCAGGCGCCCAGGGTCACCAGCTGGTCGCGCGAACTGAAGTACTTCTTGGCCAACCGGCCGAGGCCGAACGAAGTATCGCCGCTGCGGCCAGGCCATTCATAGGGCTGGTCCGGGAATTGCGCGGACCTGTCAGTCCCCGGCGAATAGGCAAAGACGGCGCGCTGCCCCGAATCCATCAGGCCCTGAATCATCGCATCCGTATAGGCAGGCGTATGCGACGACTGCGAGGTGTCAGTGCTTGTGGTAATGCCCTGGGTGATCTGACTCAGGCTGGCAAGCAACTCCGCGAGATAGCAGTCCTCGGGATCGTAGGGCGGGCGCCCCAGATCCCATACCGGCGTCCCGCCACCGGCAGGGTTCGGTATGCGGCCAGGCGTCCAGATCTGCTGAACCACCGTGGTATAGGTCTCCAGCGGCCATACCGCCTTTGGCTGCTCGGCGTCGGTGGGAATGTCCCGGATGTGCAGCACGTCTGTGGTCAGGCTCCGGAGCAGGCTTTCATACTGGTGATGATGGGTGCTGATGAATCCTGGCATGACGATCGTGCCGGAACAGTCGATCGTTTGCGCCTCGGCCTTGAGGTTCGGGCCGATTGCGACAATCTTCTTTCCCTCGATCAGCACATCCGCCTGTTCGAAGTCCCCAAGCTTCTTGTCAAGCGTCAGTACTATCCCGCCCTTCAGCAGAATCCTCCGTCCAGGCACGGTCGCCTCCGCCACGCCGTAGCGTCCATGAGCCGGGGCCGTGCCGGCGGGCTTCTGCGCAAGGCTGTTGCCAGCCACGGCGGCACTCGCCACGGCGCCTACGCCGGCGAGGCTGCCTCGTAGAAAATCGCGCCTGGAAAAGCCGCCACCATCGACCGGCCTGCCGGGGATTTCTCCACCATCCCGTGGTTCGCTCTCATCAACTGCATTCTTGTCGTGGCTGTACACGTCATTCTCCCGGAGTGTTTTTCCATTGAGTACATGAGTCGCGACGCTGCCCCGCATTCCACTGCGGCGGCGCCCGATGAAGCCATCTGAACTGCGAGACGAAACGGCTCGCAGCCATCTGCTACTGCAGCGAAATGCCGGTGCGCTTGATCAGGTCCCGGTTTCGCTTCAGGTCTTGGCTAATGAGCGCGGAGAACTCTTCCGGCGTGCGTTCCCGGGCCGGCTCAAAGCCCAGGGACTGGAGGCGCGCCTTCGCTTCGGGGGCAGCCAGTGCCTTGCTGATATCCGCGCGAATCTGGCGGACCACGCTCTCCGAAGTGCCGCGCGGCGCCACCAGGACCGACCAGGTCTCGAACTCATAGTCAGCCGGTCCGCCGGATTCCCGGATGGTGGGAACCTCGGGGTGGGTGGGCACCCTCGTGGGGGAAGTCGTGGCAATCATGCGCAGGCGGCCGGATTTCACCAGCGGCTCCACTGACGCCGCCGACGCCAGCGTGAACACCACATCGCCATTGACAATCGAGGTATAAGCCTGCGTGCCTTCGGTAGCGTAGTGGACCGGCAGCATGTGCGTGCCGGTCATGAGTTCGAGCTTGGCGGTGGCAAAGTGTGAAGGGCTGCCGATGTAGCTGGTGGCGTAGGTCAGCTTGCCGGGCTTCTCCCTGGCCGCGGCAAGCAAATCCCCAACGGTCTTGTACGGGCTGTTTGCCGCCACGCAAATAAAGAACGGTGCCCGGTAGAGCATGCCAAGCGGGATAAAGTCCTTCAGCGGATCGTAGTTGAGGTTCGAAAGGAGTACCGGATTGATAGTGAGATGAGAATGACCAAGCAGCAGCAAAGTGTGCCCGCTGACATCGCCCTTCTTGGCAGCACCGATCGCCAGCGTGCCGTTCGCTCCGGGGCGCGATTCGATCACGATCGGCTTCCCCTGCCAGTTTTGCTCGATTTTTGATGTGACAATGCGCAGCGCAACGTCCGGAGCTAGCCCCGGTGCATACGGAGAGAGCACCCGGACGACCTTGGATGGATACTCTTGCGCTGAAACGCTGAACCCTGTTCCGCATAGCGCGATACCGGTCAGCGTGGAAAGCATGATCGACTTGAAGCCAGACATGTTGGTCTTCTCCTGGAAACGGATGGCAGAACGACTGAATAGAACAGCGCGGATTCAAACCATGCTGTGTTCAAACTCGCCAATGCCCTCAACGAACAGCCGTACCGTTTCGCCAGATTGAAGGAAGCGCTTCTGCGGCGCGCCTGTGCCAGCCGGCGTACCGGTCAGGATCATGTCGCCAGGCTGCAGCGTGACGCGTGACGACAGCATCGAGATCTGCTCGGGAATGTCGAAAATCAGTTTTTCCGTGCTCGAATCTTGCATCAGCTCGCCGGATACCCAGAGCTTCAGCGCGAGCCGGTGCGGATCGGCGATCTGGCCGGCGGGTACGATCCAGGGCCCGATCGGGCACGAGCCATCGAAGCTCTTGTGTCCGATCCAGTCAAGGTGAAAGGGACTTGTCGGCGGCATCTTGCTGCGGCGCATGGCGTCACGTGCCGACAGGTCGTTGGCAATGGTGTACCCGGCGACATAGTCAAGCGCCTTTTCCACCGGGACGTCCTTGGCCGGCTTTCCAATCACAACGGCAAGCTCGATTTCCCAGTCGACGGTCTTGGAGTAGGCCGGCAGCTTGACGGCGGCGTTCGGCCCGACCACGGAGCTCCGGCCCGTCTTGATGAAATGCCACGGCGCTTCGCCAAGCTCCTTCATATCCGGGGTCGGCTCCAGGCCGAGCGCACGTGCCATCTCTTCGCGGTGATCGCTGTAATTGGCACCGGCACAGTAGATGGTACCGGGGTGCAGCACCGGGGCGAGCAGGGGCGCTTGCGCAAGCGGCTGGCCGGCCGACCTCGCGGCCCCGGCCGCAATGCGGAGGGCAGCTTCATCGAGCGCGCCCTCGGCCGTGCTCCACTGCTCCAGGATGCCGAGCACAGTGCTCCACGAAGAAACTGCCGTTTCGTGCGCCACTTCATAGATGCGTTCGCCCACAAGAATGCCGGCACGCGGGCCTGTTTCTGACATGAACGTCAGCAAGCGGTAATCCATGTTTGTCTCCTTTTTTGATTTCAATTTTGTTGCTACGGGTTATCGGATTCCGCCGAGATCGCCATGCAGGTCGGAGTCGGCATCGCCGAAGCGATCGCCGAAGTCGAACATGTCGTCGTGCTGGACCCCGTCGTAGTACTGGATTTCCCACCAGTTGTAGTCCTGGTCCTCAATGTAGAACGAGTACA
>NZ_JBFTSG010000112.1:0-7419 GCF_056399885.1 Cupriavidus sp. 01L45 | reverse complement strand
GATCTTGTACAGCGGCGGCTGGGCGATATACACGTGGCCGCGCTCGATGATGTCGGGCATCTGGCGGTAGAAGAACGTGAGCAGCAGCGTGCGGATGTGGGAGCCGTCCACGTCCGCGTCGGTCATGATGATGATGCGGTGGTAGCGCACCTTGTCGAGGTTGTAGTCGTCCTTGCCGATGCCGTGCCCAGCACGTCTCCCTAGAGATCCCGAAAGGGCAAGACAAAATCACGCTATCGCGGATGAGCGTTTTCATCACTCACCCAACACGGCAGGCTGACTCGATGACACCCCAGGACGTTCTAACAGGTGCCCCATACAACGGCCCTTGGCTCGTAGCGTATTGCTCGATTTTGGACGGAGAGAAGCCACGAAGCCACTGAAGTTGGTCTAGCCAGCGGAGTTGTACACACCAATACACTCCGCGCGGTTCCGGGTAGTCCATTGCAACCATGCCGGCCAAGGATATCTCTTCCGCATCAGACACGATCCGAGCGAGTGCAATCTGCTGCGTGGAGGGACAGTAGAGAAGAAGAAGTTGGCTGTGTAGTAGATCTGCACCAGCCTGGACTCCACCACTTCTGCCTTCCGCTCGAACATTGTAGGCCTTACGTTGCTCGATCCAGCGCCAATGCTCTCGGCTCTTCACGAACCCCAAAAGCACAGTGGTTTCGGGCGACGGCGTGGCGAGCAAGCGGGCAGATTGACCGGACAACGGTTCACCATACGCCTCCTCCAGCCAGTATCGCCCCCGCTCATGCCTGGTCAGGCGGGTTGCCACGTGATCAAGCACTTCACTGATAAACCGCTGCAATGCAGGTGCACCACTGGCGCTACCAATATCAGTTGGCCGAAGCGCAAAAGCACCGAGCCCTGGCAGTAGCTCATGGTATTCGAGATACTGATTGCTTCCTTCCTCGCCGTCGCCACCCGGATAGAGCACGTAGGCCCCTGCGGTCCGTCGGATGGCATCGCGGTAAGCATGCATCTTGAGGAGGTCTGCACGCAAAGCCCCCCCGCGTACCAGACTGACTGGCCCCTGTTGCAGGCCGGCATCCTCTTCCACGTCATCACCGGCGCCAAAGATTTCTTTGAGAAACTCGACCCGATACTTGGCGTCGAAATGAAGAGCGATCGGCTCAAAGGCGGCTGGCTCCCCTTCCGCCGGGCCAATCAGCAGAGAGTAATCTGGGCGCATTGGCCTTGTCCACGAAGCTACACCTCCCGAACCGGCGCGATAGGTCCGGTTAAAACAGAGCTCCACCACCATGCGCCGTCCAAAACGCTCTACCTCTCCCTTGAGAACAGTTTCAACGCCCGACTGAATCCCAACAGTAAGACCATCTTTACGCGACCGCACCAATGGCGTCATGTCAAATGTCTGTCCGACCAAATCGGCTACGACCTGCGCTAGCTGGATGAATGCCCAATATTCATAAAGTGTGGCGACATCCCTCAACCCCGCGCCATATTCCTCGGACGAATCATGCCAGGATAGGCGGGCTGCAAACTCAAGCTCAACATAGGCCTTAAAGATGTCCCTGTAACCCTCGCGCTTCTGCAGGACCTGATCATCAGCGGGAAATCGCACCATCTTACCCACCTCGGCAAACAGGTCGTGGTGCAGGATCTTCTCCAGCTGTGTCATAACAGCGGCGATTTCGCGGCGGCCCCGAGTAGTTGCCGGTGTCGGCTGCCCCATTGCAAGGCCTAGATCGATATCACCAAGAATCTGAGACCAATGTTCAAGGGCAAACTTCACGAAGCGATTGGGTGTTGTGTCATGCGTCGCCTCGGTTCGCCGGCGCTCAAGCCGTGAAGGCACGGAGGGAATGGTGCCGCCCGGCCATGCGGATCGTTGCCCGGCCTTGGCAAGCTGCCGTAGGACGTGAGAGTCCGCGCGCATTCCACTGCCAGGCCGAACAAATTCGCTGGCCACGTCCCACGCAGTGTGTGGCCGGCGAAGAACCTCTCGAATAGCCCCTTGAAAGCTCTCACTTTCTAACAAGGCTCGCAAGAACGTGAAGCGCTGATAGAGCGTCACCGCGTCTCGCGTATCATCCTGCTCAAATCGAGCGTCGCTGACCGCGAAGCGGTCCATCACAAGCTCCGTCATTCGCTCAGCGATATCGCGAAGCATCCAACGATACTCAGAGAGGTAAGTGAGCTTTCGGGAACGTACCTCGATCTCCTGCTGCCCCAGCACGACAGGACCCTCGCGGAGCACGACGCGAACGGTACCGGTCGATAGTCCGGGTCGGAGACGACCTGACAGCCCTTCGACAGTGTCGGGCTGAAAGATCTCCTCAGGGTCTGCGGTGATACTACATATACCCGGTGCAAGGTTCTTCCATGTGTATCGGTACTCCATTCCCTCCAGCAACTCCATGGCGCAGACAGTCTCATCGCCATACTGGAGCCCGGCTGAAGCCCAGAGCGTCGCGGGCGATGCGCTACCTCTCCGAGGCAACACCGCTACATTCAGTACGGCGACGGTCGCGCCAGACGGCGAAAGCAATGGAGTCGATGCTTCGGAAACGGTACGCACGACTTACTCTGTGAAGCTAGCGAATTGGTTTGCACGTAGGCTGCGGAGCATGCGAAGAATCTTCGCGTACGAAGTTGGTAGCTCAGCGCCTTGCGCCGGTATCTCTTCAACACCTGCGGTTTGCAGCTTGTCGTCACTCGTGATTGACGCGGGCAGATCACGACAGAACTGGGCGAGAGCCAGTAGTGGGAGTTCGAGGCGTCGCCGTGATCCGTGTAATCTAGGCAAAACCTTCTGCATAACGATCCGATCCAGGACTGCGTTCAGACCACTGATACCAGCTTCTTCTGCCAGCGATGCAAACCGAATCGCCTCATAGAACACTCGATGACCGAACTCAAGGTTATAGCGACTTAGCAGTTCGTGAAGGTGCTTCAGGCGCGGAGTAAGCTCATCAATTGAACCGCTTTGGTGAGTCAAATGCCAATCATCGTCTCGCGCGATGGTCAGCAAGCCTCTCACCAGCTCGGCATCGCCCGGAGCGCACGGCGTAGGCTTCCGCGCCTCAATCGATAGGTCGCTCGACTGCACGCGAAACTCAAAGGTGTTGGCACGATCCAGTACCTTTGGCGAGAACATATAGGTAGTTTCGTCAACGTTGACCGTGCCAACTATCCACAGATTGCGTGGGATTGGTACTCTTGCGTCCTCGCCGGCACGCACACGCCAACATCCATCCGTACCTCGTTGAAGATTTGGTAGGCAAGGTTTGTCAGACTCCATACCAGACAGCACGTCTGCGAAGTAGCGCTCTACGTGCGCAAGATTCATTTCGTCTAGCAGCAAGACGTATGGATGCTGCGGGTCTGCAACTGCCTTCAAGATGAATTCGAGTGGAGCAGGAACCGCCCAGGCTGGGCGTCCGTCGAGCTCCCGCTTTAGTGCATCTTCATAGCCAAACAAGGTCTCGGCGCCTGTCCAGTCAGGACGCACCGCTGCAACGTGGAGCCGATCGTCACCTAACCACTCACCAAATCGGATGGCGATTTGCGTCTTGCCAGAACCGGATAGCCCAGTCAGGATAACTAGCGGCTTTGTGACGATACTTGAGACGAAGGCGGAGACAAGCGTGTCATGCTGATCGCCGAACTTGACGCCGGAAGCTTGTAACGCTTCGCTAAACGCGAGCACCGCCTCCCGTAGATTGGCCCTAACCGGCAAAGGCATGTCCGGCTCCACGGGCTCAGTAGCCTCCATCGGCATATCGGTACTCCCGGCGGACAGTACCCCAGCATAGACATCGATCAGATCATCCAGCTCCTGCTGCAGTTCAGGAATTGGAAGTGGCTGAGAAATGTCATATGCAGCGCGGACGAATGAGGCGCCGTATCGATCGGGGCTGTGGCCGTAACGATCTTTGAACCACTCTCTTACTGTTTGTGCTCCGTCTAGGTCGCCCCAGCTCAACCGCGCCGCCCCCTCTTCACTCACGCCATAACAAAGCAATAGTTGCCGCTTATCCCTGAACAGCAGCAGCACGGGGTACACGCCCTCGGACACGGATTGCCCATCGCCGAGGAACGCAATCCATGGGATTCTTGCGAAATTTCCTTTTCCAAAACTCACACGTACTTTCAGTCCCTGGTATTCACGGAGGTAACCTTGCGCACTTAGTTCCTTACCTGACTCGGCTTGCTCTAGGAATCGCTGCATCAATTCTGCGATACCGCTCTCGGCCTCATCCTTGGGCTTAATTTCAAAGCCAAGGCGACGCAACAGACGGAAGGCTGACGACTCCTCACCACCGGAGAAATTGGCGCGATCCAAAGGCTCCCCGGTTGCATGCTTTACTGCAAGCGATAGCACCAATTTCGGTGGGTACCGATTTCCGTCATCCACAAGATCGTAGCCCGTCGATTCGGCATCCTGAGGCACACCGTCTTGCTGGATTTCCGCGATGGCTTGGCGGACATGCTCTGCCATCACGCTCTCCGTGGCTGCCGCAAAGGTCTCACTCCTCCACTCGCCCTTGAGTGGCGGCACGTAGTAGTCCAGCTGCGTGGTGCCCCGCTCGACTTCGAGACGCTTGCGTATCGATTGCAGCTCACGATCCAGCTGCACAGCATCCATTCGATTCACTTCTCGGCGATCCCGCTTTGAGTAGTGTCGAACGATGGTCTTCCGATCATTCTGGCCGAAGATGCGTTCGAAGTCGTCCGGGAAGAGAAGGAAGAGCAGCATGTGGCGGAGCTGCCTCGCTTCCCAATCGGGCACCTCCTTGAGCCATTCGTCGAACTTCCAACCGTCTTCCATCAGCCGCTGCCGCTCACCGGCATCTAGCTCACGGAAGCGACGCATGAAATTGATGAGGAACACAAGTTCGCGCCACTGATTCTGGTTGAATCCAGGGCCCGCACTTCCGACCCCCGCAAGGGCGTCATCATCTAGCCAGCGGGAATTCGTTGGGGCCTCTTCACTTGACCATGCCCATACGGTCTGCACGGTCTTCCGTTTATGTGCGGGAGTCAGGCTGCTTGGGCAGAGATACATAACCCACATCATCTCTGCCACGAGCTGTTTAGCGGCGCCGTCTGTCGGCGCTAGTTGCTGCTCTAGCTTCTGCAGGAACTTGCCATCGCCTACATCCGGTCGCCGAACGAAGTACTCGTCGAGAACATCGAGCAAAGACGATGTCCAGAGCTTATTGCTAGTAAGCACAGAGCCACCACCGAGCAGCGCGGAGTCGCGCCAATGGGCGGCAGCCTCGAGGATGGGCTTTGAATCATCGTCTCCACAGTACCGGCTCATGCCACTTCGCTCCTCGAAATATATACTCAGCAAATTCCTAGCCAAAATGACCGCGTATCAGCAATCTTTATGCTGACGGAATGGGGTCGTTTCGACAAGATCGTACCTTTTATGCTCACGTGGCGATACCCTAAGCATGAGGTACACGTCGGAAACGTGCGATAGCGAATCATCGATTTCCAGGCGGACGTTCCTGCGCTCGGCACCGTGTATCGGTTTGGCCCTCTACGATTGAGCAGCCTTCTTGCCGTCGTCAGCGAAATCAAGAGCTAGGCACTCCCTCTTCGCCAATCTAGCCGACATTGCATTGGCATTCACGCCGCACGAGACGTAAGCCAAGCACATAAGGGCGATAGTTGCAAGAAATCCAGAAATGAATGGGAGCATTACTCTCTGCAGCTGCACGTTTGTGCGCACATACTCCGACGCTCTCCCGTCGACGATAAGATCGCATATCGCGTCCACCTCGAAGCCTTTGAATTCAGTCGCAAGCGTGATAGCGGCGCGGTCTTCCTTGCACTGTTTCGTGCCAAATGAGACATCTGACCAAAGCATCACTGCATTGTCTTTCGATAGCAGAAAGGTAAGACCACTATCCTTTGTGCGCAAAATTGCGGACGATTGAATTGCCCCAACAGCAACTAGCAACGCGACAACAAAGAAGGTAATAAAGATTGTGAACAGAGGCCCTAGCGTCCATATTCCTGGCAACTTGGAAGGCTCTTTCAACCCAGGTCGCTCAATATCGAAGTACTCCCCACATGCTTTCACTGCATCAATGTTCTCGTTATGGGCACTCGTCCAATTGATCAGCTTGTGGGCTTGTGCGAGCGTCCTGGCAGGTACTCCAGTCGTGAATCTAAACTGCATTAAATTTGTCTGTCCGCTCAAGAACGTAGCAATAGCCTGATCGGTATTTTTTGAATTTCTGTCAAACCGAGCCCACAGCCTTGTCATTAGACTATGCGTTGATCTCGTCCGCCTCCAAACCAACCAGGCCACCAAGATGGAACCGAGCAATACCGACGAAATTCCTAGTGCTGTACCCAGGCTTGCTAGTCCCTTTACCCCTTCAAATATTTCCAACTCACTCTCCTCTAAACGAGATCATCTGTATTTTCTCCGCAGATGTAGTTGAGATGCAGAAGCATCACTTTACGATGCATTGACAAAAAAAAGGCCAACCTCGATACGAGGTTGGCCTTTTTTTAATTAGAGATTTTTAGCGACGTTGTTCAAACATCAATATTCCGAGCCACCAAAGCATTAGACTCAATGAAGTTCCGCCGCGGCTCAACCTCATCCCCCATCAGCGTAGTAAAAATCTGATCCGCCGCAATAGCATCCTCAATCTGCACCTTAAGCAGTCGGCGCTGGGTAACGTCCAAAGTAGTCTCAAACAACTGCTCAGGATTCATCTCCCCCAGCCCCTTATAGCGCTGACGAGACACCCCACGCTCGGCCTCAGACAACAACCACTGCATGGCAGCGTGGAAGTCATTCACCGTCTGGTCGCGCAGCTTCTCGCCCTCGCCACGGCGCACCTTGGTGCCTTCCGCAATCAGGCCCTGGAAGGTCTTGGCGGCCAGCGACAGCGCAGCGTAATCAGCACCGTGGACAAAGTCAGCGTCCAGGTGAGACAGGCGCACATTGCCATGATGCCGGCGGGCGATCATCAGGCGGTGCTTGTCCGTCTTCTCATCAAACTGCGCATAGACATCCGCCGTGCCGTCGTCATTCACCGCGGCGCCCAGCAGCGTCTTGGCGTGCATTTCCGACAACTTGGCCTTCAGCGCGGTAGCTGAGGCCTCAGCAGCGGCAGCGCTGTCCAGGTCCAGCTCGATGCCGTCGGCAATGGCGCGCAGGGCGTCGCTGTCCACGATGCGGGCCAGGCGGCCGATCACGGCTTCGGCCAGTTGGTACTGGCGGGCCAGTTCGGTCAGGGCGTCGCCGGCGACTTCGCTGCCGTCGGGGTTGACCAGGGCGGCCTTTTCCATGGCCAGGCGCAGCAGGTAGGCGTTGAGCTCATTGTCGTCCTTGATATAGCGCTCTTCCTTGCCGTGCTTGATCTTGTACAGCGGCGGTTGGGCGATATACACGTGGCCGCGCTCGATGATGTCGGG
>NZ_JBFTSG010000111.1:0-7741 GCF_056399885.1 Cupriavidus sp. 01L45 | reverse complement strand
GCGCGATATCCGAGGTGACATCGCGGACGCAAGAAGGGCCGTTCATGCCACTTTCAGCCATCGTTTCGGCAATTATCAAAATTCGGAAACGATGACCTTGGTATCTGGCCATGAACCGGCCTGACAGGCTGGCTGACGGCGTGGCTACTCGTGGTGTCCCGCGCCTGACTGCGTGCCGGTGGCTCGAAGATCGGCCAGGTTTCTGGCGACAAGCCGCTGCAGGTTCCAGAGACTGGCATCCCGGATGCCAAGGCGCTCCAGGTGATCAACGGTCTGCATCAGGTACTCGGCACCGGATCCCCAATGGCCGACTGCCTTGCTCAGCACGCTTGCGATTTCCTCGTTGGTCACGCCGCCGACAAAATTGCGGCCCTTGCGATCGGCGGCAAAGACGATGGCGCGCACGGGGGTCTGTCCCGCCCTGGCGGTCACCCATCGGGGTGGGCTGGTGGGCGGCTTGACGGTCATCTCCCGCCGCCAAAGGATGCGGAGGACCTTCATTGCCCGGTCCCCGGCGATTCGATACAGTGCGCCACGGCAACTGCCACCCGGTACCAGCGACATCATCAGCCCGGGCTGTTCGGGCGTACCGCGGAACCGTGTGAGCCGGATGCAGAAGGCACGATGCCAGCCGTGCAGGGCGGCTGGCATCTGTTCGTCAACCTCAAAGCCCGGGTTCCACAGCAGCGAGCCATAGGCGAACAGCCAGATGTCCTGGCCGTGCCACGCGCCGGCGGCCAATAGCGCATCCAGGGATGCGTCGTAGTCGGCCTCGTTGTGGACGACGACGCCAGGGGCGGGCCCGGCGTCCTCGACCTTGCGCGCAATGCGCCCCACCAGGTCGGGCGTCAGGCGCGGCGGTGCCGAGCGGTGCTGATGTGTCGTAGCGGGCGGTTGCATCCGTGCTCCCCATTCACTGCCTCGCGGCGATGCGGCTCGGCTGCTGTAACGCTAGACCACGCGGCAACATAGAACAAGGCTGGGCCGGCCAGGTGCCGGCGCCATGGCGAAGTGGCGAGGTGACGATACCTCCACCGTGATCCCGCGGCTGGGGAGTGCCCTTTACCCAGCCGCCAGCCCCAGCGAGCGCAACTTCGCCCCCTGGTCGAAATACGGCCTCTCGCAAACGATCTTGTCGCTGCCTGGCGCGAACTCGAACGATGCCGCCATGCGCACCCGGAACGCGCGGCCCGTCGGCGGGTACACGGTGCCGTTTGCCTTCAGGGGGCCGAGATGGGTGCCGGTGAGCCAGAACTCCACCAGCACCGTGTCGTCCGCGGCCGCAATGGCGATGATCTCGTTGGCCTGGTCGGGAAAGGGTGTGCGCGACGACGCAAAGTAGCCGCGCACCGCTTCCTCGCCATCGAAGACCGCGCCGCCGCCGTGCATCTCGTAGCGCGGGTGGGCGAATGTGGCGATGACGGCGTCCCATTCCCGGGTGCACTCCAGGGCCATGTGATCGCGAACGGTCTGGATGCGGGCTAGAGACAAACTATCCATGTTTTGGGCTCCGTGATGATGCGTCGTGAATGCGTTGATGCGTTGATGTGTTGATGTGTTGACCCGGTTTGGTTCGATGGCGCGGGGCAGCCGCTCATTCCTGCGTGACGCCGGCGGTCCTTGCAACTTCCTTCCATGCCGGGATGTCGCGGGCATTCAGCCTGCCGAGTTCCTCGCCGCTCATCGGCGTGGCGGCGATGCCCATTTCCAGCAGGCGCACCCTGATTTCCGGCATGGCAAGCACCTGGTTCAATGCGTCCGACAGCTTCCGCACGATCGGCTTCGGCGTGCCGGCCGGTACATAGAGTCCCCAGCGGAACACACGGTCGAAATCGATGCCCTCGTCGACATAGCTCTTCACGCCGGGCAGGCTGGGCGAGCGCGAGGTACAGGTGCCAAGCGCCTTGACCTTGCCGGACTTGACGAAGGGCGTGCCTGAGGTCATGTCGACGTAACCCAGCTTGATATGCCCGGCAACAATGTCGTTGAGTACCTGCGGCACGGTCTTGTAGGGGATATGCGTCATCGAGGCGCCGGCGAGCTGCTTGAGCACTTCGCCGCAGAACTGTCCGGTGGAGCCGGTGCCCCAGCTGGCGTACTGCACCTGGTTGGGATGGCTCTTGGTGTACGCCACCAGCTCCTTCAGGTCGTTCGCCGGAAAATCGTTGCTGGCCACCAGCAGGATTGCGGCCGTGCCGACTTGCCCGATGGCGGTGAAATCCTTGACCGGATCGTAGGGCAGCTTGGTGTAGACGGCGGCGTTCAACATATGCGTGGTGGCGCCGCCGAGGGTGAAGGTATAGCCGTCAGGTGCGGCGCGCGCCACGGCTTGCGTGCCGATGATGCCGGAGGCACCGCCTTTGTTCTCGACCACGATGGGCTGCTTCAGGATCGCCGACATGCGTTCCGCGAGCACCCGGCCGAGAATGTCGCCACCGGAGCCGGCGGAGATCGGCAGCAACAGGCGAATGGGGTGGGAAGGATAGTCGGCGGGGGATTCCGCGGCTTGCGTGGCGGACACGGGCGCTGCGAGCGCGACGAGGAGCGAGGCGGTGGCGAGGTAGTGGGGCATTGGGGTGTCTCCTGCTTCTTTGTGATGTGCTACAGGGCCTGTCCGGCGCTTCGGGCCTGCCGGTCACAGACCCAGCCCGCCATCCACGACCATCTCCAGACCGGTCACATAGCGCGATTCATCGGATGCAAGAAACAGCGCCGCGTATGCAATATCCCATGGCGTACCCTGCCGGCCCATCGGGCAGCGGCTGTTTCGGAACTCGCGCGCGGCTTGCACCGCCGCCGCGTCGCCATCCGTGAGATGGGCCGCGTGCGGCGTATCGATCAGGCCGGGCAGGATCACGTTGCAGCGCACCTGCTCCGCCGCATAGCGGCGCGCAAGGATGCGCGTCATATGGTTGAGCGCGGCCTTCGATGCGTTGTAGGAGAGAAAGGGCATGGGCCCCCATCTGCGGCTGGCGATCGAAGAGATGTTGATGATCGAGCCGCCACCCTGCGCGATCATGTGCGGCATCACCTTCTGGCAGGCGAGCATGGCGCCCTTCAGGTTGATGTCGAACACGCGGTCCCAGGATTCCTCGGTGATGTCTTCGAGTTCGGCGATCTCCTCGATGCCCACGTTGTTGTGCAGCACGTCGATGCGGCCGTAGTGCCCTCGGCAGGCGTCCACCATGGCTGCCAGCCGCGCACCGTCTCGCACGTCGGCCTCGAAGGCGCTGGCGCGTCCACCCTCGGCTTCGATCTGGCTCGCGGTGCGCCGGGCCAGCGCCAGGTCGCGGTCCACGCACAGCACCGCTGCGCCTTCGCGTGCATAGACGATGGCGGCGGCGGCGCCGTTGCTGGTGTCGGCGCCGATCGAACCCGCGCCGACAACGATGGCTGCCTTGCCGGCAAGCCGGTTCATTCCCTTGCGATTGCTGTCCGGCATGCTGTGCCTGTCTCCGTGGTGATCCCTTTTCATGGCCCCGCGCCGATGGGGATGCGAAAAATATAGCACAGGATTGAAACGTTTCAAGTCAAGGGTAAACGACTGGCTGCGGCGACGCGGAATAAAGACAAGACGCGAAGATGCCCTGTGGGAAGCAAGCCTTAGCTGGCCGCGCTCTTTGCCCTTGGCCGTAGCGGCTTCCTGCGCGTGCGCGCATCGATTGCGGCGCACGACTCGCGCAGGATCAGGTCGCAGGTCAGCATCAGGTGCCCGGTGGGGGTGGATTCGCCGCTGCCTTGCGCCTGCGGTTCCATTTCGGCAAGCAGCAACTGCGCCGCATGGCGCCCCATATCCTGCAGGCTCCAGCTCAGGGTCGTCAGCTCGGGGGTGTGCACCTGCGCCAGTTCGGTATCGCCCACGCAGATCACCGACAGGTCGCCGGGAATGTCCTTGCCGCACTGGCGTGCCGCTTTTAGCGCGCCGGCCAGCAGCGTGGTGCCCAGTCCGAAGATGGCGGTAGGCGGCGCAGCCTGCTGGAACAGTGCCAGGCATTGCGAGAAGGCGACATCCATCGAACTTGTGTCGATGCGCACGAGGTCCAGTGCTCCGGTAGCGCCGCGCGCTGCGGCGGCCGTCTCGAAGGCATGCCAGCGCTCGCGCGCGGGGCGCAGGTGCGAGCTGGGGAAGAGCAGGGCGATGCGACGGTGGCCGAGGTCGAGCAGGTAGTTCGCCGCTTTCAGCGCACCGCTGAAATGGTCCACCTTTACGCTAGGGCGGTCCGGGGCGATATCGCGGTCGAGGATGACCAGCGGCGCATCGATTTGCGCGATCTGCTGCTGCAGCTTGGCCGAGCTTTCGGAGCCGGGCGCAAACAGCACGCCGTCGACGCCGACGCGGGCAACGTCGAGCAGCAACTCGCATTCGCGTTCGGTGTCGTTATGCGTGTCTACCAGCAGCAAAGTGTAGCCGGCTTCGCGCAGCACGTGTTCGGCCGCGCGCACGATGACGCCATAGAAGCGGTTGGTGATATCGGGCACCAGGCAGGCCACCAGCCGGGAGCGCCGCGAGCGCAGGCTGCGGGCGGCGGCGTTGGTGACGTAGCCGATCCTGCGAGCGACCTCGACCACGTGCGTGACGGTCTCGGCGGAGGGCCCGCCGCGTCCCGCCATCGCATTGGATGCGGTACCCACCGAAACGCCCGCTTGCTCGGCCAGGTCCTTCAGGGTCGGCTTGCGCTGCGCTTCAGTGGTCTTCTTCATGGGACTCCGCGGATCTCGTCGTTTCCTGATGCCGGCAGTGTAGCATGGGCATGAAACGATTCAATCGCGCGGAGCGGACTTGCGGGAAGCGCTTCAGGCCGCCTTCTTCAACGTCGCCAGCGCCTGCCGGCCAGCCGCCAGTTGCTGCGCCACTTCCGCGACGCGCGCACCCAGGTGCTCGGCCGTGCGCAGGTCCGCCAGCGGGGGCACCACATCCGAGCTTTCGTCAGCGTTCGACTGCGCGGCCGCGCCCAGGAAGAAGCCGTGGCGATTCAGCGAATCCTCGGTCGACTTCGAGTTATTGTGTCCCGGCGGCAGGCCAAGGTTGACCCAGTGCATGCCGTGCTGGGCGGCGAAGATCGAGATCTGCTGCAGTGTGGCCAGCTTGTCGCCCGAACGCGATGCCGCGTTGGTGAAGCCCGCCGCCACCTTGTTGGCCCACTTGCCGCCCTTGGCGAAGACATTGCGCGAGGTGGCGTCCATAAAGCCCTTGAACTGCGCCGATGCGCTGCCCATGTAGGTGGGCGCGCCGAAGATGATGCCGTCCACGTTCTCGAGCGTGTCCCAGTGCTGGTCGATGTCGTCGACGCTGATCAGCAGGCTTTCCACGCCATCGACGCTGGCGGCGCCGCGTGCGACGGCCTGTGCCTGCTTGGCGGTATGGCCGTAGCCGCTGTGGTAGACGATGGCGATCTGGGTAGCGTTGGCGTTCATGATATGGGCCTCAAAGAAATTTGAAATATTTGAATGTGGCCTGCATCGCGTTGGTCGTTTGATTGCTGGGCCGGTGAAGCAAGTCTAGGCATCTGCCGGCGCAGTTGGTGGGAACAATCTCAACCAGTTGTTGAATTATTTTGAATGAACGGGCGGCGTGAGAGATTTGGTACGTCTGGCCCATCGCGCCAGCCGCGCGTGCCGGTGCCGGAACAGGCATCTCACCACGGCGACCATTGCGCCTTCACAACCTGGCAGCCAGGCTGCAGGCCCCCGCAACTTGAAAGCCAGCCGGTCGCGTACCTCGCAAAAGCCATCGGCCGTATCGCGAATCGTCCGCTCGTGCACCCAGCTGCGCATGGTCAGCATCCGCGACGTTTCCCTGAACCGGTACCCGGGCCCGACCTCCGCCAGCATGATGTCGTCCGCGTCCACCGGAAGCACGCAAAGCGCCAGCAGCCAGCTGCGGCCGAGGCGCTCGCCAAGCGGCAGCTCGTCGAGCGTCCTGCCTCGCATGGCGGCCGGGGCCGTCATACGCAGCCAGGGAAACAACTCATCGTTGATGCCTTCCGCCGTGGTCGCGCGGTGCCAGGCCTGGCTGGCGCGCACTGGCAGCGGGGAGGCAAGCTCGAACATCAACGGCATAGGAGGCCATCCGGCAATGGTTGAATCCGCTGGCCATGATAACGGAAGGGCACTCCCGCACTCGATGCTGCGCCGGATCAGGAGGATGGCGTCAAGCCGGCAACGGCTACAGTGGCAGGTTCATGCCGGATCACGTGGAAACCCTCGCCCTCCGATGGCGCAACGAAGTATCGGGTGATTTCATCGAACTGCGCATCGCTGGTCTCAAACGCATGCGTGCCGCTGGCATTGCGGGCGCGCAGGCGTGCCTTGCACAAGGTGTCCGGCATATCGAGATAGTGGAGCTGATGCGGTACGCCCGCCTGCTCGA
This sequence comes from Cupriavidus sp. 01L45, assembly GCF_056399885.1. NCBI lineage: Bacteria > Pseudomonadati > Pseudomonadota > Betaproteobacteria > Burkholderiales > Burkholderiaceae > Cupriavidus > Cupriavidus sp. 01L45. The sequence goes on along the minus strand of NZ_JBFTSG010000111.1, from coordinate 1,371 downwards.
ATATGGCCCTGGCCCAGCTTCGGCTGGCCGGCGTGTTGGCGGGGAAATCGAGCACGACCGACATGCCCGCCAGCAGCAGTGCCTCGATGTGGCCGGTCATGGCGTCTCGCAGCCTGCCGGCGCAGCGGACATAATCGGAGATCGCCCGGATTTCCCCAGGGTAGAGGCGCGACAGCCAATCGTCCTCGCTGATCAGCACGGTCGCCGGACGGGCCGCGAGTTGCTTCGCCAGCGTCGATTTTCCTGCGCCGATCTTGCCGCAGACCATATAAAGGGTGGCGGGTGGTCGGGACGAGGGAACGTTGTGTGGCTGCATTTCAATCTCCTTGGCGATGAAAGCCCCGGGAGACGGAAACAAAAAACCCGCCTCATGGGGCGGGTTGCTTTGTGTGCTCAGGCCACGCGCTAACCCACCATCCGGGGGATGGTGCGAATAATCGAAGGGGTTTGCACGCGGTTCATGAGATGGAGGATAAGTGACTGCGCGTTGGCACGCAATCACTTTGGAACGAGTGCCACCCGGCACCCAGCTGCGCATAGTCAGCATCCGCGACGTTTCCATGAACCGGTACCCAGGTCCGACCCCGGCCAGCATGATGCCGTCTACCGTCCACGGGCAGGACCGTCAAAGGAGGCTCCCGCCAGTTCCAGCGTGCTGCCTCGCACTTCGCTCTTCACGGGATCGGTCTTTTTCCACTGCTTCTTCGGCACCATCAGTTTCCAGGTCGCCTCCTTGTCCGGACTCCGGAAGAGGGCAATGACCCCGACATACTGCGCGTCGGCATGCATCGGCTCGCTCAGGCTTACGCTCGCGTCCGGGCGCAGCACCACGTCCCTGGCCGCTAGCAGATCGGCCTTGAGGGATTCGAGGTCATTCGTCTGCAACTGCGCATAGCCCAGCTGTTCAAAGGCCTGCGGCGATTTCAACTGGTAGATCCGCACCACCGTCGACAACGATTGTCCGGCGCCGTTTGCATTTAACGACGGCCGGCTGGTGAGATCGAGGCTCATGGTCTTGACCTGCGTCGTGAAGGCCCATTTCGTGGCCTCCACCGTGCTGTCCTTGACTGCCTGGCCCACGCCGCAACCAGCCATATGGGTGGCAACCAGCAGTAGGGCACCGTTTCGAAGCTGTCGCCTCATCGTGTTGATCCTCTTTGTGCAGCGTATCGCTGCGTTTCATTGACAGTGCGGGTTCAGCGTTGCGCCGGCATCCCTGAGCTGTGCCCGCGCCAGTTCCCGAGTTGCACGCGGGTAACGGCATCGCTGGCGCCCGGGGCGTCGGCTTCGCTGTGCCGCCTGAGCTGCGTGGTGTAGCCCAGGCTCACCTGGTCCGAATTCAAGGCCGGCGCCGGCATCAGCGCGGGCCTC
>NZ_JBFTSG010000110.1:0-8387 GCF_056399885.1 Cupriavidus sp. 01L45 | reverse complement strand
AAGCAGTACTGGTGGCAGGATACTGAACGCATCCAATAGGCAGCCGCTCATGCGCAAAAAGCCAATGTGCAGCGCCAGGCCCAGCTTCATCGTTGGGCCGCGCCGTCGCCCGATCAATTCGTGCTCGGCGTGGCTGCTGGGCTTGCGAACCGTCGCATATTGCAGCGGAATCAAAGCTCCCCCACAATCCCTGCAGTCCGACATAGGCCATGCGGCCGAAGAGGCGGCCACCCTGGTCGGATTTTCCGGTGTCGACGTCGAACCCGCTCTCAAGTACGAACACGCCTTGCACACCGTTTCCGAGGTTTTCGGTACCCCGAAGTCCCCAGCGGGAGCCGGCGATATTTCCGGAAGTCACGCGATAGACGCTGTCTCCATTCCCGGGCTGGTGATTGGCGTATTCGATGCCGCTATCAACTACGCCATACAGGGTCACTTCGAAATGGGCCAATCCTGTGGCACCCAGCAGGGAGAGCGCCACGCAGCAGCGTGATGCCGCTTCTTGTCGTCAAGTCTTGCATCTTGGATTCCTCCAGTTGTCTTGATGCATGTTCGGTTCGGGTTCTAAAAAAAGGGATTTCCTATAATAGACGTGCCGAACGGCCCGTCGTCAGGTGAATCGGGAAGTGGAAGCCAGCAGCGATCAGCGTCGTGATCGCTTCGCAAACTGGTTCGATGGCGGGCAGGTGGCAGGCATCTATGGCAGCTATCCGGGACGGTGACGGGGACCGTCTGTGCGGAGCCGTCCTCCGAATGCCATGCCGAGAAGGGGAAGAGCCACGGCGGCGGCGGCAAACAGCCATCGCTCGCCGAAGGTGCCGGCGACGGCCGCAGCGCCGCTCAGGCCGAGCGCCTGCCCAAGGAACAGGCTCGCGGCAAACAGCCCGACCGCCGTACCGCGCGATGGCGGGAACACCTCGGTCGCCTGGGTCTGCAAGGTGTTGTGAAGCATGTAGAAGCCGAGTCCGCCGAGGAAGCATCCGGGCACGCTCCATTCCCACCGTGGTCCGACCGCGACGATGGCGAAGGCGGCACCCAGGAGCGCGCCTCCGAGGGCGGCCAGCACATCAGAGCCCAGACGCCTGATCAGCACGCCGGACAGCGCCACATATACCAGGCCACCGACGCCATACATCGCCACCACCACGCCGGCCGTACCCAGGCCGAGCCCGAAGCGGCCGTGCAGATATGTCGGCACAAAGGCAAATCCCGTCAGGGTGAACAGGCCTTCGATTGCCGTCACTGCGAACACCAGTCTGGCGCGTGGCTGCCCCAGCACGCTGCGGAACTGCTCCCCGAATGAACGCCTGGCAATCAGGTCGGAGACCATGCCCGATCCCTGCATCCACACGACGAGCGCCGCGACGCCGGAGCCCGCCGCTAGCACCCCGAACGCAATGCGCCAGTGCAGCCAGTCGGCGATCAGCCCGGATATCCACTGGCCACCGATCATCCCGCCGATGGTCGCGAGGAAGAAGCGGGCAAGCACCTGCTGCCGGTCCCTGACCGGAACCGTATCGCCGATCATCGCCATGCTCATGGGGATGACACCCGCCGCGGCTGCGCCCGAGAGTCCCCGGGCCAGCGCGAGGGCGGGCATGGTCGGGGCCACGGCGGCCATGACGTTCGCAACGGCGCAGCCTGCCAGCGCAATGGTGACGACGCGGAGTTTGCCGAAGCGGTCGCCGAGCGGTCCAAATACGAGCTGCATCAGGCCATAGGCCAGCGCGAACGCGGAGATGGACCACGCCGCCATGCCAATGGGTACATCGAAGTCCGACGACAGTGCCGGAAGCAAGGCGTCACAGGCGCGCATGGACGCCATGCTCATGACCGCCGCAATGGCGAGAGCTCCGAACCGCCTCACTCCGCCACCCTTGCCATCGGATAGGCGTGCCGGGGCTTCGCGATCATGAAGACCGACCCTGCCGCGAGCAGCGCCGGCACGGCGAGCAGGCCGAATACATCGCCGAAACCCCAGCCAAGACCGAGAAGGCCTGCGCCGATGAAGGCGCCGGCCATGCCGCCGATCCGCCCGATGCCCTGCATCCACGCCACGCCCGTCGTACGCGCCTCGGTCGGATAGAGGCCTGCGGCATAGGTGGACATCGAAGTTGCCCCGCTCGTGACCAGGGTGCCACAAAGGAAAAGCGAGATGCCGAGGAACTCCGGATGATCGACACCGCGTCCCACCACGATGACGAGCACAGCGGCCAGCAGGTACGCTACGACGATGGTACGGTTGGCATTGAAGCGGTCCATGAGCCAGCCCGCAACAAGGTTGCCGAGCAAGCCGCCAAGGGGAAACAGGGAGGCCAGCAACGCGCCACGTTCCACGCTGAATCCGGCTTCACGGAACAGCGTCGGCATCCAGTTCGTCATCAGGTAATAGATCACCAGACCCATGAAGCACGACAGCCAGAGCAGGAACGTGCGCCGCCGGTATCCGGCCGACAGGATGAGTGCAAGAGCCGACGCCTTTCCCGCCTTGCCTGCCGAAGCCATCGGCGCGACGAACACGCAGTGTTCGAGCGATTGCCGAGGCGCAATGCGCTTCAGGATGCGCGCGATCCGCTCGGGCGCCCCGGCGCGCACCGCCAGGAACTGGGCCGACTCCGGAAGCAGTGCAAGGAGCAGCACGGCGAGTATCAGCGGCGCGATGCCGCCAGCCGTCAACACGCTTCGCCAGCCGAAATGAGGAATCAGCCAGGCCGATGCCGCACCGCCCGCCACCAGCCCACCGGAGAAGCCGCAGTACATGGCATTCACCGCAAGGGAACGCAGACGCGACGGCGCGTATTCCGACATCATCGTGATGGTCGTCGGCATGGCCGCACCGAGCCCGAGTCCGGTCAGGAAGCGCAGGACAGTCAATGTGCCGACGGTCTGTGCATGGGCGGCAACGAGTGTCCATCCTCCGAAGCACGTGACGGCCGCCACCAGTACCGTCTTCCGGCCAATGCGATCCGCCACGGGTCCCGCGAAGATCGCGCCCAGGCTCAGGCCACCCAGTGCTGCGCTCATGACGACACCAAGTTCGCCGCGGCCGATGCCCCACTCGTGCGCCAGCGCCGGTGCGATAAAGCCGATTGCCGCCGTGTCATAGCCGTCAGCCGCCACGACGAGGAAGCAGAAGGCGAGGACCAGCCACTGGCAAGGGGAAAAGCGTTCGGCGTCGATGAAGGACTGCACGTCTATGGTGCGGGATGCCTGTTTCATCGTTGTCTCCTGGATGGGCGGGCAAGCGCGCTGTGCGCGCTTGCCTCGTTTGTGAGGGTCAGGCGGCGAGGTACCCGCCGTCCACGGGCAGGGTCACGCCGGTCACATAGGTGGACATCGACGAGGCGAGAAACAGCACCGCGCCCACCAGCTCTTCGGGTTGCCCAACCCGGTTCATTGGGATGCGGGACATGAAGCGTTCGAGCTTCGCCGGGTCCGTGCGCGTGGAAACGGTCATGGGCGTTTCGATGACGCCCGGTGCAATGGCATTGACGCGCACACCGTCGCGCGCGAGGTCGGCTGCCAGCGACTGGGTCAGCATCTTCACCGCGCCCTTCGAGGGCGAGTAGCCGAGCGTGTTCGGCTGGCCCGAAAGCGACGCGATGGACGCGACGTTGACAATGGCGCCACGGGTCTGCCGCAGGGCCGGCAGCCACGCGTGGCAGACGTTGAAAGTCCCTTCGTGGTTGACCTTCATCACCCGCTGCAGGTTGGCCAGCGCATTCTCGCTGTCGATGCCCTCGCGAATGAGTATGCCGGCGTTGTTCACCAGCACGTCGACGGGGCCGACGCAGGCGGTGATCTCTTCGGCGACGGCGCGGCATTGCGCGGCATCGGTCACGTCCAGCGCGCAGGCTCGTGCCGCATGTCCACGGGCATCGATCATCGCCGCCGTCTCGTCGGCATTGGCTTCGTTCATGTCGGTCACGACGACCGTCGCGCCGGCTTCTGCGAGGCCGATGGCGATGGCCCGGCCGTTGCCCTGGCCCGCGCCGGTTATGAAAGCGACCTTCCCGGTCAGGAGTTGAGGAATCATCATGATTGCAATCGAGGGAAATTCAGGGTGAACGCCGCCACGGGGCCGCCGCAATGCGGCCGCGTGGGTGACAAAAATCGGGTAGGGAACTCAGTGCATGGCCAGAGGCTCGCGCGCCGCAGCCGCACTCGCTTTCGGGAGCGTGGTCTGAACGTGATCGGCGATGTGGTTGCCCGCGACATAGCCAAAGGTCAGCCCCGGGCCGAGCGTGATGCCCGCACCGCTGTACTCGCCGCCCATGATGCTTGCCGCATCGTTGCCCGCTGCGTAGAGGCCGGGGATCGGATCGCCGTCCCGGGAGACGACTTGGGCGTGCTCGTTCGTACGGATGCCCATGAATGAGCCAAGGTCGCCCGGTACGAGCTTGAGCGCATAGAACGGACCGTTGGCCAGCGGTGCGACGCAGGGATTGGGCGTGTGCAGCGCGTCGCCCTGGTAGCGGTTGTAGGCTTTGCTGCCGCGCCCAAACTCGGGATCGCGGCCGTACTGCGCCGCTTCGTTGTACTGGCGAACGGTGGCGGCGAGTGTCGCCGGATAGACACCGATCTGCTTCGCAAGGTCCTCGATCGTCTTGCCGCGCTTGAGGTAGCCGTTGCGCAGATGCGGCCCGAGCGGCATCGGGAACGGCTTCACGAAGCCGAGGCCGTAGCGCCGGATCGCCGCATGGTCGGCGATCAGCCAGCACGCCGTCTCCGGCTTGCCCTTCGAGGCGGCGATCATCGCCTGCACGAGATCGTGGTATGAGTTCGCCTCGTTGGCGAAGCGCTTGCCATCCAGGCTGACGGCAATCACGCCTGGTTTCGCCCGGTCGATGAAGTGGGGCATGATGCCGGTCGTGCCGTCCTTGCGCGGCACGAGCGACATAGGCGTCCACGCGGCGGCATTCGACAGGGTCTTGTCGAACACACCGCCCACCTCTTCGGCCATGCGCATGCCGTCGCCCACATTGGTCTGCGGCGTTGGCGAGAAGTGGCCGTGCCCGGCCTTCACGTGCGGGTAAGTCTCCTTGCGCCGCTCGAGGTTGTGCGGGAATCCGCCGCTGGCCAGCACCACACCGTGACGCGCCTTCACGCTGACCCGCTGGCCGTCGCGCTCAAGCACCGCGCCGGAGACGCGCCCCCCCTCCTGCAACAACTGCACGGCAGGCGACGACAGCCATACCGGGATCGACAGGTCGGCCGCCGACTTCGCGAGCCGCGCGGCCAGCGCGTTGCCGTTGGTCAGCGTCATGCCCCGCCCGTACTTCATCACCTCCAGGAAATGTTTGGTCAGACGTTTGGTGACATACCAAGCGGACTGCAGCGATCGCGTCACCCGCATGAAGTGAACGATCTCCTTGCCGGAGCCGATCGTTACGCCGAAGACCGTCAGTTCCGGCAGCACGGGGCCGAGGGTTTTGAGCAGCGGGCCGAGCTCGCGCGCGTCGTACGGACGCGTCACCATCGAGCGGCCACCCTGTGCGGCGCCGGGCGCCTCGGCGTGGTAGTCCGGGAACGTTAGCGGCATGTCGAACTGGACGGCGGTCTTCGTCATGAAGAACTCGATCGCTTTCGGGCCGTTCGCCAGAAAGGCGCGTACACGCGCCTCATCGAACCCGGCGCCGGCCTGGTTCCGGATATAGGTCAGCGCCTGGTCCGGTAGTTCGTGATGGCCGTATGCCTTGCCCAGATGGGTGTTCGGCACCCAGAGCCAGCCGCCCGAGCGGGCCGTCGTGCCGCCGTAGTAGCTCGCCTTCTCGGCCACGATGACCTTCAGCCCCCGGCTGGCGGCAGTAATGGCCGTGGACATGCCGGCGACGCCTGATCCGATGACCAGAACATCACATTTTTCCTGTTGCAGTGTAGACATCGACTTCTCCATTCAAGTGCGGGCGGTACGGTCGCCAAGAGCGGCACCACCATGCCTGCTAGATTAGTACTAGCGCGCTTGAAATTATCTACACGTTAACCCTACGCTTGTTCATTAGATATTGTCTAGTGCTATACTGCGCCCACTATCCATCTCATGGCAGGGACATACCGTGGAACAGACCGACCAGGCACCCGAGCGAGAGCGCCGCGGCATCCAGTCGATTGAAGTGGGAGGAGAAATCCTGAAGGTGCTGGCCTCCGAGGCCAGGCCGATGGCGCTACGCGATCTCGTGAAGGCGGCGAACATGCCGTCCGGCAAGATCCATCCGTATCTGGTGAGCTTCGGCAAGATCGGGCTCGTCGCCCAGGACCCGGTCACGGGTCACTATCTGCTCGGCCCGATGGCCATCCAGCTCGGGCTAACCAGCCTGCAGACGCTGAACCCGATCCGCGAGGCCACACCGTTCGCCGAAGCGCTTTCGGAAGAGACGTCGCACGCGGTCGCGCTCGCTGTTTGGGGAAACCTTGGGCCGGTCATCGTGCGGCTGATCGATGCGTCCTATCCCATCCACACGAACATCCGCACCGGCACGGTCATGTCGCTCGCCAATACGGCGACCGGCAGGGTTTTCTCGGCATTCCTGCCACGGCAGTTCACCGAAAAGCTGTTGCTGGACGATCGCATTCGGCTCGGCCCCGATATTGCGCATCCGCTGGACGCCGCCGTGGTCGAGGAAATGATCAAGGAAGCGCGGGCGCGCCACATGTCCCGCAGCATCAACCATCCCACGCCAGGGATCGTCGCCTTTTCTGCGCCGGTGTTCGATTATTCGGGAAACATTGCGCTGACGATCACCATCATGGGACCGACCGGCACTGTTGATACCGATTGGGAGGGGCCGGTGGCCAAAGCACTGGATGCGTGTGCGCAGGCGGTTTCGAAGCGCCTCGGCTACAGGGGCTCGTAGAAGTGCTTACAGTCGTCTAGCTTCAGGGGGCTGAAATGGTCGTTTCCATGAGCGGCCATTTCTTGCCCGACGACGGTCCGTCTATCTTGAGGCTTGTGCGATGCCGGCGCTTACACGTGGGATTGGACGAAAGGCAGAAACGGCCGATGAAGCGCCGTTGGCCGACACGGCGGCGGACGGCTCCTCCCGGCCAGTTTCGGCCGTTCATCCACGTCGTTGCGCGGACATCTGAACGTCGGCTTCACTCTGACAGCGGCCCTTCGTCGAACGATGCCATCCGGCGGGCGGTCGGCCGTTGCGGACCGATACGCCCTATCGATAACGACCATCTGCGATGGGTCCGTTCGTGCGCGCATCATGTCCATAGCGGACCTTCGGTGCGTGTTGCCGATGCAGCGCACAACGGGGTGGGACCCAGGCAGAAGGAGAATTCCTCGCCACGGCCGTCGCTACGATTACGCTGCCCCACTACTCGCAATGTCGACCGTCACGTAGCAAGTCCGCTTTGGCGGTGCTCGGGGGCCAAGCAAAGCTGAAATTGCTGGATGAATACAACTGCCATTGCCCACTTCCTTTCAGCTCCAGTACCTGGTGGTGGTATTTCAGAAGCGTGGGGCGGTGGCTGACGCTGACAAGAGTGGTGGATGTGCTGCACAGTTGAGAATACAGATCCTCCTCATTGCCAATATCCAACGCGCTGGTCGCCTCGTCCAACATGGCATACCGAGGTCTTGAAAGCAACACGCGAGCGAAAGCGAGCCGTTGCCGCTCACCGACGGAGAGAACTTTTCCCCAGTCCAGGTCCGCATCCAATCCACCAAATCTCTCGATGAGATCTGGAAGGTTCACCATCTCCAGCAGCCGCAGAAGTTCCCCGTCCGATATTCTCCCGTGATTGTTGTTGGGATATAGCAACTGGTCGCGCAAGCTACCGGGCACCATGTAGGGGTGTTGTGGTAAGAACTGCATCTCCTCTGGGCCTGGCCGGACGATCCGCCCCTTGCCGGTGTTCCACAGGCCCGCAACCGCGCGTAAAAGCGAGCACTTTCCACCCCCGCTCACGCCCACAATGAGGAGGCCCTCCCCTGGGTTGACTGAGACGGACAGGTCCTTGATCAGCGTCCGCTCACGACTAGGCGTCTGCAGAGTCACATGCTCGAGTGCCAAACGGGAGTCTTGTAATACTTGAATCTCGTCTTCTGCTTCCTTCGGGCTCGCTGGTTTCGCCGCGAGATAGCCGGAGAATGTGTCCAGGCGGTCCAGTCCTGCGACAAATAGGCTCAGGCTCTCGAAATTATCAACGATAATCGTCAGTGCACTCAATATCGCGGCAAATGCGCCGGCCGCTTGGATCGCGCGCCCGACTTCAAGCCATGCGGTTATACACATCGTTGACCCACCGAAGCGATCCTGGCGCCCCGGAAAAGTGTTTACATTCAAGGACTTGAAGCGGCACTTGTAAACTGTCTGAGTCTCGCGTTTACTTCTCGCGTTTACTTCTGCCTTTTTGGGTGACGCGTTGACGATTGAATC
>NZ_JBFTSG010000109.1:0-9598 GCF_056399885.1 Cupriavidus sp. 01L45 | reverse complement strand
GGCTACGACATCATCGACATCGCCGAGACCTGCGAGTTCGAAGAGATCGCCCACCTGCTGGTGCACGGCAAGCTCCCCACCCGCGCCGAACTCACCGCCTACAAGGCCAAGCTCAAGGCCCTGCGCGGCCTGCCCGCCAACGTCAAGGCCGCGCTCGAATGGGTGCCCGCCAGCGCCCACCCGATGGACGTGATGCGCACCGGCGTGTCCGTGCTCGGCACCGTGCTGCCGGAAAAGGACGACCACAACACCCCMGGCGCGCGCGAYATCGCCGACCGCCTGATGGCCAGCCTCGGCTCCATGCTGCTGTACTGGTACCACTACAGCCACAACGGCAAGCGCATCGAGGTCGAGACCGACGACGACTCCATCGGCGGCCACTTCCTGCACCTGCTGCACGGCCAGAAGCCGTCGGCGCAGTGGGAACGTGCGATGCACACTTCGCTCAACCTGTACGCCGAGCACGAGTTCAACGCCTCCACCTTCACCGCCCGCGTGATCGCCGGCACGGGCTCGGACATGTACTCGTCGATCAGCGGCGCCATCGGCGCGCTGCGCGGCCCCAAGCACGGCGGCGCCAACGAAGTGGCGTTCGAGATCCAGAAGCGCTACGACAGCCCCGACGAAGCCCAGGCCGACATCGTGCGCCGCGTGGAAAACAAGGAAGTGGTGATYGGTTTCGGCCACCCGGTGTACACCATCAGCGACCCGCGCAACCAGATCATCAAGGACGTGGCGCGCCGCCTGTCGAAGGACGCCGGCTCGACCAAGATGTTCGACATCGCCGAACGGCTGGAAACGACCATGYGGGACATCAAGAARATGTTCCCCAACCTGGACTGGTTCAGCGCCGTGAGCTACCACATGATGGGCGTGCCGACCGCCATGTTCACGCCGCTGTTCGTGATCTCGCGGACCTCCGGCTGGGCTGCCCACATCGTCGAGCAGCGCATCGACAACAAGATCATCCGCCCCAGCGCCAACTACACCGGGCCGGAGAACCTGAAGTTCGTGCCGATCGGCAAGCGTAAATAAGCGGAAAATCGTCCTACCATGAAGCAAAACAGGCTTGACCGGGCCCGCCGCGATGCCCAATTGTGTAACCGATGGTAGGGGTACTACGCCCTGACTTTCAAATCGTAGAGAATAGCGGCGGACATGTGTCTGTCGGCCTCAGCCGGCAATCCACCGCCTTTGACCCAACTCCAGAAGGAACCCACAGAATGAAGCATCTTGTCCTCGCCGCCTGTATCGGCGCATTCACGCTGACCACCGCCGGCGTCGCGACGGCCCAGGATCCGGCCACGAAGGCTGCTCCCGCCAAGAAGGCTCCTGCCAAGAAGGCCCCGGCCAAGAAGGCGGCAACCACGGAAACCGCAGCCGTGCCGCATGGCGAAAAATGGCAGTGCGAACTGGGCCATGTCCTGTACATCGGCGGCAATATGCAGCGTGACGAAGTCATCACCGTGAACTGGGAGGGCAAGGAATACCGCCTGCCGCGCCTGTCCACCGTGACCGGCGCCGACCGCTATTTCGACGCCCGCTCCGGCCTGGACCTGGTCGTGATCCCGAGCAAGGCCATGCTGTTCAACAAGAACGCCGGCCAGCGCCTGGCCGATGAGTGCCAGACCGCGGACATGCAGGCTGGCGGCTCGGCGCCGACCCAGGCAGGCGCACTGCGTGCCCCGGTAGCCACCCCCCTGCTGGTCGCCCCGCCGGCCCCGGCAGCCGATGCCGCGCCGAAGCCGTAACCAGGTGACATAGCCGGGCATCGCCCGGCCATGTCCATGGGCACCAGGAAGCACAAATACCCGAGGGGACCCCATGTCTGCACACGTTCCAAACGTTCGTCCGGAACCTGACAAGGTATTGGTCGACATTGTCGACTACGTCACCCGCTATCAGATCGAGAGCGCGCTTGCCTACGACACGGCCCGCAACTGCCTGATCGATACCCTCGGCTGCGGCCTGGAAGCCCTGTCATACCCGGCCTGCACCAAGCTGATGGGCCCGATCGTGCCCGGCACGATGGTCCCCAACGGCGCCAAGGTGCCCGGCACGCAATTCCAGCTCGACCCGGTCCAGGCGGCCTTCAATATCGGAGCCATGATCCGCTGGCTCGATTTCAACGACACCTGGCTGGCCGCCGAATGGGGCCATCCCTCGGACAACCTCGGCGGCATCCTCGCCACCGCCGACTGGCTCTCGCGCAACAATGTGGCCGCCGGGCGCAAGCCGCTGACCATGAGGGACGTGCTCACCGGCATGATCAAGGCCCACGAGATCCAGGGCTGCATCGCGCTGGAAAACTCCTTCAACAAGGTCGGCCTGGACCACGTGGTGCTGGTCAAGGTGGCCTCCACCGCCGTCGTCGCGCAGATGCTGGGCCTGAGCCGCGACGAGATCATCAACGCCGTGTCCCTCGCCTGGGTCGATGGCCAGTCGCTGCGCACCTACCGCCACGCCCCCAACACCGGCAGCCGCAAAAGCTGGGCCGCGGGAGACGCCACCAGCCGCGCCGTGCGCCTGGCGCTGATCGCCAGGACCGGCGAGATGGGCTATCCCTCGGTACTCAGTGCCGGGGGCTGGGGCTTCTACGACGTGCTCTTCAAGGGCCAGCCCTTCAGGTTCCAGCGCCCGTACGGCTCCTACGTGATGGAGAACGTGCTATTCAAAATATCCTTTCCCGCTGAATTCCACTCGCAGACCGCAGTGGAAGCCGCCATGACCCTGAACGGCCAGTTGGCCGCCGCGGGCAAGACGGCAGCCGACGTCGGGAAGGTCACCATCCGCACCCATGAGGCCTGCATCCGCATCATCGACAAGAAAGGCCCGCTGGCCAACCCGGCCGACCGCGATCACTGCATCCAGTACATGGTGGCCGTGCCGCTGCTGTTCGGCCGCCTGACCGCGGAGGATTATGAAGACAAGGTCGCGGCGGACCCGCGCATCGACGCGCTGCGCGACAAGATCGTGTGCGTGGAGGACCCGCAGTTCACGGCCGACTACCACGATCCGGAAAAGCGCTCGATCGCCAATGCGCTGACCGTGGAACTGAGCGACGGCACGGTGCTCCCGGAAGTGGTGGTGGAATACCCGATCGGCCACAAGCGCCGCCGCGACGATGGCATCCCGTTGCTGGTGGAAAAGTTCAAGACCAACCTGGCGCGCCGCTTCCCGGCCAGGCAGCAGCAGGCCATCCTGGCCGTGTCGCTGGACCAGGCCCGCCTGGAAGCGATGCCGGTCAACGAGTACGTCGACCTGTACGTGATCTGAGCCGCGGAAAAAAACGGATGAACCGGGCCTGGCAGGCTGACGGGGCCCGCCGGCTTGCCCTAAAATCCACGCGGCGCGTACATTGGTAATGCCACGCAGCAGCAAAGCAGATCAGCAAGAATCCATCAGCAAGAAAAGCAAGAATGCACAACGCAAGCAGCAGGCAGTAGGCATGAACAACGGCGCCGTCACGGCGCCGGGCGCCGCGAGGCAGGCTTGTTTCACCGGCCGCCGGCGGCGAAACGCAGATTTACGAGTCCACAAGCTAGTCCGCACCATCCTTCGATTGGAGTAAGGCAATGCCCCACAATCTCAATAAGACTCTGAAAGAATTCAAGACCGGCCCGTCCGGCAAGGGTCAGTTCTATTCCTTGCCGCAACTGGGCAAGGCACTCGGCGTAGCGGTCGAGCGCCTGCCGGTATCGATTCGCATCGTGCTGGAATCGGTGCTGCGCAACTGCGACGGCAAGAAGGTCACTGAAGAACACGTCAGGCAGCTTGCCAACTGGAAGCCCGTCGCCGAGCGCGTCGACGAGATCCCCTTCGTCGTGGCGCGCGTGGTGCTGCAGGATTTCACCGGCGTGCCATTGCTGGCCGACCTGGCGGCCATGCGCAACGTGGCCGAGAAGATGGGCCAGAACCCGAAGAAGATCGAGCCCCTGGTGCCGGTGGACCTGGTGGTCGACCACTCCGTGCAGATCGACCACTTCCGCGAAAAGAATGCGCTGGACCTGAACATGAAACTGGAATTCCAGCGCAATAACGAGCGCTACCAGTTCATGAAGTGGGGCATGCAGGCCTTCGACACCTTCGGTGTGGTGCAGCCGGGCTTCGGCATCGTGCACCAGGTCAACCTGGAGTACCTGGCGCGCGGCGTGCACAAGAAGGACGGCGTGTACTACCCGGACACCCTGGTCGGCACCGACAGCCACACCACCATGATCAACGGCATCGGCGTAGTGGGCTGGGGCGTGGGCGGCATCGAGGCGGAAGCCGGCATGCTGGGCCAGCCGGTCTATTTCCTGACGCCCGACGTGGTCGGCGTGGAACTGAAGGGCCGCCTGCGCGAAGGCGTGACCGCGACCGACCTGGTGCTCACCATCACCGAAATGCTGCGCCGCGAGAAAGTGGTCGGCAAGTTCGTCGAGTTCTTCGGCGAAGGCACCGCCAGCCTGGCGCTGCCTGACCGCGCCACCATCGGCAACATGGCGCCGGAATACGGCGCCACCATGGGCTTCTTCCCGGTTGACGAGAAGACCATCGACTATTTCAAGGGCACCGGCCGCACCGAAGAAGAAATCGCCGCCTTCGAAGGCTATTTCCGCGCCCAGAAGATGTTCGGCATCCCCAAGGCCGGGGAGATCGACTACACCAACGTGGTCACGCTGGACCTCGGCACCGTGGCCCCCTCGCTGGCCGGCCCSAAGCGCCCGCAGGACCGCATCGAGATCGGCAACGTCAAGTCCACCTTTGCCTCGCTGTTCKCCAAGCCGRYSGCCGAGAACGGSTTCAACAAGGACATCGCCGAACTGGACAAGACCTACACCACGACGGACGGCGTCAACGTGAAGAGCGGCGATGTGCTGATCGCCGCCATCACGTCCTGCACCAATACCTCCAACCCGAGCGTGCTGCTGGCCGCTGGCCTGCTGGCCAAGAAGGCGGTGGAAGCCGGCCTCAAGGTTGCGCCGCACATCAAGACGTCGCTCGCCCCCGGCAGCCGCGTGGTCACGGAGTACCTGGAGGCCGCCGGCCTGCTGCCTTACCTGGAAAAGCTGGGTTTCGGCGTGACCGCCTACGGCTGCACCACCTGTATCGGCAACGCCGGCGACCTGACGCCGGAACTGAACGAGGCGATCACCAAGAATGACCTGATTGCGGCCGCCGTGCTGTCGGGCAACCGCAACTTCGAGGCACGCATCCACCCGAATATCCGCGCCAACTTCCTGGCCTCGCCGCCGCTGGTGGTGGCCTACGCCATCGCCGGCAACGTGACGCGCGACCTGATGACCGAGCCGGTGGGCACGGGCAAGGGCGGCCGCGAGATCTACCTTGGCGACATCTGGCCGACCTCGGAAGAAATCCATGCGCTGATGAAGTACGCCATGGACGCCAAGGTCTTCAAGGTCAACTACGAGCAGGTCAAGAAGCCGAGCAAGCTGTGGGCCAAGGTCAAGGGCACCAAGGGCCAGGTCTACGACTGGCCGAAGTCCACCTATATCGCCGAGCCGCCCTTCTTCGAAGGCTTCGGCATGGAACCGGCCGCGACCCAGACCAGCGTGCGCAATGCGCGCGCGCTCGGCGTCTTTGGCGACTCCGTGACCACCGACCACATCTCGCCGGCTGGTTCGATCAAGGAATCGTCGCCCGCGGGCAAGTACCTGCTGGCCAACGGCGTGCTCAAGGCGGACTTCAACAGCTACGGCTCGCGCCGCGGCAACCATGAGGTCATGATGCGCGGCACCTTTGCCAACGTGCGCATCAAGAACCTGATGCTGCCGGTCAAGGCCGATGGCTCGCGCGTGGAAGGCGGCGTCACGCTGCACCAGCCCACCGGCGACGAAATGTCGATCTACGACGCCGCCATGAAATACATCGCCGAAGGCACGCCCACCGTGGTGTTCGGCGGCGAAGAGTACGGCACCGGCTCGTCGCGCGACTGGGCCGCCAAGGGCACCCAGTTGCTTGGCGTGAAGGCCGTGATCACGCGCAGCTTCGAGCGCATCCACCGCTCCAACCTGGTCGGCATGGGCGTGCTGCCCCTGCAGTTCAAAGGCAGCGACAGCGTGCAGACGCTGGGCATCATCGGCAACGAGACGTTCGACATCGAAGGCATCGAAGGCGACCTGAAGCCGCAGCAGGACGTGACGCTGGTGATCAAGCGCGCCAATGGCGACGTGCAGCGCGTGCCGGTGCTGCTGCGCATCGACACCCCGATCGAAGTCGACTACTACAACCACGGCGGCATCCTGCCGTTCGTGCTGCGTCAGTTGCTGGCCGCCTGACCGGCTAGCCCGGGGCCCTCAGGGGCTTTGGGGCGACGCCGCTGGCCGTGCGCCTCTATGGAGGACATGGCCAGCGGCGTTTTTCTTTGCGGCGGCGTTTACCTGCCATAGCGCCCGGCGAGCCCGGCAGCCGGGCTAAAAGCGCAGCCACCACCGCTTGACCCAGGCTTACCCCAAGCATGCCCCCGTGTAAGTTCCACGCAAGCCTGCCCTGCCACACTCCGATGCATCAACAAGAACAAAGCATTGCGCAGGGCAGCCACGTCGGCCTGCCCGCCTCAAACGCACAGGAGACACCATGGCAAAGATTTTCATCGCATTCGTCGTCATCGCCGGCGCGGCACTCTATATGTTGTCCAAGGGCGGCGAGATTTCGATGGGCGGCGAGCAGCACGGCGTGGAAACCCACGCGCCGGAGACCCCGCAAGCGCCCGCGCAGAAGTAACAGCCCCGGCGCTTCGAGGCACCGCGCAAGCCTGTCCGGCATCACGCAGAACAGCCGCCCTGCACCTGGCGGCTTTTTTTGTCAACGCAGCGAGTAGAATACCGTTTTACCGAAAAACGGATGATTTCGACTTATGGCAGGTTTTCGCCCCAAGGCTTCCCAACGTCTTTCGCCTGACGCCGAGCGTCTGGTGGCCGATGCGCTCGCGCTCGATGCCTCGGGCAGCCGCATGGAGGATGGGTATTGGGAGCGGCGGCTCTCGCAACGCCTGGGCCGGCTCCTGAAAAACGGCAGCCAGTCCGCCCTCGACGCCGCGCTCGAACACCTGTTCAAGCACAACGCCGACGCCTCCGACGTGCTCGCCGAACAAGCCGAGACCCTGGCCGAGTCGGCCACCGTCGAAATCGACGGCGTCAGCTACGACGCCCTGCTGATCGCCGCCCCCATCCTGGCCCACACCCGCTACGCCATCCCGTCCGGCGCGCTCAAGCCCGAGCTGTCGCAGACCCTGGCGGTGCACATGCAGGCGCATGTGCTGGCGACCAATACCAAGATGGCGCTATCGCCCTACCTGTACAGCATCGACCAGTTGCCGCGCACGCACAGCGATACCTTTGCCCTGACCTACAAGCTGGTTTCGGCCGCCATGGCCGGCACCACGCCCAAGGTCGATCTGCGCGACCTGCCGGAGACCGCGCCGATCCTGGCCGATCCGCGCTACCTGCTGGCCGTGGTGGTGGCGCCGCACGAGCAGGCACTGTTCCGCTGGCAGGAGGACGCCAAGGAACACCATGCCGAGCGCACGGTGTGCCTGGAGCAATGGCGCACCCAGGTCCAGCCTTCGATCGCGCTGCTGATGCCCGGCTGCGAGTTCGAGCTGCTGCTGCCCGACGCCTTCTTCCTGTCCTGCCGCGAGTCCGACAAGAGCATCCGCCCGCTCACCGTGCGCGCCGCCGTCAACTACCTGTGCGGCACGCTGGACGTGCCCGCCGGCCAGATGGCCGCCGTGGTGGCGGCCTTCGGCGAGGAGGAAGTCGAGGAGTACCGCGTCGGCTTTACCATGCGCGGCGAGAAGGATGTGATCTACGGCATCGTCTGGCCGGTGTATGGCCGCGAGTCCGGCGAGATCGACGCCAGCGAGAAGGACAACCCGCTGGAGCAGATCTGCGAGGAACTGCGCAACGCGGGGGTCGAAGACATATTCCGTCACGCCGCGCTGTTCGACCCCGAGTATTGCGAAGACTGCGGCACGCCGCTCTACGCGGACCGCTCGGGTGAGATCGTGCACGCCGAACTGCCCGAAGACGCGCCCACGCAGCAGCCGCTGTTCCACTGAGCGTTACCCCACCCGCCTCACCGACGGCCCGCCTTGCGCGGGCCGTTTTGTTTCCCGGCTCCCGGTGTCAGGTTGCCGCGGGCTCGCTCACGCAGCGCCACAGCGCATGACCGGAGGCGGCGTACTTGCGCTCGAACGGCGTGATAGCCTCGGCCGGCCGCCAGGACTCGACCCGCGCCGGCCGGCCAACCAGCGCCAGCGCCTGGGCAAATTCATCGATATAGACCTGCCAGTTGCTGCGGCACTCCAGATAGTCTCCGCACGCAGCCAGCGCCGGGAACACCGCATGGCCCTGCCAGCGCCGCCCCAGGTGGCCGATCTTGGGCCAGGGGTTGGGATACAGCACGTAATGGCGCGCAATAGGGATGCGATCCGCCTGCAGCATCCGCCAGACATCGACCAGGTCGGCACGGGCCCAGGCGAAATTGGCCGGCATCGGCCCTTCCCACCAGTCCTTGCCGCCGGTCAGCCGTTTCTCCGACTGGTCCACGCCGATCACGAAATGACCGGGAAACGCCGTGGCCAGGCGCAAGGTGCTCTCCCCCACGCCGCAGCCTGCGTCGAGGATCAGCGGCGCGACGCCGGCCTGCTGCCATTGCTGCAGCGCAAGATCGAGCGCGCGCCGGCTGGGCTCGCCGATCGGCTTGCGAAAGGGCTCAGCCAGGTGGCGGGCGACACGCGCCGCGAGGTGGTCGTGGACATCGGCCTGGGCCGAGGTGATGGTGCGGGAGTTGGCGAACATGGGCGGGATTCTACCGGCTGCGGGCGGGCCCGGGGACAAGCAGGCGGCGCAAGCCATGGACATGTGCCACCCCTTGCTGGGAGCATAAGCATATGACGCCCGTATCGCACACCGATGTCGTTTTGGCGGCACAATGCGGGCAGCCGGGTGGAGATTCAGGCAAGCAAGCCGGAGCCGCCACCCCATCTGAGAACCCGCCGACGCCCTCCCCTCCCGAGGGCCGGCCCGTACGAGGAGCGCATCCCGATGCCCGCAACACGCCTTAGCCGCAGCCTTCCAGCCCGCACCGCGGATCGCCCTGCCGGCGCTCCGTCAAGCCCGCCTGACGTCCTTGCCGCCCTGATGCCGCGCCGCGCGATGCTGCAAGCCGGCGCCGCACTCGTGCTCGGCGGCGCCGCGCTGATGCTGCTGCCCGCCGGCGCGGCGCAGGCCGAAGACCTGCGCATCGGCCTGTCCGCCGACGTGACCTCGATGGACCCGCAGTGGAACAACGCCGGACCGAACAACGCCATCGCCCTGCACATCTTCGAGTCGCTGGTGTTCATGGACAAGAACGCCCGCTACATCCCGGGCCTGGCGCTGTCATGGAAGCCGGTCAACGCCATCACCTGGGAAATCAAGCTGCGCCCCAACGTGAAATGGCACGACGGGACGCCGTTCACCAGCGAAGACGTCAAGGCCTCGCTGGAGCGCCCGGACAAACTCACCAATAGCCCAGGCTCCTTCACCAGCTACACCAAGCCGATCGCGCGCATCGACACGCCCGACCCGCTCACCGTGCGCCTCACCATGAG
>NZ_JBFTSG010000108.1:0-10417 GCF_056399885.1 Cupriavidus sp. 01L45 | reverse complement strand
GCCAGGATGTTGCCGCAGCCTACGCCGCTCCACCCGTATCTCGTGGCGCCACCACGCGTTGAAGTCATACACATAGACGAAGCCTTCGTGTTCGCGGAGACGAAACGCAGTCAGTGGCAGTTCGTTTGCCGCGGTGGAGAACTGCAAGACGCCCTCATGAGCTTCGCCGTGACGCCTGCCACGAATGCTGAACGTGTGCAGATGCTCGTTGGCCCAACCCATGACTACCTGGATGACATTGTGCAATTGTCCGAGCGTCAAGTGCTCAGGAACGAGGACGCGTCGCCAAACCGGCGGGCACAGGCCGCTCAGAGCAATTCGAAGTTGAAGGACGGAGATCACCGGCCCAGGAACGGAAGCCATGCGCGCATTTTAGGTGCCTCATTGGCCTCTCAGCAGTGGCACGGTCGTCTGCCCCCGCTTTGGCGCGGTCTCCTTGAAGGACGGAGTTTGCCGGCCCAGGATCGGGAGCCATGCGCGCATTGAAGGTGCCTCATTAGCCTCTCGGCAGAGAACATCGACGTTGCCCCCGATTTGGCGCGGTCTCCTAACATCCGACGCTCGTCCACCGCTCCGATGGCCTGCCGGAGCCGTAGCCCAACGTCAACATGGGTTCTGCAGACGGATACGTCTCAACTGTTGCCACAAGCCGCGACTTTTGGCGGGTCTCACGCGCGCGCGTGCGAGGGCTGCAGGCTGGATAGCAAGCAAAGCATGGCACCTACCACATAGCAGCGGCTTTCCGATGGCATATGCTGCGACGCAACACTTTTGTTAACCCTGATATGAGGAATCTTTAAGTCTCTGTACATTGGCTGAGCAGTACCGCTATTTACCCGCGTTTCCACCCGGCGACGCGGGTTTTTTTCGACCAACGGATTAAAGATCGGAGATCGCGAGAAATCAGGAGTAACAGAGAGGCACTAAACGTAATCGAATCAAATACTTACAAGACAAACATAGTTCTCTGTTTTTTGTTTTCTCCGGGTAGGTGTCCCGTCAGTGTCCCATCTCGCCACCCGCATCCCAATCGCGATAGCGGTGCTTGTCCGCAGGTCAACGCCGCGGCGGTCATCAACATGACGCGCGTGCGCATCATGCAGCACAAAAAGACAATGCATGATACTGTCACATTTTTCTGGGGGTCAAAAAAAGACGCCATTTTTGGCGCCTCGGCAAAGACAATGCTGCATTGCGGAAATTGTAACGAGGGACCGTTGCCATCAGAAAAACTAGGGTTTATACTAACCCTTGTCTCCTCCTTGTCTCCTCGACATGGATTCAACCCGCCTCCTTTGGCGGGTTTTTTTCGTCCGAGCGCTTTGGAGTGCGGCGTGTGGCACCTCCAAGAAAATCGCCGCCATAAAAGCAAAACCCCCCAGTACCTTTGTACTGTGGTACTGACGCTCCAGGCTACTCGGTGCCCCGATAACCAACTGGATTGCGTAGTGAGAGCGCGGGCATCGCTGATAGCGGCTAGCGATGGGCATGACCAAAAGTGCCGGAGCCTGCTGTTCGCAGCTCAAGCGCTTGCGCCACATGCCAAACTTGCCGATTGCCAACCTTGCTGACGTCAAAACGCACTCAGGTTTCCTCCCCTGTTACGCCCCAAGGGTCAGCATCTCTCGCCAGACGGGGTCCGCTGTACCACCGGCTTCATCAGTACGGGCTTTTCCGCAGTCTGCTATTGCTTCTGCCAAGCGGGCAATTTCTGCTCTCTAGGGCATGTATCGCCGAGCCTCATCCAGGCGCCTGTCCCGGACGCGTCACGGGGTGAGTCCAGTCCACCATCTTCCCCGTATAAGTAGGCATCAGGCCATAGGTCTACGGCCCGTTCCGTGGCCGCCTACAAGTGACTGCGCATTCCCTCGAAGCACACCTTCAGCATGTGTTCGACGATCTCGTCGGTGCCGAGCTTGCTGTAGAGCTGTAGATATTCCACCGCCGGGTCGCAGGTGCGGGCGTAGTAGCTGAACAGGATCACGTCGTCGGGCAGCGACGGGTCCAACTCTCCGGCCTTCTTGGCCTCGCCGACGAGCTTTTCCAGTTGCCGGTTGAGCTTGAGCACCCGCGTCACGTAGCGCAGGTTGCGGGTCAGCATCTCGCGCACGTGGGGGCTGGTGGACGGCAGGAACGGCAGCCCGCCGGTCAGGCGGACCCGCAGAGCCCATTCCAGCAATGCGCGCAGCCGCGCAAGCCCGGTCATGTCCACCGGCAATTGTTCAAGGTACTCGAGCGCACCGTCGATCAGCCGGATCAAGGCCTCACCGACCAGATCCTCCTTCGATTTGAAATGCTTGTAGAGGCTGGGCTTGGAGATGCCGACCTCCAGCGCCACGTCGTCCATGGTCATCAGGTCGAAGCCCTTGATCCCCAAGATACGCGTCGCCGCATCAAGAATGGCGTTCTCGCGAAGCTTGAAGGCCTGGTCCTTAAAACTGAGCCTGCCGAAAATACTCATTAGTAATTATCGCTACTATGTAGTAATCTTTTTTCCAATGCGGTACGAATCCATCATAGCACCCATCCAGGCACAGCGATGTCGAATTCAGAAGAACCCCGGCAGAGCCGGTCCAAAAACCCCGCCAGGCACAGGGTTGCCGGCGCCGTTGCCTGTTTCCTTTGTGGCGAGGATCAGGCATGAGTGGCGCACCCGGTTCCTATCCGCGTGGCCAGCGCATCGCGGTGGTCGGCGCTGGCATCTCGGGCCTGGCGAGCGCATATCTGCTGTCGCGCCGGCACAACATTACGCTGTTGGAGGCCGGCAATTACCTCGGCGGCCACACCAATACCGTCGACGTGGAACTGGAGAGATCGTGCCATCCGGTCGATACCGGCTTCCTGGTTTTCAACGACCGGACCTATCCCAACCTGATCGCGCTGTTCGCGGAACTGGGCGTCACTGCCCACCCAAGCGATATGTCGTTCTCGGTGTCGCTGGACCGGGGCCGACTGGAGTGGGCGGGCAGCAATCTCAACACGGTGTTCGCGCAGCGCCGCAACCTGGTTTCCCCGAGTTTCCTGTCCATGTTACGGGATATCGCGCGCTTCAATGGCGCGGCCGAGCGTAACCTGGTCATGGCCACGCAGAGCGGCTGCTCAGTCGGCGAACTCCTGAGCGGTGGCGGCTATGGCCATCCTTTCCGCCAGAACTACCTGCTGCCGATGGCCGCCGCAATCTGGTCCAGTGCCACTGCGGATATCCTGCGCTTTCCGGCGGCGACCTTCCTGCGCTTCTGCCTGAACCATGCCCTGTTGCAAGTCAACAACCGGCCGCAGTGGAAAACGGTGCTTGGCGGCGGGCGCGAGTATGTACGCCAGATTGCGGCGCAACTCGGCAAGCGCGGGGCCAGCATCCGTTTGTCGACGGCAGTGCAGAGCATCCGGCGACACGACGCGGGCGTGGACCTGCTGACCGATAACGGCCCCGAGCACTTCGATGCCGTGGTGCTGGCAACCCACGCCCCGACCACGCTGCGTATGCTGGTCGATGCCGATCCTACTGAGCGTTCCGTGCTTGGCGCGGTGCAGTACCAGCCTAACGTGGCGATCCTCCATACCGATCCCGCCCTGTTGCCGCGCCGGCGCCAAGTTTGGTCGGCCTGGAATTACCTCGGCCGCTCGGTTGGCACCAACGGCCGCGATTCGAGCCCGGACGACTGCGCTGCCGACCCTGCCCGTCCGGTCTGCGTCAGCTACCTGTGTAACCAGCTCCAGCCGCTGCCCTTCAAGACTCCGGTAGTCGTGACGCTCAATCCGATCGCGCCGCCGGCACCGGGCACTGAACTGGGCCGCTACCAATACCAGCATCCCGTCTTTGACCTGGCCGCGGTGGCGGCGCAAGCCAGGGTACCGGCGTTACAGGGCCGGCGCCGCACCTGGTTTGCCGGTGCCTGGACGGGCTATGGCTTTCATGAGGACGGCCTCAAGTCCGCCCTGCGCGTGGCGGCCGATTTCGACGCATTGCCTGATTGGGCACGAATATGAGCGCCGCTTCCGACAAGCCTGCTGCCTGGCTGATGGTCGGGCGCGTGATGCACGAACGCCTGCGCCCGGTGCGCAACCGTTTTGTGTATCCGGTGTTTTTCCTTCGCTGCAATCTCGACCGTCTTCCTGCCTTGCGCCACTGGTGGTTCGGCATCGACTGCTGGGCGCCGCTCGCCCTCTACACGCGGGATTATGGCCCGCGCGATGGCAGCGGACTCTCGTCGTGGATGCGCCAGTTGCTGACGCAGGCCGGCCTGCCCGTCGACGGTGAGATCTGGTTGCAGACCTTCCCCCGGGTTTTCGGCTACGCCTTCAATCCGGTCAGTTTCTGGTACTGCCATGACTGCGCCGGTGACTTGCGCGCGGTGCTGGCGGAAGTTAACAACACCTTCGGCGCCAGCCACCGGTATCTGCTGTCGGCACCAGACCAAGGCGTGATCGGTGTCAGCACCGTGCTGACCTGCCGCAAGGCCCTGCATGTTTCGCCCTTCTGCCAAGTCGAAGGCGGCTACACGTTCCGATTTCGCGATACCGAGGGCACCGCATTTGCCGGCATCGACTATTACGACGCGGGGGGCCTGCTGATCCGCACCGCGATTGGCGGGCGGCGCTTGCCGTTTTCGCGTCCCAATGTGCTGGGCGCACTGGCGCGGCAGCCATGGCTCACGATATCGGTGATGGCACGTATCCACTCGCAGGCCCTGCGCCTGTGGCTGAAGAAGGTGCCTTTCCATGGCAAGAACCCCGCGCCATCGGCTACGCCGGCAGATGCCGTTTTTGCCGGTGCGGCTGGCGCCTCCCGCCCCGCCGGTCCACCCGGTCCGGCAAACCGCAACCCCTCCACCAACCTGCCGCAGTCCGAGGATAACCAGCCATGACGCCTTCCCGCGCGCTTACCTTGCCGCCCGACGGTGCCCCTGCGTCAGCCCGTCTCTTTCTGACATTGCTCGAACGTATTTGCGTCGGCCACCTCCTGCTGGTCACGCCTGCGGGCGAGCAGCGCCTGTTTGGCGACCCCCACGGCGGTCCCGGGGCGCGCCTGGAGCTGCATGACTGGCGCGCCTGCGGTGAGATCCTGCGCGCCGGTGATATCGGTTTCGCCGAGGCCTACCGGGCGGGCTGGGTCGACAGCCCGGACCTGACCGCGCTGCTGCGCCTGGCCATCCGCAACGAGCCAGCGCTACCGCAGACCGTGGTCGGCAGCTGGCTGGCGCGGCTGTGGTACGGCCTGCGCCACGTGTTGCGCCCCAACAGCCGCCAGGGCAGCCGGCGCAATATCCATGCACACTATGACCTCGGCAATGCCTTCTACCAGCGCTGGCTAGACCCGAGCTGGACCTATTCCGCCGCGCTGTTTCAGGGCGAGAAGAATCGCTCGCTTGAAACCGCGCAGTACGCGAAGTATCAGCACATTGTCAACACCCTCGCCCTCAAGCCCGGCATGCGCGTGCTGGAAGTCGGCTGTGGCTGGGGCGGCTTTGCCCTGCACGCGGCCCGCCAGGGTATTCAGGTGCACGGTATCACCATTTCCGTGGCCCAGCTTGAGGTCGCCCGGCGGCGCGTGGTCGAGGCGGGGCTGGAAGGGCTCGCCAGGCTGGAACTGCGCGACTATCGCGACCTCGACGGCGAGTACGACGCCATCGTCTCGATCGAGATGTTCGAGGCAGTGGGCGAGCGTTACTGGCCCTGCTACTTCGGCATGCTGCGCCAGCGCCTGCGGCCCGGGGCACGCGCGCTGGTGCAATCGATCACGATCGCGGAGCAGCGCTTCGAAGCCTATCGTGCCAGCAGCGACTTTATCCGAGAGTATGTGTTTCCCGGCGGCATGCTGCCAAGCCCCCGGCGCTTTCTGCGCGCTGCCTTGCAGGCGGGGATGGACGGCCGCGCCGCACTGGCCTTCGGCCCCGATTACGCGCAGACGCTGCGCCACTGGCGTGCCGCCTTCGAGCAGGCGCTGGACGATATCGCCGCGCAGGGCTTCGACAATACCTTCGTTCGTACCTGGCGGCTCTATCTGTGCTACTGCGAAGCGGGATTCGACGAAGGCCGTACCGACGTCATGCAGTTTGTCTTGCAAAGGGCGGGGTGAGATGCGCCGCGCCGCTGTCGCCCTCATCATGACCATTCTCTGCGCGCCTGCCCTAGCCGCGGCCGGCTGGCGTGCCGACGTACAGCCCGCCCGCCTGTCGGGCGAAGGCGAGTTCCGCGTGTTTGGCTTCCGATTCTATACCGCCCAGCTCTGGAGCGTGCGTCTGCCGCTCGCGCCGCAGGCTCCCTTCGCGCTGCAACTGACCTACGACCGCGGCATCAAGCGCGAGCGCCTGGTCGAAACAAGCCTGGACGAGATGAAGCGCATCGGCAGCGCCGGCGGCACCGCACCCGGCCCGCAACAGCTCGAAAGCTGGCGGGCGCACATGGCGCTTGCCTTTGTCGACGTGCGGCCCGGCGATACGCTTACCGGAGTGTTCGTGCCCGGCAAAGGCGTGCGCTTCTACGCCGGTGAGCAACTGACCGCGGAAATCGATGACCCGGACTTCGCCAAGGCCTTCTTCTCGATCTGGCTCGATCCCGCCACCCGTGCGCCAGCATTGCGCCAGCGTCTGCTCGGGCTGACGCGATGAACACCCCGGGCGCCGCGTCCGCCGCCACGGTTCCCGCCATGGCGGCCTATGGCCTGCTCGGGATGCCGCTAGCCATGGCGGCACTGCCAGTCTATATACAGGTGCCGGCCTACTACGCCAGCGAACTGGGACTGGCCTTGTCTGCCACCGGCACGGTACTGTTCGCAGCCCGCTTGGTCGATACCGTGCAGGATCCCTTCCTCGGTCGCTGGATCGCCCGGCTTATGCAACGCGGCAAGCTGACGCCAGCATTATGGCTGGCGTGCCTGATGCTGGCCGCCACCTTTGCCGCGCTGTGGCTGCCGCCGGTGCGGGGCGCCGCGCTGGCGGCCTGGCTGGCCCTCACCCTTGTACTGGTCTACAGCGCGCACAGCGTGGTCAGTATCGCCTACCTGGCCTGGGGCGCGCGCCTTTCCCGCGACCCCGCCGCCCTGACCCGCGCGGCTGCCTGGCGCGAAGGAGCGGGCCTGGCGGGCGTGATGCTGGCCAGCGTGCTGCCTGCCTGGCTGCTGGGTGCCTCTGGCTGGCCCGCGGAGCCGGCCATGGCCAGCTACGCTCTGCTGTTTGCCGCCTTGCTGCTGGCGGCGCTGTGGCTATTGCTGCGGCGCGCGCCAGCCTGGCGCCACCATGACGCAGGGGTGGCGGGCTGGCGCGCCACATTGGCCAACCGCGGCTTCCGGCATTTGCTGCTGCCCTATTTCCTCAACGCCGTCTCGGTATCGATACCGGCTACGCTGGCCCTGTTTTTCATCCAGGACCGGCTCGGTGCGCCGCAGTTGTCCGGGGCATTCCTGGCCACGTATTTCGCCGCAGGCGCCGCAGGCCTGCCACTCTGGACCCGGCTGTCGGCCCGGCTCGGGCCTGCACGCGCCTGGCGCCTCGGCATGGTACTGGCGGTAGCCGCCTTCGTTTGGGCGGCGGGGCTCGGCGCGGGCGATACCGGCGCCTATCTGGCGGTCTGCGTGGTGGCTGGCCTGGCACTCGGTGCCGATCTTGCCTTGCCGCCTGTGCTGCTGGCCGGCCTGATTCCCGCCGGGGAGCAGCCCGCCAGCTACTACGGCATCTGGAGCCTGCTGGGCAAGCTGGCGCTCGCGCTATCCGGCCTGGCTCTGCCCTTGCTGGCGTGGTGCGGTTATCAGCCTGGCGCCGGTGGTAGTCCGGCGGGCAGCCATGCGTTGGCGCTGGTCTACGGCGGCCTGCCCTGCGTATTCAAGCTCGCCGCCATGCTGTGCCTGCGCACACGTGCGACATCCCAATCCCCAAAGGAGAAGCCAATATGACCCGCGTCGGCCTTCCCCGCCTGGTGCACCGCCCCTATCGGTATCGGCGCTGGCTGCTGTGTTCCGCCTTCTCGCTGGCGGCCTGCACCGGCCCGGATATTTCCCGGTACGCGCAGCAGCAGCCAATGCTTGATGTGCCCGCCTTCTTTACTGGCAAAACCGAGGCGTGGGGCATGTTCCAGAAACGCGGGGGCGAGGTCGTCAAGCGCTTTACGGTGGCTATCGAAGGCCGCCGGCAGGGCAACGACTTCGTGCTCGACGAGCATTTCAACTACAGCGACGGCACCGCCGAGCAGCGCACCTGGACGCTGGCGCGGCAGCTCGACGGCACTTGGCGCGGGCGTGCCGGCGATGTAGTGGGCGAGGCGATCGGACAGAGCGCCGGCAACGCCCTGAACTGGCGTTACACGTTGAGGCTGCCGGTGGGCAACACCACCTATGACGTGCAGTTCGACGACTGGATGTACCTGGTCGACGCGCACACCATGATCAACCGCGCCAGCGTCTCGAAGTTCGGCTTCGAGGTGGGGCAGGTCACGGTGTTTTTCAGGCGACCGCGGTAACGGCCGCAGCTGGCTGCCGCCGGTCCGATCCGATCCGCTGTTGCTATTGGTTCAATCAGAAGAGGCAAGCATGGCCTGGATGGCACTCAATCCGCGCTGGACCGAATGGAACGGGAAACGGGTATGGCTGGTCGGCGCTTCGAGCGGCATTGGCGCGGCGCTGGCGCGCGCCCTGCTTGCACGCGGCGCCTGGGTGGCGCTGTCCGCGCGGCGCGCCGAAGCCTTGAGAGTGGTGGCGCAAGACGACGCAAAGGCGCTCCTGTTACCAATGGACGCCACCGACCCCGGCGCCTGGGGCCCGGCGCACGCCAGCCTGCGCGAGGCGTGGGACGGCGTCGACCTGGTGGTGTTCTGTGCCGCCGACTACCGCCCACTGCGCCCCTGGGAACTGGAGGCCGAAAGCGTGCGCCACACCATCGAGACGAATCTGAACAGTGTCTATTACGGATTGCAGTCCACGCTCGCCGATATGCTGGCACGCGGCAGCGGCAGCCTGGTGCTGGTGGCCAGCGTGGCCGGTTATATGGGACTGCCCAATGCCACAGTTTACGGCCCGACCAAAGCCGCGCTGATCAACTTGGCGGAGCTGCTCTATGCGGAACTGCATCCACATGGGCTGGGCGTCTACCTGGTCAACCCCGGCTTCGTCAAGACCCGGCTGACGGCGCATAATGCCTTTCCCATGCCCGCTCTGCTCACGCCTGAGGTCGCCGCCGAGGCTATCCTGCGAGGCCTGGCGCGAGGCCGTTTTGAGATCGATTTTCCGCGCCGCTTTACCCGCCTGCTCAAGCTGGCGAGCCTGCTACCGTACCGGTTGCGCTTTGCAGCGCTGCAAAAAGTAATGGATGCGTCGTGACCCATCTGACCCCACCGGCTCCACCAATCCCGCTGGACGCGTTGCTGCACTGGTACGAAACCCTCTCGCCGTCTTCGCTGGGCGACATCGCGCGCTTCTACTCCGAGGATGCCCGTTTCAAGGATCCCTTCAACGACGTGCGCGGGCGAGAGGCTATCCGCCGGATCTTCGCTCATATGTTCGTTGCCGCGGACAACCCGCGCTTCGTGATCGCCGAGAAGATCGGGCAAGCCGGCGCGACCCAGGCCTTTGTGGTGTGGAACTTTCACTTTGTACTGAAGGGGAAGCCGCATCAGGTCCATGGCAGTACACACTTGCGCTTTGATGAGAGCGGCTGCGTCACTTTTCATCGGGATTACTGGGATGCCGCGGAAGAACTCTGGCAGCAATTGCCGGTGCTTGGTCCCATCGTAGCCTGGCTGCGCCGCCGCTTCGCCACGCCGCTCCGCTAGCCCACGGGTTTCCTGTGCTGGATCGCCGCAAGACCGAGTGCCTCTGCTCCAGCAGGGATTAGCACCGTTTAGCCTGCGCCGAGCCGCCCGAACTCGAACAAACACTCGCGCGCGGTGCCCCAAACCTACGGAACTGCGCGGCAAGCTCGACCAAATGGGACGTTTGCTAACGCCGTGTCATGGAATGGCTTCCCGGCTGCAGTAAGGCCGCCCCTAATTGAGACTTGTATAAATCATGACAACCGATTCGAGTCTCACGCGTTATCTGATCAAGGCGTTGATCGGGAGTCGATTGCATGACTGGGAAGATGGACGAAGCGACCAGAAAGCGGGTTCGCGCTGGACGGATGCTGTTAGCGAACAAGCCGGTCGCGGAGGTTGCGGCTGCGGTGGGCGTGGCACGGCAGACGGTGTACACRTGGAAGGCGCGACTGGACGAAGGCGGCWTCGAYGCGCTGCGCACCATGGCCCGTGGACGGCCGTCGTTGCTCGACGATGCCCAGCGCGAGCAGTTGTGTCGTGCYTTGCTGCAGCGCCCCACCGAGCATGGCTTTGGCACCGAACTGTGGACGCTCAAACGGGTGCGTCTACTCATCGAGCAACGCTTCGGGGTGTCATACAACGAGGCCCATGTCTGGCGMATTCTGGATTCGCTCGG
>NZ_JBFTSG010000107.1:0-10540 GCF_056399885.1 Cupriavidus sp. 01L45 | reverse complement strand
GAGGCCCGCGCTGATGCCGGCGCCGGCCTTGAATTCGGACCAGGTGAGCCTGGGCTACACCACGCAGCTCAGGCGGCACAGCGAAGCCGACGCCCCGGGCGCCAGCGATGCCGTTACCCGCGYGCAACTCGGGAACTGGCGCGGGCACAACTCAACGCAGCAATACGCTGCACAAAGAGGATCAACACGATGAGGCGACAGCTTCGAAACGGTGCCCTACTGCTGGTTGCCACCCATATAGCTGGTTGCGGCGTGGGCCAGGCAGTCAAGGACAGCACGGTGGAGGCAGCGAAATGGGCCTTCACGACGCAGGTCAAGACCATGAGCCTCGATCTCACCAGCCGGCCGTCGTTAAATACAAACGGCGCCGGGCAATCGTTGTCGACGGTGGTGCGGATCTACCAGTTGAAATCGCCGCAGGCCTTTGAACAGCTGGGCTATGCGCGACTGCAGGCCGATGATCTCGAATTACTCAAGCCGGATCTGCTGGCGACCAAGGACGTCATCCTGCGCCCCGATGYGAGCGTGAGCTTGAGCGAGCCGATGCATGCCGAGGCGGAATATGTCGGGGTCATCGCGCTCTTCCGTAGCCCCGGCAAGGAGACGGTCTGGAAGCTGGTGGTGCCGAAGAAACAGTGGAAGAAGACCGATCCGGTAAGGATCGAGGTGCGAGGCAGCACGCTGGAGCTGGCGGGGGCCAGCTTTGATGGTTCCGGCGCAGTGGATGGCGGCGGCATGGGCAGACTAGCCACGGTGCAAGCGGCTGCTCGCTTGCCGATGTCACGGCTCGCGGGATGATACCGGTGCCGCTTTACTGATGAGGCGAAAGACGATGACGAATTCAATCAACGCAGCGCACGCACCGCAGCCGCAGGTGCCTGCCGCATTGCCGTCGGCATCGGGCGACGCAGCGAAGATGCATCCCGGTTACTGGCTCACGCACGTCGGCACCTGCTATCCCGGCCTGTTGGCGACAACGGACAAGTTGCGCGCCTTGCGTGATCCAGCGGCGCGGGGATGGCCTGACCACTACTACATTCCATACACGCTGCTTCGGAACATGATGATGCGCAGGCTCGGTCTGCGCCCAGGCGACCCGACGCCGAAGGGGCTGGTCACGCATTTGCAACTTGTGGCGACAATAGCGGCCTGGCGCGTGACGCAGGGGATTTACCGCATCGACCCGACGGTCTACGATGCCTTGTGCGCGACGCCCGTGACAGGGGAATTGCCCGCGGCGTTGTTGCGGCACTTGCCAGAATGGTGTGTTTATCTTGAGACGCCCGGCATGCACTGGGACGATCTTCTCGTTTACGGCGTCTTCGCCAACCTGTGTGAAACCAACACCGGCCGCGAGGTGCTGATGCTGCAGCTCAATTACACTGACGGCCTGCTCACCTGCCCGATCGATCTGACCCGCCGCACGTTGGGCGAGGCTATTCGCGGCATGTTTCAAAGCATGCGTGAGGACGGCATGGCGCCCGAACCAGATTTTGAGCGAAATATGCCGACGCTGCTGCCGCGTATTCTCTCGCTGCTCCTGTACCTGTGCAGCGAAGCCGCCGAAATCGGGGATGGTGCATCCCGGCCATCGCGGCCGGTGCCGAAGCGCACCAAGAAGGGGGTGCGCATGTTCGCCGCGCAGCGACCGGTGTGCTGGGACGTTGCCACGCGTCTGGGCGCCGCGCTGCGCCGTGCTGGCCGTGATGCCGCTGGCGATGCCGCCGGCGCTGGCGATGGTGCTGGGACTCATGCTGGCCCGCGCCCGCACATCCGGCGGGCACACTGGCACACCTACCTGAGCGGCCCGCGTGATAGCGCGAAGCGCACCTTGCGCTGGATGCCACCCATTCCAGTCAACGTCGAGACGCCGGACGATCTGGTACCCACGCTGCGAAGTGCTGGCACGGCGGACAAGGCGGGTGCCGGGAAGGGGGACTAGCGATGGGATCGCGGCCTGCGTGAGCGCTGACGCGAAAAGGGGGCCGTGAGATTGGATCGGCCTGGATATCGGGATACCGGCGCCCTAACGCACCAGCGCCCGCAAGCCCCCCAGCAATTTCCCGATCTCCGCCTCGGTGGTCAGGTAGCTGACCGAGGCGCGGGCAATCTGGCTGAGTCCGCGGGCGTTCATATCCAGGGGCGTATAGGCGGTACCGTTGCTGCCGATCACCACGCCCTGCGCCGCCAGGCTGCGCTGCACCGACACGGGGTCCTGGCCGGCCACGTTGAAGGCCACCAGTCCGGAGCGCTCGCGGCCTTGGTCCAGCACCGTCACGCCGGGTATTCCGGCCATTTGCGCGCGCAGCGCCTGTGCGGTGGCATCGATCCGCGCACGGATGTTCTCAAGGCCGATCTCCAACGCTTCCTGCAAGGCATTGGCCAGGCCGCAGCGCAGCGCCATCGATGCTTCGGCCGATTCAAAGCGGGCCGCGCCAGGCCGCAGGACGGGGTCGCCGTGCGCATCCAGCGGCGCGGAATAGGTGTCCACGAATGCCGGCGTCAGGCGGGGCAGGAAATCCTGCCGCACATAGAGCAGGCCGGTGCCCCTTGGCCCGCGCAGCGCCTTGCGGCCGGCGCCGCTCAGCACATCGCAGCCTACCTGGGCCACGTCGACCGGCAACTGGCCCACCGCCTGTGCGGCGTCGATGAAGTAGGGGATGCCGTGGCGCCGCGCCACCTTTCCGATGGCCGCGGCGGGATTGATGAGTCCGCCGTTGGCCGGCAGCCAGGTCAGCGCAATCAGGCGCACGCGGTCGTCCAGCATGGCCTCCAGCGCCTCGGGATCCACGGCGCCGCTGCTATCGGACGGAATGGCTTCGATCGATGCGCCCGCGCGCTGCGCCGTGAGGCGCATGGCGGCCAGGTTGCCGCCCCATTCGTGGCGCCCTACCAGGATGCGGTCGCCGGGCTGCCAGGATCCCAGTGCGGCAAAGGCGGCGCCCCAGCCGGGCGAATTGCCGGTGGTCAGGGCGATCTCCGCCGGCTGGGCGTTCAGCAACCGCGCGGCAAGGGTACGCGCGCGTTCCGTTTGTTCGCGGGCCGCCAAGCCGGCCTCCATCGGCCCCTGCGTGGCTTCGCGCCACAGGTGGGCGTGAATCGCTTCCAGCGTGGCCGCGGAGGGCAGCGAGGCGCCGGCGTGATTGAAGTGCGTGGTGGTCAGCGTGCCTGGCGCGCGGGCGCGCAGCGCCTCCACGGCGGCGGGGGTGAGGGGAGGGGGCATGGGGGTTCCGGTGAGGCGCGTCGGGTTCAGGGCTGGGTCAGCGAGATCACGGCTTCGACTTCCACGGCAACGCCGCTGGGCAGCGACGCAACGCCAACCGCGGCGCGCGCGTGACGGCCCGCCTCGCCGAATACCTGCACCATCAGGTCCGATGCGCCGTTGGCGATGGCGCTCTGGCGATGGAATTCCGGCGTGCTGGCCACGAAGACGCCAAGGCGTACGACGCGGGCCACGCGGTCCAGCCGGTCGCCCGTGGCGGCGGCAATCTGCGACAGGATGCCCAGCGCCGACAGCCGCGCGGCCTGCACGCCGTCTTCGTCGGAGATGTTGTCGCCCAGGCGCCCCAGGTAGGTGGGCTGGCCATCCTTGCGTGAGATCTGGCCGGAGATAAAGAGCAGATTGCCTTCCTGCACGAACGCCACGTAGTTGGCGGCGGGAGCGGCCGCGGATTCCAGGGCCAGGCCGAGTTCGGCCACGCGGGCGGAGATGGAGAGGGTCATGTCGGTTACGCCGGAGCGAGGTTGGAAAACGCCAATCCTATCGGCTTGGCCACGGCAGAACCAATCAATTCTCGGCCCGCATGCATGAGCAAAACTAATGCGTCGCGGCTAATGCGTGCCGTCCATCGGGTCGCGGACGGCGGTTTCGATGAGCCACGCACGGAATGCCGACGCGGCCTCGCTCAGCGGGCCGCGCGGCGTGACCAGCCACCATCCGATGCCGGGGTCATCCAATACCGCGCCGGGCAGTGCCGG
The DNA here is from genome assembly GCF_056399885.1 of Cupriavidus sp. 01L45. NCBI lineage: Bacteria > Pseudomonadati > Pseudomonadota > Betaproteobacteria > Burkholderiales > Burkholderiaceae > Cupriavidus > Cupriavidus sp. 01L45. The sequence goes on along the minus strand of NZ_JBFTSG010000107.1, from coordinate 6,562 downwards.
CACCAGTGCGCCGCTGGCCAGCTGCTGGGCGATCAGGCGGTGCCGGCCCATCGCCATGCCTTGCCCGGCGAGCGCCGCTTCCACCACGATGTTGTAGTCGTGCAGGCGCACGGTCTGTGCCTGGCCAAGCGCCAGGCCGAAGCGGCGGGCCCAGGCGTCCCATTCGAACGGATGCCTGGCATGCGAGGCCAGGAACGGGTAGCGCAGCAGGTCCTGCGGCTTGCGCGGGCGGTCCGGGCCCGCGATCAGCGCGGGGACGCAGACCACCGACAAGCGCTCGGGCATGACCAGTTGCGCGTCCACGCCCGGCCAGGCACCCCGGCCGTAGCGGATCGCCACGTCCACCTCCCCGCCCGCCACGTCCGCAAGGGCGATATCGGGGCGCAACTGCAGGTCGATGCCGGGATGCGCCGCCGAGAAGGCCGGCAACCGCGGCGCCAGCCAGCGCGTGCCGAAGGAAGCCAGCAGCCCCACGGTCAGGGCCGTGCGCGCGCCGGCGGGGGCGCGGATCTGCTCGGTGCCCTGGCGCAGCAGCTCGAACGCCGCATGGACCTGTGCATAGTAAGCCTGCCCCGCCTGGGTCAGCGCTACGGCGCGGGTGCGTCGCTCGAACAATGCCACGCCGAGGTTTTCTTCCAGTTTCTGGATATGGTGGCTGACCGCGCTTTGCGAGACGAACAGCTCTTGCCCCGCCTGGCTGAAGCTCAGGCGTCTTGCGGCCGCTTCGAAAGCGCGCAGGGACACAAGGGGCGGCAGGGATCGCGCGGAACGCATGAGGCTAGGCGGAGGGTTTGGGGAGCCCGTTATGCTACGCCTTGTTGAGGGGAGGTGCTTGCGGGCGGGGGCTGGCTGCTACTGCAGGGTGGGCGCGGGCGGCATCGGCGCGGCCCAGCGATAAACCAGCAGGCGCCCCTTATAGGCCTCCACGCCGGGGGAGGCCGCGCGGTCCAGCTTTTCCTCGCGCATCAGGAAACCCTGCTCGACCATCTGCCGGTTGAAGGCCGGGCGGTTGCCGCGGTCGGGATCGACGATCCAGACCTCGACGGTGGGGCTGGCATGGCGCCCGATAAAGTGAGCCAGGCTGGCATTGGCATCGCGCTCGTAGAGCAGGTCGCTGCCGATGATCAGGTCGAAATGGCCATGGACGTAGGCGCTGGCCGGGCTCGCACCCTCGGCGGCGTCCTGTTCAGGCGCCGTGGCGCTCCAGTGCCCGTGCCGGTATTTCATCGGCGCCAGGCCATTTAGACGCACGTTCTCCGCCAGGAAGCTCGCTGCCATCGGATGGCAGTCGCTGGCGGTCATGTCGGCGCCGCGGCGGTGTCCCACCAGGCTGGCCAGGCCCAGGCCGCAGCCGATCTCCAGCACGCGTTCGGTGATATCCACCGGGCGCGCCGCCATGYGGGCAGCCAGGTGCGCGCCGGATGGCCACAGCAGGCCGAACAGCGGCCACATGGCGGAAGAAATGCCCATGCGATCGGCTTCGCCGAGGGGGTCGTAGTACTGCTGCTTATCCAGCAGCGAGCGAATGACCAGGTCGGCTACGCCGGCGACGGCAATGCTCTCTTGCTTGGTTTGATAGCCGGGCATCAAGGGGGGAAGCCAGGACGCCGGCTTCGCAATGGGGAGGGAGCGGGTCAGTATGCCCGAAAAGCACCGCAGCAGCGCGGAAACAGGCCGCAAATGCGCCGAAGTGCAGCGAAAAATGCGGAAGACGGGTTCCGGACGCCGTAGCGGCCGTGGGAATGTGCGGGAAAGGCCAGCCGCGGCAGACCTCTGTCGCGCCCAAGCCATGTGCGAGAATCCGCGATAAACAAAACATCGGATATTGTTGTCCACCTATTATCGGAGCTTATCGCCGTGACCATCCCATCCAGCGCGTCCATCCGCAAACGCCTGCGTATGCGGCACCTGCAGCTGATGCTGGCGCTGTCGGAGTCGCCCTCGTTGCGCCAGGCGGCGGAAGGGCTGGCGCTGACCCAGCCGGCGGCCACAAAGTCCTTGCAGGAATTGGAGGATGTACTTGGCGTATCGCTGTTCACGCGCCACGCACGCGGGCTGGACCCCACGGTGTCGGGCAAGGCGGTGATGCGCTACGCGCGGGTGGTTTTTGCCGATATGGACGAGTTGCGCGAAGAACTGGTCGCCATCCAGGCCGGCGATGTCGGCAAGGTGCGCGTGGGCGCCGTGATGGCGCCGGCGCCGGATTTGCTGACCCGGGTGATTGTCAGGCTCAAGCAAGCGCATCCGCGCCTGCACATCATCGTGCAGATCGATACCAGCGATGTGCTGGTGCACGCCCTGCAGCAGGACCAGATCGATATCGTGCTGGGCCGCATCCCGGATGGCTGGCCGTCGGAGGAGCTGTCGTTCGAGACGCTGGGGGAGGAGGCGCTGTCCATCGTCACCCGCGTGGGGCATCCGGCGGCGGAGCACGGCAAGCTGAAACTGGCCGCGCTGACGGAATACGCTTGGATCATCCAGCCGCACCCCAGCCCGATGCGCCAGATCATTGACCAGACCTTCCGCGAGAACCGCGTGCCGCCGCCGGTGAGCACGGTGGAGACGTCGTCGATCCTCACCACGCTGTCCGTGCTGCGCGAATCCGACATGCTGGCCGTGCTGCCCACCTCGGTGGCCCGCTACTACGAAGACCTGAACATGATCGCCACGCTGCCGGTAGCCCTGCATGGCCGGCTTGCGCCCTATGGCCTGGTGCTGCGCAAGAGCCGCCCGCCCACGCCGGCCATGCAGCTTGTCATCGACATGCTGCGCGCGGGCGGAGTGGGCGGAATGGGTGAGACGGGCGGGCAGGCCACCGTCAGGCCCTGATCCCGCGCACTCACTCCGCCGAGATCCTGGCTCGCCGGACCACTTCGCCGTAGCGCTGCATCCGCTCGGCCATCATCCGCTCGAAGGCGGCTGGCGTCATCTCCTCGGGCGGGAACACGCCGCGCGCGCGCAGGGCCGTCTGCATGGCGGGGTCGCTGGCGGCCTGGCGCACCGCCTGGTAGAGCTTCTGCACCACCGGTTCGGGCGTGCCGGCAGGCGCGGCAATGCCTGTCCAGGAACTCAGGTTGAGCTGCGGATAGCCCAGCTCGGCCATGGTCGGCACATCGGGCAGCTGCGGCAGGCGCTGTTCGGAAGCCACCGCCAGCGCGCGCACCTTTCCTTCCTTGATGTAGGGCAGCATGATGACCAGGTTGTCGAGGATGAACTGGACCTCATTGCTCAGCACGGCCGTGATCAAATGCGTGCCGCCCCGATAGGGAATGTGCGTGGCATAGATGCCGGTGCTGGCCTTGAGCATCTCCACATTCAGCTGGCCCATGCTGCCAACCCCGCCGCTGCCGTAGTCGAGCTTGCCCGGGTTCTTTTTCGCGTAGGCGAGGAACTCCGCGAAGGTACGCACGGGCAGGCTCGAGTGCACCACCAGGGCGTTGGGCTGGCGGCCCAGGATGGCGATGTTCTCGAAATCCTTGATCGGGTCGTAGCCCAGCTTCGGTTGGGTCAGCGGGTTGGCCAGGTGACTGCTCTGGGAGGACACCACCAGCGTATAGCCATCGGGCTTGCTGCGCGCCACCGATTGCGTGGCGACCGAGCCGCCCGCGCCCGGGCGGTTGTCGACGACCACCGGCACGCCGAGGATGCGCGAGAGCGGCTCCGAGTACTGGCGGGCCATGATGTCCACCGAACCACCGGGCGGAAAGGGCACCACCAGCGTGATGGGGCGCGAGGGATACGCGCCTTGCGCTTGCGCGGCCAGCGGCGCGGCACACGCGAGCGCGGCTACGCTGAGGCCGGTGCGGAGGAAATGGCGGCGAGAGAATGGCACGTTCGGCATGGCAGTGTGGTGAAGGTAGTTAAAGTCGGATGCAGGGAAGTGCCTCGGCTCACCGCAGTGCGAGGATGGCTAGCGCTACCGCCTGCGCGCGCGGCACGAAGGTGGCAAGCTCGCAGTACTCGCGCACGGTGTGCGCATGGCCGCCCACCGGGCCGGTGCCGCACAGCGTGGGCGTGCCCACCGAGGATGTGAGCCCGCTGTCGGCGGCGCCGCCGGTGAATTCGCCCTCCACCGAGAAGCCCAGCTGCTGCGCGCCGCGCTGGTACAGCGCCAGCAAGTCCGTGGGTGTCTGGGTCATCGGCCGGGTGCGGCGCATGTCGGTGATCCGGCCCGTGGTACGCGGCAGCGATTCGGCCTCGATGATGGCGCGTATCTGCCCGACCAGCGCGTCGATGTCCGTGTCGGCGGTGAAACGCACGTCGAGCTCGGCCTGCGCATGCGGCGCCACCATGTTGGGCACGATGCCGCCTTTCACGCAGCCCACATTGGTGGTGATGCCCAGCCCGGCGTCGGTCAGCGCATGCAGCGCCAGGATCTTGCGCGCGAGCGCGTCGATGGCGCTGGCACCCTGGGCATGGTTGACGCCCGCGTGCGCGGCCACGCCCTCTACCTCGAATTCCACCACCATCGACCCCTTGCGCCCGGTCACCAGGTTGCCGCTGACGCGGCCGGGCTCGGCGTTGAACACGGCACGCGCGCCGCGCGCCACGTCCATGATCCGCTCGCGGGTGGCGGCCGATCCGATTTCTTCGTCGCAGGAAAAGAAAAGGCGCACTGGCAGGGCATTGCCGCCGCAGCGCGCCAGGGCCTCGGCCACGAACACATTCATCACCAGGCCCGATTTCATGTCGGCAACGCCGGGCCCGTAGGCAAGCCCGTCTTCCACGCGGAAGGGACGGCGCGCCGCCGTGCCGGCCGGAAACACGGTGTCCATATGGCCCATGAGCAGGATCGGCGCGCCATCGCCGGCGCCGGGCACCAGCGCATCCAGGCACACGCCGTAGCCGGGCACGGCATGCAGCGTGACCGCAATGCCGGCAGCTTGCAGGTGTCCGCGCAGGACCTCTGCCACGGCCGTCACGCCGGCTTCCTGCCGGCTGCCGCTGTCGATGTCCACAATGCGCTGTAGCAGCGCCTGCATTTCGGCCTGCTGGCCACCCAGCCAGTCGATCACCTCGCCCGCCGCGTTGGCAAGCATCTCGCTATCCGCCATATACCCCCGCTCCTTCCATCGTGTGGAGATGATTCATGTATTGCAAAAGTGCTATGATCATGCAATATGCATTGCAGCGTGTCAACGCCATGAAAAATCGACAGGAGCTCCCTCAACACAGCGCCACCCTGCTTGAGCGCCTCGCGCGCGAGGCGGCCACGCTGACTATCCGCGAGCACGCGCTGGCCGATGCACTGGGCCGCGACTATCCGCATGCGCTGCTGGAATCGGCCACCTCGCTTGCCGCCCAGCACGGCACGAGCGCCTCGACGGTGGTGCGCCTGTTCGCCAAGCTGGGCTATGCCAGCTATGCCGACGCCCAGCGCGAGGCGCGGGCCAGCGTGACGGCGCTCCTGCCCACCGCGGGCCAGCGCGCGCCGGCCACGATCGGTGGCAAGCGCACCTTGCGCGCCTGCGTGGACGACGCGCTGCTGCACGACCAGCACAACCTGGCGGCCACCCACGAAGTGCTGGACATGGCGGCCTTCGAGGCGATCGCGCGTCTGCTGGCCGAACCGCGCGGGCGGTTGTTCGTGCTGGCGCAGAAAAACAGCGCGCCTGTGGGGGCATGGCTGGCGCTGCATCTGAACATGTGCCGGCCGCAGGTTCAGGAGTTGGGGGCCGGAGCGGTGACTGCCACGGACGCCATGCTGTGGGTGGAGCCCGAGGACGTGCTGCTGACGTTCAGCATCCGCCGCTATTCCAGCGCGCCGGTGAGCATCGCCCGTGCTTTCCGCGAGCGCGGTGCGCGGGTGATCGCGATTTGCGATAGTCCGGCTGCGCCACTGGTGCCGCTGTCGCATCATCATCTGCTGGTGCGTACGGGTAATGCTTCCCCCTTTGATTCCTATACGGCGGCCTTCTTCCTGTGCAATGCGCTGGTCTCGGCGGTAGCGCAATTGCGTCAGCCTTCAGTCATCAAGGCGTTGCAGCGGCGTGATGCGCTGTGGGAAGCCTTTGAGGCGGATCCTGTTGAGGGGGTGAGGCGGGGGTAGGCTGGTGTTGGCGTCGCCGGCGATTTCTCCGCTTAGGCGGGGTGGGCGTTTTTGGTGGGGTTTTATTGCTTCTAGCTGCTGTCGCGGCTGTACGGGGTTGGCCGTTTACGCACACGGAGGTGTCACTTTTCTTTACTCGTAAAGAAAAGTAACCAAAAGAAAGCGATCCTTGCAGGAGGCTGGCGTGTCGGGGTTGCGCAGCCCATTGGATTCGTCGTCAGGCCCCGGGCTGTAATAGCCTCATGCCGTTACCGGTTTGAATGGCCACGATCCTGCCAATGGCGCTGGTTTCGTAGTGAGGCCCCCGGTAGGGGCTCCGTGCCCATTCGCCCATCTGCCGGTACCGGCAYGGAGCATCACGATCTATCACGCCGTGATGGTTTCGTGGTGGGGTGGGCGCGGTGAAGAAGGTCCTGGTCCTAGCAATCCGGTGCCACCGCGCCCACGACGGAAACGGGGCGCTTGCAACTTCGTGGCCGTCCGCGCCGCGAGCGACAGACGGCCTGAAATTCG
>NZ_JBFTSG010000106.1:0-10753 GCF_056399885.1 Cupriavidus sp. 01L45 | reverse complement strand
GCGCAAGCAGGGCGGCGGCCGCTCGAACCTCGTCACCTGTCAAGTGTCCTCGGCGCAAAATGCGATTTTATTTGGCGGCTTATCTTGGGTGGATTGGGTCGCGGAGTGCCACCACCCTCGTGGAACGTAAAGAACATCGCCGGGCTCAAGAACCACATCAAGCACTGGCTCCGCCGGTCGGCAGTGCTTGTAGTTCTTGCTCGTCTGCCCAGGCAAAGGAAGTGTGAAGGTGGGCGAATACAACAGCCATCGCTTGCGCCCCATCAGCTGGATGGCAAAAACATCATGCGTATCCCAATGATCACCAAAAGATCCACTATTTCCGAAAGCAGCATAACCGTTTGCAATGACGACCTCACCAATAAAATCAGACAATTCGTTACAAATGTTTCTAATTTTAATTGAAACTGACTCTATTCGATTGAACACAAGTGTTGAGCCAGCCGCCAGATGCATCTCAACAAGATCTTTATTAAGTTGGATTTTAATTACCCCCACCTCAATACATCTTTTGCTATACCCCGCCGGGTCAATAAAATCCACTCCATTATGGATTCTCACCCCAAGTGGACTTGATTGACTGGAGTATATTGACTCATCAAGATCGTGCCAGTCGAAAAATTTCCCTGTATAGCAAGATTTGAATAAAGCCGGATATCTCTCAAAATTCTCTTCAAAGAAACTGGATGCACTAATCGTCTCGGATATCATATCTTTACGGGCTCGCCTCTTTCCTAGTCCACGAAATATGGGTCCAAAGCTAATAACCTTATGACTAACCGACCATTTCGGCTACGCTGGCATTGGCTCACCAGGCGTAGCCGGTCTCAGCAAGGTGTGGTTTCGAGGGAAACCACCCTCAATTTCAGTCATTCATCGCCATCCGCGCCATTTGGATACATCGACGAAGAGGGCGTACCAGGAGCCCAACACCCACCATTTGCGTCAATATAGCTCCCCATGTTTCGCCCCCGGAGGTCAATCACATTGCTTGACTCGGCTTCACCAGACATATTCATTCCACCCGCCATCATTTTCATTTCTTCATCTGTAATAACTCTCATCTCTTGTCCTTTTTGTAAACGGATTTGCAGCCATGATCATCAATGAACTCGATTATTTCTGCTACGTCCTCCCTTTTTAAAATGTCAGCCCTCAAAACTGATGCCATCCCTCCAGATTTAATGATCGATATTTTCGCCTCATCGAATGCCAGCGGCGATTTTTCGCGAAGCCCACAGGCGGCATACAATTTTGACTCTACTGTTGCCGTTTTAGAATTTACTATTCGTATAAAAAATGAAACGGAATCACGCTTTTTTAGAATAGACCGATATAATTCCTCCTGATTACTTACATGCCCATAGAACCCAACCATTCCGAGACTGAAAGTTTCTATTTCCTCGAATTTTCGCTGCTCACCTAACGAAGAAGTACCGCCATCTGCACTCGCAAGTGACGCCGAAGCGAGAATCATGATAATAGCCACATGAACAACAATTAAAAAATATTTTCGACGTAGATTTTGACCCATATAATTCATCTGACTTGCCTTTTATTAGTTACGATAGCCGCCTGCTAACTCCTATTACAGGGAAAAATATCCATTCATATAGCCTTCTTTTCTCCTGTTCGATGTCGGCGTCCAGTGTCATTCCCGGCATTAGAGGAATATTCTTCCCATCGGCGAGTATGCTCTGATCATCAACCTTTACAGTAATGCGGTATACGCCTTCGTCAATTGCCAATCGCAGAGGAGGAAAATTGGATGCCAGATCCAGTGGCGAGATCGGGCTGCGGGAGACTTCGATTACCGTCCCTGAGTATTGGCCGAACTTTTCATATGGATAGGCTTGGTACCTCAATCGCATGCGCTGACCCGGCTTGACGAAGCCGACAACGCGTGATGGCGCGAAAAGTTGTGCGATCAGTGCCGAGCCTCTTGGCAGTATCGTGGCAATGGGCTGGTTGCTGGCGAGTTGCCCAACTTCCGCTGTAATGGCCGTGACTGTTCCTGCAAGTGGGGCCGTGATAGCGAGTCGGTCACGCGTTCGAACTTCAGCACTCTCTTGCAGTAACTCAGCCATTTGGCGCCGCAAGTCTGCTATTTGGCTTCCCGCGCGCGTGGCTACTTGGCTTAGCTCGCTTCGAAGCGAAGCAATACTGTTCGTCAACTCCGCCCTTTTACGTCGCGCAGAAATAAGCTGAATGCGCAGAGTTTCGACTTGATCTTCTTTCTCAAGCAGGCCTGCCGGGGAAATAAAATTATTTTGCGCGAGAATTACTTGGCGATGAAATATATTCTCTGCCGACGCAACGCGACGAGTGTGCACTTCGATCTCTTGCCGGAGATTAGTTAGCTCATCCGCTTGGGCGTTTAACCTCGATCGAAGGCCGTCTTGAGTTTGCTGATTGAGTAGATGGCTTGCGTCAATTGCCACTTGAAGATTTGAGCGTCGCTGCTCGAGCAAGTGCGCGTGAGCATCCGCCAACTTGAGGCTCCCTTGTATATCGGATGTTCGGCGCTCGTCGGAAAGTACAAAAAGGATGTCTCCGTTGTTCACTTGCTCGCCTTCCGAGACTCTTCTTTCGGTTATGATCCCTGTTGCCTGTGATGAGATGCGGATCACGCCGTGTGCCGGTAGAAGAATACCGCGCACCGACGCATGTTTTGTGTATGTGCCAAACACTAGGTATGCGAGAGTCAGCATTCCAATAGATGTGCCCACGCTAACAATAACCCAGCTTGACCAGGGCCTCGGAAGCACAATAGGCCCAGACCAATCGTTGGTTGACGAAAGAACTTCCGAGCGAAACAAGTTCATAAATATTCTCCTTGAACGCGGTGGTGGGTTTTAGACGATAGATCTCTTCATATTTCCGAGGCTTTCCGCTTTAGGCCTATCGACCACATAGCGAATGTCCGTGGACGGCGGCAGGAATTGCAACATGACATAGACCAACTAGTAGCCATTCATAGAGCATCGCCAATCAATCTGCTCTCCCCTGACTGTTCCCGTCATTTCCCATGTACTTCGGCGTTCCTGTGTTCCAGAAATGCAATTCGTTGAACAGGCTCAGTTCATATTCCGACCGTTTCTCCTCCAAGGGCTCCTTTTCCCTTCGTATTCGAACGGCGGCAGATCATGACGTTCCTCGGCATGGCGCCCAAAGCGCGACGGCGGCAAGGAGGATTGCGCCGACAAGCAACATCGCATCGAGCAATCGACATCTCGAGAGCGGCTTCATTGATGACCTGATCACCATGCTGCACTGCCCGTCGCTTCTTTCCGTTATCCCGCAATCGCTTGTCTATGGCGCGAAGACAAGGGCTACCGCGCCCCCTGGAAAAAATGCCCCATCCCGCACATGAGGCGGTTGAGCCGAAACTAGCGGGTTGAAGAGTCCGCCAGGGAGCCCCCCCAAGACATCGGCGATGGAGTTGGATGGAAGTAGCGTATCAAGTGCGCATCCAGCTTTGTTTGCGAAGATTCCGAATCGGTCGCGGATTCGTCCGATAGTGCCTTCTCGTGTGCCCGCCTCGCGATCGGGTTCTAGCGAGCTCCGTTTGTGCAAAGTGGGGCACGATAGTCGTCAATGGTTCCGAACACGGACACCAGCGGTGCCGGTGAACGTCTCGGCCGGACCTGTCAGGAATTTTGTGCTTAGGGCATAACATGTCGCTAAGGAGCATGTCATGCCACGCAAAATGAAGACTAGACAGGCTGCCGACCATTCCCGAGGACCTGATTGCCCATTTCGTAAAAGGCCCCGTGACCACCGAGGCCGTGGAGGCCTCCATGGCGTTCAAGAAGGCCCTGATCGAGCGCGCCCTGGACGCGGAGCTGGGCCATCACTATGCCCCGGGCGCCGAACGCCCGGCCGGCACGGCCAACCAGCGCAACGGCAAGAGCGCCAGAGCCGTGCTCACGGACGACGGGCCGCTGCGCGTTGAGGTCCCCCGCGACCGGGATGGCACCTTCGCCCCGATCCTGATCCCCAAACACGAGCGACGCTTCACCGGCTTCGATGACAAGATCATCGCCATGTATGCCCGGGGCATGACCATGCGCGAGACCCAGGCGTTCCTGGCCGAGCAGTACCGCACCGAGGTCTCGCCCGAGTTCATCAGTTCAGTGACCGATGCGGTGATGGACGAAGTCACGGCCTGACAGGCTCGCCCGCTTGAGGTGATGTACCCGGTGGTGTTCTTCGACGCGCTGCGGGTCAAGATGCGGGAGGACGGCGTGGTGCAAAGTGGTAGCAGCAGGTTGAAGGCTGCGGCGGCGTAGCGAGCGCCCGCCCTCTCCCCCGGCCCCTCTCCCACAAGTGGGAGAGGGGAGCCAACCAGCGGCAAGATCAACCAACTGTGGTAGCCGTGTTTCCCGCCCCAAGGGGCGGGAAACACCCAAGCGCGATGCGAAGCGAGCCGTCAAGGTGTGCCAAGGCCGTATGGGGCGCCTCGGGATTCGGCGAAAAGAGCGGAAAAGAGGGACCCATGTCTGAGCATCGCCTTAAGGCGATGCGAGTTTGGGTCCCGGCCGCTCTTTTCGTCGAAGCCCGAGGGGGTGTCGCCCCATCCGGCGCGCCTTCTTTGCCTACTTTCTTGGCAAGACAAGAAAGTAGGTCGCCGCCCCGCAGGGGTGGTGAAACCGCAGTTGCCTTTGACGGTAAGCAGTTGCAGTGACAGTCACCCCCCACCTAAACTAAAAGCCCCCGAACACCCCACAGGCCCCCGCCATGCCCCAGGCCCACCCCCGTGAGTTCGAGAATTTCGCCGCCTTCTATCCCTTCTACCTGAACGAGCACCGCAATCCCATCTGCCGCCGCCTGCATTTCGCCGGCTCCAGCGTGGCATTGCTGTGCCTGCTTGCACTCCTGCTCAGCGGCAACTGGTGGTGGCTGGCAGCGGCCGTCGTGTCGGGATATGCCTTCGCCTGGGTCGGCCATTTCGCCTTCGAGAAGAACCGCCCCGCCACCTTCCGCCACCCGCTCTACAGCCTGATGGGAGACTGGGTCATGTACGCCGACATCTGGCGTGGCAGGATTCCCTTCTAGGGGGGCATTCAGACCTGGCCATGCCAGCCGGGCGGCACCACTTCCAGCGTGCGGCGCGCGGAATCGGCTGGGCGTTCCTGGACCGCCGGGCCATCCTCCGGTTGCTGCCGGCGGAACACCGCATCCAGCGGCTGGTCCAGTCGCGGGTTGTCCAGCACCTGCTTGAGCGCATCGGCGCCTTGCAACTGCTGCGCCAATGCCGTGCGCGGCAGGCGCGGCAGGTTCAGCACCAGCCGGTCGTGCAGCGTGCGCAGCGTGACCTGCCCGGGATCGCACAGCAGCGCCCAATGGGCCTGGCCGCGTTCCTGCGCCAGCCTGCCTACCAGGTGCATGGCCTTGAGCTTGCCCAGCAGGCCCGCCAGGTAATCCGCCTCTACCCGCAGCTTGCGGCCCAGGTCGAGTTCGCCGACGCTGCGCGGCACCTCGTCCCGTGCCCGGTATAGCAGGTAGAGCACGCCCAGCGCGTCGAAGAACTCGCTGCCGGCAAAGGTGCGGCGCCGCCAGTAGCCTTGCCGGATCACGGGCAGGTTGGCGGCAATGGTGGCGCCCAGCAGGGTCACCAGCCAGCTCAGGTAAATCCAGAGCAGGAAGATCGGCAGCGCGGCAAAGGTGCCATAGACCGCGGTGTAGGTCGGGATATGGGTGACGAAATAACCGAAGCCGCGTTTGGCCAGCTCGAAGGCAAGCGCCGCCACCAGCCCGGCGGCAATCGCGTCGCGCCACTCCACGTTGGCGTTGGGCACGGCGGTATAGAGAAAGGCGAAGGCGAGCGCCGACAGCAGCACCGGCGTCAGGTTCACCACCAGCTCCAGCCCGAACGGCATGGTGCCCACATAGCCGGCCGAAACCGAGATCAGGTAGGAACTGATCGACAGGCTGGCGCCGATCAGCACGGGGCCCAGCGTCAGCACCGCCCAGAACACCAGGATGCGCTGCGCCAGCGGGCGGCGCTGCTTGACGCGCCAGATTGCGTTGAGCGCGTCCTCCACGGTCAGCATCGTCAGCACCGAGGTCAGCATCAGCCCGCCCAGGCCCACCGCGGTCAGGCCCTTGGCGTTCTTCGCGAACTGGCCAAGGTAGCTCGTGATGGAATTGCTGACGTTGCCCGGGATCAGGTTCTGGAACAGGAATGACTCGGTCGCGCTGCGAAACTCGCGGAATACGGGGAAGGCCGCCAGCAGGGCGAAGGCCACCGTCAACACCGGCACCACCGCCAGCACCGTAGTGAAGGTAAGGCTGGCCGCGACCTGCGGCAAGCGGCCTTCGCCGGCGCGGCGCAGCGCGTAGCGCGTGAGCGCGCGCAGTTTTTGCAGATTCCATTCCCTGCGCAGGCGAACGAAGCGGGCGGCGAACATGCTGGGGCAAACTCCTTGCTGATTCAGTGGGGTACCCCGGCGCGGCGACGCGCGGCGCACGCCGGGGCCGCAACTATAATACGCGCATTGCCCTGTGCGCCGCACAAGGCACCAATCCGGCCTGCCCCCTGGGACCGCCCCACCCCGGCGCCCTTGTTGCGCGCCGCAGCCCTGTCCATGACCGAACTCCTAGTCCTCTATTACAGCCGCCACGGCAGTACCCGCAAGCTGGCCGAACTGATCGCCACCGGCATCGACAGCGTGCCCGGCGCCCAGGCACGCCTGCGCACCGTGCCGCCGGTTTCCACCGTGAGCGAGGCCACCGCGCCGGATATCCCGGCGGAAGGCCCGCCTTACGCCGAATTACGCGATCTGGAGGAATGCGCCGGCCTGGCGCTGGGCAGCCCGACCCGCTTCGGCAATATGGCCGCGCCGATGAAGTACTTCCTGGATGGCACCGTGGCCCAGTGGCTGTCGGGCGCCCTTGCCGGCAAGCCCGCCTGCGTGTTCACCGCCACCGGCAGCCTGCATGGCGGCCAGGAAACCACCTTGCTGTCGATGATGCTGCCCTTGCTGCATCACGGCATGCTGGTGCTGGGCCTGCCTTATTCGGAAAGCGCCCTGATGACCACCGCCAGCGGCGGCACGCCCTACGGCCCCAGCCATCACGCGCGCGTGGACAACAGTGCGCCGGTGTCCGACGAGGAAGCCGCGCTCGCGCGCGCCATGGGCAAGCGCCTGGCCGAGACCGCGCTGCGCCTGGCTGGCCGGAGCCACGCATGAACGCCGCCCCCAAGCCCGCGGTTGCGCCCGCGGCCAACGCCACCGACAGCGCGCTGCACAGCGCCGGCCTGTACCGGCTGAGCGCCGGCAGCCTGATTGCACTGATCCTGCTGTGCATCGCCTGGGAATGGTTCCTGGCGCCGCTGCGTCCCGGCGGGTCCTGGCTGATCCTCAAGTTCCTGCCCCTGCTGCTGCCGCTGCGCGGCGTACTGACCCGCAACCGCTACACCATGCAGTGGTCCTCGATGCTGATCCTGTTGTTCTTCACGGAAGGCATCGTGCGCGCCACCAGCGACCGGCCGCCGTCCTCCACGCTGGCGTGGGTCGAAGTCGCGCTGACGCTGCTGTTCTTCTTCGGCACCATCCTCTACCTGCGCCCGTACAAGCGCCGCGCCAAGGCGCTGCAACCGGCCAAGGCCAAGCCCGGCAAATGACATCGCCGATGAACGCGCTGTAAGCCCGCAGCAATCCACTCCGCGCGGCCGTCACGACGGCGGCCGCCCTCCTGGACCTACCGCCATGACCGCCTCGCATCCCGATTCCTTCCTCGCCCTCTGCCGCGCCGCCCTGGGCGAGCAGCACGTGCTGACCGAAGACGCCGACAAGGCTCCCTACCTGACCGACTGGCGCAAGCGCTATACGGGGGAAGCATTGGCGGTGCTGCGGCCAGGCTCGGCCGAGGAAGTCGCCGCCGCCGTGCACGCCTGCCACGCGCACAAGCTGGCCGTGGTGCCCCAGGGCGGCAATACCGGGCTATGCGGGGGCGCCACGCCGACAGCGGGACAGCAGTCCGTGGTGATCTCTCTCCAGCGCCTGAACCGCGTGCGGCAGGTAGACCCGCTCAACAACACCATCACGGTGGAAGCCGGCGTGATCCTGCAGCAGTTGCAGGACGCCGCGCGCGAGCATGGCCGGCTGTTTCCGCTGAGTCTCGCGGCGGAAGGCAGCTGCACCATTGGCGGCAATCTCTCCACGAACGCGGGCGGCACGGCCGTGCTGCGCTACGGCAACACCCGCGAGCTATGCCTGGGGCTGGAAGTGGTAACGCCCGCCGGCGAGATCTGGGACGGCCTGCGCGGCCTGCGCAAGGACAACACCGGCTACGACCTGCGCGACCTCTTCATCGGCGCGGAAGGCACGCTCGGCATCATTACCGCCGCCGTGATGAAGCTGTATCCGCTGCCGCGCGCCCGCGTCACGGCGCTGGCGGCAGTGGCCAATCCGCGCGCGGCCCTCGCCCTGCTGGCCATTGCCCAGCAACGCGCCGGGGCCATGCTGACGGGTTTTGAGCTGATGTCGGAGATGTGCCTGTCGCTGGTCACCACGCACTACCCGCAGTTGCGCTATCCGTTCGACCGCCCGCATCCGCAGGTCGTGCTGCTGGAACTGTCGGACAACGAGAGCGACGACCATGCGCGCGCCATCTTCGAAGCGCTGATGGAAACGGCCTTCGAAGCCGGCGTGGCACAAGACGCGGTGGTGGCCGAATCCGTTCAACAGTCGCGCGACTTCTGGAACCTGCGCGAACATATCCCGCTGGCGCAGGTCGACGAAGGCAAGAACATCAAGCACGACATCGCCGTGCCGATCTCGCGCATCGCGGATTTCATCGACACTACCGACGCCCTGATCCAGCAAGCCTTTCCCGGCGCGCGCATGGTCACCTTCGGCCACCTTGGCGATGGCAACCTGCACTACAACGTATCGCCTCCCGCCGGGCAGAGCCACGATGCCTTCCTCGGCAATTCGGAAGCCATCAACCTGATCGTGCATGACAGCGTGCACGCGCATCGCGGCTCGATCTCGGCCGAGCACGGGCTCGGCCAGCTCAAGCGTGAAGAAAACCGGCGCTACAAGAGCAAAGTCGAACTCGCGATGATGCGGGCAATCAAGCAGGCGCTGGATCCGCAGGGGCTGATGAATCCGGGGAAGGTGATCTGACAGGAAACGCTGCCGGCAGCCGGGTGTGATAGCCGGCTGCGGCGCTGGCAATTCGCTCAAACGCCCTGCAACTCCGCGACATGCTGGTCCTTCAGCTTCACGTAATTGGCCGCCGTATAGCGGAAGAAACCGCGTTCCTTTTCCGTCAGGGGCCGTGCCTCCCTGGCCGGGCTCCCGACGTACAGATGCCCGCCCTTGAGCACCTTGCCCGGCGGCACCAGGCTGCCGGCGCCAAGAATCACTTCGTCCTCGATCACCGCGCCATCCATCACGATGGTGCCCATGCCGATCAGGATGCGGCTGCCGATGGTGCAGCCATGCAGCAGCGCCTTGTGGCCGATCGTCACATCGTCGCCGATGGTGAGCGGGAAACCATCCGGATTGAAGGGACCGGCATGCGTGATGTGCAGCACACTGCCGTCCTGCACGCTGGTGCGCTCGCCAATGCGAATGCGATGCATATCGCCGCGAATGGTGACCAGCGGCCAGATGGAACTGTCGGCGCCGATCTCTACGTCGCCGATCACGACGGCGCTCGGGTCGACGAACACGCGGTCGCCGAGTTTGGGGGCTTTGCCCTGGAAGCTGCGAATGGTCACGATGGAATTCCGAATTGCGGATGAGCGCTGCGCGAGCCCTTGCACAACGGCTACCCGGTAGTCCGGGCCGCGCGGAGGAAGGCGCACCGCCATGCTCTGGACCAGCATTCTAATTCCCTTCGGCAAGCCGCCGGCAATTCGTTAGCCGGGCCGAACCGGCGCCATGAGAAACAAAAGGCCGGGAAGCCTGCAATCTTCCGGCGTTCACGGTTCGAATTGGAAGCCGGATCAGGATACGGACACCCTGTCCCGGTACTGTGTCGATCGAGAGGACGTCCTGCAATTGCCGCACACATCACTTCCCCGAGTCCCGCATTCCCGGTCTTGTTCCTCTTGCTTCTGGCGTGCACTCCAGGCTGTTCGAGATAGCGTCACCCGCGATGATTCCGATTGTTCGGATCCGTGCGTCTTCAGTGTGCCGTTCAAATACGCTGACCTACGTCAATGATTCGATCTTAGCCATGCCTATGCTTACAAAGTGCGGTGCGCGCCAGACGCCCATTCCCGCGTCGCCCTTTGGACTCGAATTCGATGGAAGCGACGTCGCGATCCGGGCGTCACCGGACATCATGTCCATCAAGGCAGTTCGAAATCAACTACCCGAAGGCAACGGATCCACTGTGCGTGCACCGGCACAGTGATTGAAATCCGGGGAATTGCGGGCTTGGGTGCGACGGCCATCCGCCCCTCTCGACCAAGCGTCCGCGGTACGCTGCCGCGTCAACGTGCTGGATCTTCAATCCTGATAATAAGGAGCCGGCCATGGAAGCCGTCAGGTCACTGTTGGAAACCCAGCCGTTGTTCACTTTGTTCCTCACGGTCGCATTGGGTTACGTTGTCGGCGAATTCAATATAAAGGGGGTCTCGCTCATGCGGTTATACACATCGTTGACCCACCGAAGCGATCCTGGCGCCCCGGAAAAGTGTTTACATTCAAGGACTTGAAGCGGCACTTGTAAACTGTCTGAGTCTCGCGTTTACTTCTGCCTTTTTGGGTGACGCGTTGACGATTGAATC
>NZ_JBFTSG010000105.1:0-10857 GCF_056399885.1 Cupriavidus sp. 01L45 | reverse complement strand
CTCGATCACATACCCATAGTCCGCCACCTGCAGCGCCGCGCGTGCGTTCTGCTCGATCAGCAGTGTCGCCACACCGGTCTTGCGCAGGTCGTTGATGATGTGGAAGATTTCCTTCACGATCAGCGGCGCCAGCCCGAGGCTTGGCTCGTCCAACATCAGCAGTTGCGGCTTGGCCATCAGCGCGCGCCCCACCGCCAGCATCTGGCGCTCGCCGCCGGACAGCGTGCCGGCATCCTGCCTGGCCCGCTCCTTCAGGCGCGGGAACAAGCCGTAGACCACTTCCATCTGGTCGAGAAAGTTCTTCTCCCCGGCGCGCTTGCGGCGATACGCCCCCAGCACCAGGTTGTCCGCCACGCTCATCGAGCTGAACAGCTCGCGCTTCTCCGGCACCAGGCACATGCCTCGCGCCACGCGGCCCTCCACCGGTATGCCGGCGAGGTCGTGGCCGAGATAGGTCACCGCACCGGCCGAGGAGCCGCTCACCGGCAGCGCCCCCATGATCGCGTTGAGCATGGTGGACTTGCCCGCGCCGTTGGGGCCGATCACCGTGACGATCTTGCCCGCCTCCACTTTCAGGTTGGCGCCGTGCACCGCTTCGACCTTGCCGTAGCGCACGTGGAGGTCTTTCACTTCGAGGATCAGGCTCATTGTCTTTTCCTTACTCCACGCCGCCGAGATAGGCTTCGAGCACCGCCGGGTTCTTCTGCACGTCCTCGGGCACGCCTTCCGCGATGCGCGTGCCGAACTCCATCACCACCAGGCGGTCGGTCAGATTCATCACGAAATCCATGTCATGCTCGACCAGCAGCACGCTCATGCCCTCGCCCTTGAGCTTCTTCAGCAGTTCCGCGAGCGCCTGCTTTTCCTTGTAGCGCAGCCCCGCCGCGGGTTCGTCCAGCAGCAGCAGCGCGGGGTCGCAGCACAGCGCACGGGCGATTTCCAGGATGCGTTGCTGGCCCAGCGCGAGGCTGCCGGCCTCCATGTACATGCAGTCGGCCAGCCCCACGCGTTCGAGCTGGCGCGCGGCCTCGTGCAATAGCTTCGCCTCTTCGTTCTGGTTCATGCGCAGGATCGCCGCGGTCACGCCGCCCTGCGCCGCGAAGTYGCCGCGCAGGTGCGCGCCGATCGCCACGTTCTCCAGCACCGTCATGGTGGGCAGCAGATGCACGTGCTGGAAGGTGCGCCCGATGCCGCGCTTGACGATCTCGCGCGACGGCAGCCCGGAGATCTGCTCGCCACGATAGAGCACCTCGCCGCGCGTGGCGGGCAGCACGCCGGTGACGAGATTGAAGGTGGTGGACTTGCCTGCGCCGTTGGGACCGATCAGGCCGATGATCTCGCCGGCGCGCACCTGGAAGCTGACGTCATTGACCGCCACCAGCCCGCCGAACTCCTTGCGCGCGGCCTTCACATCAAGGATCAGCTCGCCGGCCTGCGGCTTCGCCCGCAACGGCAACCGCTCGGCCTGCGCCGGCGCCGCCACCGGCAGCCCGCTCGGGAACAGCTTCTTGATAAAGGGCCAGATGCCGTCGCGCGCGTACTGCAGCAGCAGCACCATCAGCACGCCGAACACGATGGTTTCGAAGTTGCCGTTGGCGCCGAGCAGCTTGGGCAGCACGCCTTGCAGCACGTCCTTCAGGATGGTGAGGATGCCCGCGCCGAGCACCGCGCCCCACACATGGCCGACGCCGCCCACCACCGCCATGAACAGGTACTCGATACCGTAGTTCAGGCCAAAGGGCGTCGGGTTCACCGCGCGCTGCAGATGCGCGTAGAGGAAGCCAGAGATGCAGGCGAGTATCGCCGCCACCACAAAGATCACCACCTTCATCCACGCGGTGTTGACCCCCATCGCCTCGGCCATGGTGCCGCCGCCCTTGAGCGCGCGAATGGCGCGGCCCGGGCGCGAGTTCAGCAGGTTCTGCATGGCGATCACCGCCAGCAGCACCACGGCCCAGATCAGGTAGAACATCGAGCGGCCGGAGGCCAGATCGATGCCGAGCACGTTCAGCACCGGAATGCCGTTGAGGCCGTCGTATTTGCCGAGGAACTCCAGGTTGCCGAACAGGAAGAACAGCGACAGCCCCCAGGCGATGGTGGCCAGCGGCAGGTAGTGGCCGGACATGCGCATGGTGATCAGGCCGATCACATAAGCCGAGGCCATCGTGATCACCAGCCCCACCAGCAGGCCGAACCACGGCGACAGCCCGAACTGCGTGGTGAGGTACGCCGTGCTGTAGGCGCCCAGGCCAACGAAGGCGGCCTGCCCGAAGGAGGTCATGCCGCCCACGCCGGTGAGCAGCACCAGGCCGATGGCGACGATGCTGTACAGGCCGATGTAGTTGCCCAGGGTGATCCAGAACTCGGGGGTGGGGAGCACCGGCAACAGCGCCAGCACCACCGTGAAGGCCAGCAGGAAAATTCGGTTCTTGAGGTTCTTGTTCATGGTGTGTCCCTTATTCCTCTTCTTCCACATGCTTGCTGGTGAGCGAGCGCCACAGCAGCACGGGCAGGATCAGGGTGAACACGATGACCTCCTTGAAGGCGCTGGCCCAGAAGGAGGAATAGGATTCGAGCAGCCCCACCAGGATGGCACCCGCGGCCGCCACCGGATAACTCACCAGGCCACCCACGATGGCACCGACGAATCCCTTGAGACCGATCAGGAAGCCCGATTCGTAATAGACGGTGGTCAGCGGCGCGATCAGGATGCCGCACAACGCGCCCATCGCCGCCGCGAGCGTGAACGACAGCCGCCCGGCCTGGGTCGTGCCGATGCCCACCAGGCGCGCGCCAAGGCGATTGACCGCGGTGGCGCGCAGCGCTTTACCGGCGATGGTGCGCTCAAAGTAGAAGTACAGCGCCGCGATCAGCAACGCCGACACGCCCACCACCCACAGGCTCTGGCCGGATATCGACAGGCTGCCCACTTCGAAGCGAGCCTCGGAGAACGGCGTGGTGCGCGAGCCCTCGGCGCCGAACATCACCAGGCCCAGCCCCACCAGCGCGAAGTGCACGCCGACCGAAACGATCAGCAGCACCAGCGTGCTGGCCTCGGCCAGCGGCTGGTAGGCCAGGCGGTACAGCATGGGCCCGAGCGGAATCACGATCAGCAGGGTCAGCGCGATCTGCGCCAGCATCGGCATCGACTGTCCGTTGAAATTCTGCGCCAGCAGATGCACGGCCAGCGGGAAGACCAGGTACTTGCCCGCCAGCACGGCCAGCCGCCTTGCTGCCGTACGGCGCAGCTCGGCGCTGCCCAGGATGGTGATCGTCTCGTAGAGAAAGGTCAGCACGCCCATGACCAGCAGCAGCCAGCTGCTTTGCGGCGCATGACCAGACTGGATCGCCGCCAGGGTCAGCGCGCCATAGGCGACGAACTCCCCTTGCGGAATGAAGATGACGCGGGTCACCGAGAACACCAGCACCAGGGCCAGCGCAAGCAGCGCGTAGATGGCGCCCGAGGTGATCCCGTCCTGCGCCAGGATGGCGGCGATCGAGAGGTCCATTGTCTCCCCGTATTGTTGAATAGTCCTGCCGGCGAGGGAGGCCGGCTGGCTTGTGAAAAAACGAATTACGAAATAGTAAAGAACTTACGCATAGCGTAAATCCTGACGAACCCTTAGGTTGC
Source organism: Cupriavidus sp. 01L45 (assembly GCF_056399885.1). NCBI lineage: Bacteria > Pseudomonadati > Pseudomonadota > Betaproteobacteria > Burkholderiales > Burkholderiaceae > Cupriavidus > Cupriavidus sp. 01L45. Next base: position 7,226 of record NZ_JBFTSG010000105.1, on the reverse strand, counting down.
GCAGTGCCGCATCGGTCATCCGCAAGCACGCACGCCAAACCTCTGATATGCCTGAAGCAGCATATCCGCGGCGCAGCGTGGCCGCCATCCCGATTCGCCCGCTCCTGCCGGCCTCGCAGACCCGTCAATTTAATTAACACGTTAAAGATCGTGCATGACGCATGCGGTGTCAAGTACGGGATTGCCTGTAGTGACGGCGCTGCCCGCTCTGCTTCCGGCAAGCCGCTGCGCACCCAATAAAAAGGGCGCATGGTTTGTCCATGCGCCCTCCTCGCACCGCCGTGCACCTATGCCGGCGGTCTTACTTGGTCTGCAGCTTCCACTTGCCGTCGACGATCTCCACCATCACGCGCGAGCGCTGGTCCAGACCGAGGTGGTCCGTCGGCGTCATGTTCATGATGCCGTGGGAGATCGGCAGTTCCTTGGTCTGCTCCATCGCATCGCGCAGCGCCTTGCGGAATTCCTTGGTACCCGGCTGGCCCTTCTTCAGCGCCTCCGGAATGGCACGCTGCAGCAGCAGGCCGGCATCCCAGGCGTGGCCGCCGAAGGTCGAGACCTGCCCGCCATACGCCTTTTCGTACGCGGTCTTGTAGGTGATGGCGGGCTTCTTGACCGGGTTGCTGTCAGGCAGTTGCTCGGCCACCAGCAGCGGGCCGGCCGGCAGGAAGGTGCCTTCGCAATCCTTGCCGCACACGCGCAGGAAGTCGGCGTTGGCCACGCCGTGCGTCTGGTAGATCTTGCCCTTCCAGCCGCGCTCCTTGAGCGCCTTGGCCGGCAACGCGGCCGGCGTACCCGAACCAGCGATCAGCACCGCATCGGGATTGCTCCCCATCATCTTGAGCACCTGGCCGGTCACGGAGGTATCGGTGCGGGCGAAGCGTTCGTTGGCCACCACCTTGATCTTGCGCATCTCGCCAACCTTGGCAAATTCCTGCGCCCAGCTATCGCCGTAGGCATCCGCGAAGCCGATAAAGGCCACCGTCTTCACGTTGTGGTTGGTCATGTGCTCGGCAATGGCGGTTGCCATGTGCGAGTCGTTCTGCGGCGTCTTGAAGACCCAGTAGCGCTTGGCGTCCATCGGCTCGATGATGCGGGCCGAGGCGGCCAGCGTGATCATCGGCGTCTCGTTCTCGGCGACGACGTCGACCATGGCCAGCGAGTTGGGCGTAACGGTGGAGCCCACCACCACGTCGACCTTGTCCTCGCTGATCAGCTTGCGCGTGTTCTTGACCGCCGTGGTGGTGTCCGATGCATCGTCCAGCACGATGTACTCGACCTTCTTGCCGGCGATCTCCTTCGGCAGCAGCGAGATGGTGTTCTTCTCGGGGATGCCCAGTGAAGCCGCGGGTCCCGTGGCCGATAGCGTTACCCCGACCTTGACCTGTGCGCTGGCGGTGCCGGCGCACAGGCCGGCGGCAGCGAGAGCCAGCAGGCTGGCGCGCTTGAATGTCATCGTGTCTCCTTCCATTGCGGCAAACGGAAAAGGCATCCGTCCCGGCCTCCGGCCGGTCGGATGCCCCAGTCTGGTGTTCTTGTCTTTCTATTCTTCTTATAGTGCCGGTCCCTCGCGGGACCGTCTCCAGGCGCAACGCCGGCGCCTGCCTGCTACCCCAGGGCACTTGGCGAATGCAAATTCGCCGCACCCCGTCTCCCGCCCGACGCTTGATCCCCGGCGGCGCTCGGCACGAACTCGCCATGCCAAGCCATGGCGCGCCGGACCGGCCGCGCATTCGCCGACCGCCCGGTCGGGAATGCGTAGCGAGTCTAGCAACAGCCATATCGGCCGGGTAGCCGGATTAACCCGCATCGCAGCATGCAAGCGACCCGGCCTCTCGCGGACATCGCGCGACGCCGTGTTGGCTCAGCGGCCGAACGCATCCCACGCGGTCTTCACAATCAGCGCGGCCACCACCACGATAAACACCCGCCGCACGAAGGCGCTGCCATGCTTGAGTGCGAGGCGGCTGCCCACCTGGCTGCCCGCCACGTTCGCCACGGCCATGACCAGGCCGAGCTGCCACCAGACATGCCCCTTCGCCGCCAGCAGCAGCAGCGCTGCCAGGTTGGTGGCGAGGTTGACCACCTTGGTCGACGCCGATGCGTGCAGGAAATCGTAGCCGAACACCCGCACGAACACGATCATCAGGAAGCTGCCGGTCCCCGGCCCGAACACACCGTCGTAGAAGCCGATGGCCGCCCCCGCCAGCAATGCCGCCGCGCGCTCCTTGCCGCCCGACAGCGACGGCGCATGCTCGGTACCCAGGCTTTTCTTGGCCACCGTGTACACCAGCAGGATGACCAGGATAAAGGGCAGTGACTTGCGCAGCGGGTCCGCGGGAATCAGCGTGAGCGCGTAGGCCCCCGCCATCGAAAAGGCGAAAGCCGACAGCATCGTCGGCAGGGTCGCACCCCAATAGATACGAACGCTGCGTCCGTAGCGAAGCGCGGCATTCGTGGTCCCGGCCAGCGAGGCTACCTTGCTGGTGCCCAGCAGCGTGGCCGGCGACATGTTGGGATAAGCGGAGAACAGGGCCGGGATCTGCACCAGGCCGCCACCGCCAGCGACGGCATCGATCAGGCCGGCAAGAAATGCGGCAACAGCGAGAAACGCGAATTCCATGGAATGCGAGAAAAATAAAGAGGGGAAAACGAAGCAGCAGAGACGGTCGCGCCAGTCAGGCGCGACACCTGTCAGCCCAGGGTCTTGGGCGCCGGCGTGAGATTGCGATGCCACAGGCCCCCGGCATGCGCGACAAAGCCCGCTGAAGCGGCCTGTGACCCACCCAGCAGCGCCGGCGCCAGGAGCATGTGCCGCACGCCGTGCGCGCGGCACCAGTCGGCCAGCAGGTCGCAACAGGCCAGCAGCACAGCGGGATCCTCTTGCGCGGCTTCCGCGCCAACCCACCACTCCACGGCTAACGCCGCCAGGCCGGACAGTTGGAGATGTGGCACCAGCGCCACGGGGAGGCATCCCACCAGCCGCGGCGCCGCAGCGGCCCCGGCCACCGCCAACACGCAGGTCCCGCGCTCGGGCCTGGCCAGCAGGTTCTCCACCAGCGCATCCCGGGCGCGCGCCGCCGCTACGGGCAACGCTTGCCGTGACTGCAGCCAGGCGCACAGGGGCCCGGCATCGGCCGGGGTGGCGAGACGTACCAATGCCTGCGGACCGGCGGGAAGGGCCGGGGCACTAGCGGGATCGGGCTGGGAAGGAAACGGGGAAGGGAAATCTGAAGGCATGGCGGGCCCGATGGCAAGGCAGCATTGTCTCATGCGCTTCTGGCTGCCCTTATGCCGATTCCACATGGCGAGGGCATTACGCACCACAAACGGGCATTCACGGGTATCGAGCGGGCATTAAAAAAGGCGTTGCCAGGGATCACCCGGCAACGCCCTCATCTTATATTGGCACTCCAGCCTAGTGACTGCGCGCCTGTCGTCTCCTCGCTTCCGCCTCCATTTAACCTGCGAAAACCGTATATGGAATGTAACGAAGCGGTGCGTTTCCAGCAAGCTAGAAGAAACCCTAGCCCCAAAACCGGGCATGTATCCCGGCGGTCACTCCCGGGACTTCCCGAAGAAGCGCGCCATCACTTCACCCATGATGCCGCGGCGGAAAGTCAGCACGCAGATCACGAAGATCACGCCGGTGACCATTGTGACGGACTCGCCCAGCGTGCCGAACCACTCGATGCCCGTCGCCGACGCCAGGAAGTTGCCGATATCGCCGAGCTTGTTCTCAAGGGCCACCACCACGAAAGCGCCGACCAGCGGACCGGACAGTGTACCCAGCCCGCCCACCAGCGTCATCAGGATCACCGAGCCCGACATCGACCAGTGCACGTCGGTCAAGGTGGCAAAGCCCAGCACCAGCGCCTTGATCGAGCCGGCCAGCCCGGACAGCGCGGCGGACAGCACGAACGCCATCAGCTTGAAGCGGTCGGTATCGTAGCCCAGCGAGATGGTACGCGGCTCGTTCTCCTTGATCGCCTTGAGGATCTGCCCGAACGGGGAATGCACGACGCGCACGATCAGCGCGAAGGCCGCCACGATGATGGCCAGCGCCACATAGTAGAGCGTCAGGTCGTTGGCCAGCGGCAGCAGGCCAAACAGCTTGCCGCGCGGAATGCCCTGCAGCCCGTCCTCGCCGCCGGTGTACGGCACCTGCAGGCAAAAGAAGAACAGCATCTGCGCCAGCGCCAGCGTGATCATCGAAAAGTAAATGCCCTGGCGCCGGATCGCGATATATCCCACCACATACCCGATCAGGGCACCAGCCAGCGTGCCCAGCACCAGCCCGACCTCGGGCGTGACGCCCCACGCCTTCATGGCATGGCCGGCCGTGTAGGCCGCGCCGCCGAAGAAGGCGGCATGGCCGAACGACAACAGGCCCGTGTAGCCGATCAGCAGGTTGAAGGCGCAGGCGAACAGCGCGAARCACAGCACCTTCAACACGAACACGGGATACGCCCCGGCCATCGGCGCCAGGATCAGCGCCAGCAGCAACAATCCGTACAACAGTTTCTTCTGCACGCCCCGCCCCTGTCTTGTCTGCCCTGCGGCCACCGCCGCGCCGGTTGGTTGGTTCATCACTTCTCCCTCCCGAACAGTCCGGCCGGGCGCAGCATCAGCACGATCACCATGATGAAGAACACGACCGTGGATGAGGCCTCGGGATAGAACACCTTGGTCAGGCCTTCGACCACGCCCAGGCCAAGGCCGGTCAGGATCGAACCCATGATCGAGCCCATGCCGCCGATCACCACCACGGCAAACACGATGATGATCAGGTTCTGCCCCATCAGCGGCGAAATCTGGATCACCGGGGCCGCCAGCACACCGGCGAACGCAGCCAGCGCCACGCCGAAGCCGTAGGTCAGCGTCACCATCAGTGGCACGTTGACGCCGAAGGCCTCGACCAGCTTGGGATTCTCGGTGCCCGCGCGCAGGTAGGCACCCAGCTTGGTCTTCTCGATCAGGTACCACGTGGAGAAGCACACCACCAGTGAAGCCGCCACCACCCAGGCCCGGTAATTCGGCAAGATCATGAAGCCCAGGTCGGTTGCGCCGCTGAGCGCCTCGGGCGCCGAGTACGGCAACCCGGACACACCGTAGATCGACCGGAAGATGCCTTCGATCACCAGCGTGATGCCCAGGGTCAGCAGCAAGCCGTAGATATGGTCGAGCTTGTAGATCCAGCGCAGCATCGTGCGCTCGATCACGATCCCGATCAGCGCCACCGCCAGCGGCGACAGCACGAGCATCACCCAGTAGTTGAGCTCGAAGTAATTCATGCCCATCCAGGCCAGCACCGCGCCGAGCATGAACAGCGCCCCGTGGGCGAAATTGATGACGTTGAGCAGCCCGAAAATGACCGCAAGGCCAAGGCTCAACATCGCGTAGAAAGCACCGTTGACCAGTCCCAGCAGTAACTGGGACAGCATGGCGGGCAGAGGAATACCGAAGATGTCCATCGCAGGCGTTACCGTTTGCGCACCAGCCGGGATCCGTCGTTCCCCGCCAGCAAGGCGCAGTCAAAATGAAGCGTGCCGGTCCTGCCCTGACACAATGCCTGAGGCAGTATCACCACGCCGGAATCATCTTGCTTGTGCCTCCAGGCGGGAACCCAGCGCCGTTGCTGGCCCGGTGCAAAGAAAGACACTGGACCCCCGCTTCGGTCCCCGTAGAAGGCACCGGGCGCGGGGGCGACATACGTCATGCATTCACATCACGTTATTACTTCTTCATCAGCGCGCACTTCGATTCCGCCACCGTGGTGAAGGCCTGGTCGCCAGGAATGGTGGCCACCACCTTCATGTAATCCCAGGGCTTCTTGGATTCCGCCGGCGCCTTCACCTGCATCAGGTACATATCGTGGATGCCGCGGCCGTCCTGGCGGATGTAGCCCTTGGTGTAGAAGTCGTTGATCTTGGTCTTCTTCAGTTCGGCCATGACCTTGTCCGGGTCATCGGTCTTGGCTGCCTCGACCGCCTTCAGGTAGGTATGCGCCGCGGAGTAGTCGGCCGCCTGCAGGCTGCTCGGCATCTTCTTCATCTTGGCGAAGAAGCGCGTGGCGAACTTGCGGGTATCGTCGTTCATGTCCCAGTACCAGCTGTCGGTCATCAGCAGGCCTTCGGTGTTCTTCAACCCCAGGCTGTGGATATCGTTGATGAACATCAGCAGGCCGGCGATCTTCATATTCTTGGTGATGCCGAATTCCTTGGCCGCCTTGATCGAATTGATGGTGTCGCCACCGGCATTGGCCAGGCCCAGGATCTGGGCCTTCGACGACTGCGCCTGCAGCAGGAAGGACGAGAAATCGGAGGCGTTCAGCGGATGGCGCACCGAACCCGCCACGGTGCCGCCATTGGCCTTCACCACGGCGGCGGTGTCGGTCTCGAGCGAGTGGCCGAACGCATAGTCGGCGGTCAGGAAGAACCACGACTTGCCGCCCTGCTTGACCACCGCGCTGCCCGTGCCCTTGGCCAGCGCCACCGTGTCATACGCATAGTGCACGGTGTATGGCGAGCATTCCTCGTTGGTCAGGCGCGCAGTGCCGGCGCCGATATTGATGTAGACCCTCTTCTTCTCCGACGCCACCTTGTTCATGGCCAGCGCGGTGCCGGAATTGGTGCCGCCGATCAGCACGTCGAGGCCCTGCTGGTCCATCCACTCGCGCGCCTTCGAGGCGGCGATATCGGCCTTGTTCTGGTGATCCGCCGAGACCAGTTCGATCGGCTTGCCCAGCACCTTGCCGCCGTTGTCTTCAATCGCCATCTTGATGGCCTCGAGGCCGCCCGGGCCGTCGATGTCGGCGTACAGGCCCGACAAGTCGGTGATATAGCCGATCTTGACGGTATCGCCCGAGACCTGTGCCGATGCCGTACCCGTTGCCACGCCCGCTACGATAGCCGCCAGAGCGACCGCCACCCGAGTCATCTTCATTACCTGTCTCCTTAGTTTCGGCGGCACGTTACGCCACCCGTTCCTGCCCTAAAACAATGCCTGCGATGCATGCCGGCGATGTGCGCCGGCGTGAATCAGACCCCAAGCAGTTCATTCAGCACCGGCATCTTGGCCTGCAGCTCCGCGGCCGCGAAGCGCTCGACGATGGTGCCGTGTTCCATCACATAAAAGCGATCGGCCAGCGGCGCGGCGAAGCGGAAGTTCTGCTCCACCATCACCACCGTGTAGCCCTTCTTCTTGAGCATCAGGATCATGTCATGCGC
>NZ_JBFTSG010000104.1:0-11212 GCF_056399885.1 Cupriavidus sp. 01L45 | reverse complement strand
GGGGCCAAACTCACATCGCCTTAAGGCGATGCTCAAACATGGCCCCCTCTTTTCCGCTCTTTTCACCTGCCGACGAGGACGCCCCATACGGCCTGGTACACCTTGACGGCTCGCTTCGCATCGCGCTGGGGTGTGGACCGCCCTTGGGCGCGCTCCACACGGCTACACCGAATCGCTGGTCTGGCGATATCGCGCATCGCCAAAATCTCTCGGCTATTCGGACGCCAAACTTCCAGTCTCCAGTCTCCATGCGCCAGCTGCCACTTGCTATGCGTTGGGTTGCTCCCTCGCCTGCGGAGGAGGGCGGCCATTTGCAGGAGCGAGCCTGCCAAACCAACGATTGGTAGCCGGATCCCGAGGGGGTATCGCCCCATCCGGCGCGCCTTCTTTGCCTACTTTCTTGGCAAGACAAGAAAGTAGGTCGCCTCCCCGCAGGGGAGGTGAAACTGCCGTTGACTTTAGGGTTCTGACTTTGACGTTAAGCCGTAGCCCTCACGTGCCAGAGGTGCCGGAAGCAAGCCATTGCCGCCCTGCATGGCAACACTCCAGCCCACTCACTCCGCAATCAAATACTTGCCGAGCAAGTCAGTGATATCACAGTTGTGCCCCTCCCCACCACGATCCACCACCAGAAATCGCGCCGGTCCCCGCGTGACGATCAACGAGTGATGCCAGACGCCTCGCTTGTAGTTCACGCCTTGCCGGCCATTGGTGACAAAGGCGCGGATGGCTGACTCGTCGAGCTGGCCGCCGCCCGGCGCCACGACGACGAGGAAGGCGGTTTCGTCCAATGGCACGAAGGCCTGGCTGCCCAGCGGATGCCGTTCCATCGATGCGATGGCGAGGGGCAGGGCATAGGGCTGCGCGTCGAAGAAGTTGATCAGCGCACGGCCGTCCAGCGCGCCGACGTCGATCCCGGCGAGGTCGTGATAGCGCAGCGTCATGCCGCCATTGATGACCATCGGCACGTGCCCTTCGCTTTCGATGACGTCGCCAAAGGGGGCGAAGGCAGCCGCGGTCAGCGGCTCGACTCGCAAGGGCACCGGCGCGTGGGCGGGTGTTGGGCGCACGATCGCCGTCTCGTCGGGAGCAGACACGTTTTTCCTCTTGGTCAGGGTGATGGGGAAGCCGTGAAAGGCGGCTTTCCGAATGGGCTTATCCGACTGGTAATACCAGTAGGGCTAGTATCGCGTTAGCCAGACCCCGCGTCAAGGCACTTAAATTCCGGGTTTACGCTGCTTTTCCATAGCGCGATGCGGACGTATTCTTCGCCATCCATTAGAAATCATACTGGTAATACCAGTTGAACGAAGTGCCACGCCACCCGAGGAGGAAACTGCTGTGTCCCTGACCACTGCCCCATCGCTAGCCCCCGAGCCGGCCGCCGCCAATGCGGCGGCGGCGCGGGAAAACGCCGTCTACCGCAAGGTTGCATGGCGCCTGTTGCCTTTCCTGATGCTTTGCTATGTCGTGGCCTACCTGGACCGCGTCAATGTGGGGTTTGCCAAGCTGCACATGCTGGGCGACCTGCGGTTCAGCGAGTCCGCCTACGGGCTGGGCGCCGGGCTGTTCTTCATCGGGTACTTCTTCTTCGAAGTGCCGAGCAATATCCTGATGCACCGGATCGGCGCCAAGGCCACCATCTCGCGCATCATGATCATGTGGAGCCTGATTTCGGCGGCGATGGTGTTCGTGCAGACCACCACGCAGTTCTATGTGCTGCGTTTCCTGCTTGGCGCGGCCGAGGCCGGCTTCTATCCCGGCATGATCCTGTACCTGACCTACTGGTTCCCGTCGCACCGCCGCGCTCGCATGGTGGCGTTGTTCATGTGCGCCATCCCGGTGTCGGGCATTTTCGGCGGCCCGCTCTCGGGGTTCATCATGGAGTCGATGCAGGGCGTCGCGGGGCTGCGCGGCTGGCAGTGGATGTTCCTGATCGAAGCGCTGCCTTCCTTGCTGGTCGGCTTCGCGGTGCTGGCCTATCTCGATAACAATATTCGTTCGGCACGCTGGCTGACGCAATCCGAGAAGGAACTGCTGGAGCGCAATATCGCCAGCGAGAACGCGGCGAAGGGTGGCCATATGACCATGCGGCAGCTTTTTTCGGACAGCCGCATCATCAAGATGGCCTGCATCTGCTTCTGCACGGTGATGGGGCAGTACGGGCTGACCTTCTGGCTGCCGTCGCTGATCCGGCAGTCCGGCGTGACCGGCGCGCTGAATATCGGCTTGCTGACCGCCATCCCGTTTTCCGTCGCGGTGTGTTCGATGATCCTGGTCAGCCGCAGCTCCGACCGCATGCGCGAACGCCGCTGGCACCTGATCGTGCCATTCTGCTGCGGCGCCGCCGGGCTGGCGCTGAGTGCGGTCTTCAGCGACAACGTGGCGCTGTCGCTCGCGGCCCTGGCGCTGGCGGCCGGCGGCAGCCTGGCCACCTCGCCGCTGTTCTGGAGCCTGCCCACCGCGCTGTTGTCCGGCGCGGGGGCCGCTGCCGGTATCGCCATGATCAACTCGTTCGCCAACCTGGCCGGCTTTGTCAGCCCTTACATGATCGGCCTGATCAAGGATGCGACGCAGAGCACCAACCTGGCGATGTTCGTGCTGGCCGGCGTGCTGCTCTGTGGCGCGGCGCTCACCTATACCGTCCCTGCGCGGCTGGTTAACAAGTAAGGTACGGCATGGCCCGGTCCATGCCGCTGGCCACAGCGCTTTGCACAGGCATCGGCGAGCTGGCAGATCGAGCATTTGCGCGACGCAATGGCTCCGCTCTGCATGGCGCAGGCGGCGCTCCGGGCAAGGCGCGGCGGCGCCGCGCCATCACAAGGTGGACCGGCAGCGCGATCAGAAGCCCGGAGCCGGATTTTCCGGAATCTGGTTGCGCAGGCTCAGGTTCATCACATTCCAGCCGCGAATCGCTGCAATGGCGTAGGACAGCTCGGCGATTTCGTTCTCGCTGAAATGCTCGCGCAATTCGGGATAGACGGCATCCGTGTCGTCGCGGTGCGGCAGCGCGTTGACGGCTTCCGCCCAGGCCAGCGCGGCGCGCTCGCGAGTGCTGAAGAACGGTGCCTCGCGCCAGCCGGCGATGGCATTCAGGTGGCGCGGTTCCGCGCCCTGCTTGATCAGGTCGCGCCAATGCATGTCGATGCAGACGCCGCAGCCATTGATCTGCGAGACGCGCAGGTTCACCATCTCCACCAGCCGGGTCCCTAGCGAGCTTTGCTTGACGGAGGCGGAGAAATTGATCATCGCCTTCAGGTTGGCCGGGGCGAGTTGGAAAAAGTTGATACGTGCAGCAGTCATGATTTTTGCCTTTCAATCCGTTTCGACGGGTCCGGCAGGCGCCCTGCGCGCCTGCCATGACCGTAAGACGGCGGCGGCAACCGGCTTGTGACAGCGGCTGCAATTTTTTTGCTATATATCTTCTCCGGTTCTCTTCACGCCCGGTGTTACCCCTGCGCCGTACCAGTCATTCGCCTGGATGTCACAAAACGCGTTGCCGGAACGTCTGGGGGTGATCTTCTCGCATATGACTTATGGATTCCGCCGAACCTTTCACCGCACTGAAGCCCCGTCTTTTCGGGATAGCCTATCGCATGCTGGGTACCCGTTCCGACGCGGAGGACGTGGTCCAGGACGCCTGGCTGCGCTGGCACGAGGCAGACCAGGCCGAGCTGCGCTCGGCGGAAGCGTGGCTGGTCACGGTCACGACGCGGCTCGCGATCGACCGCCTGCGCGCGCGCAAGAGCGAGCAGGAGAAATACATCGGCTGGTGGCTCCCCGAGCCGCTGGTCGAGTCGCATGAGGACACGCCGGAGGCGGCGGCGGAGTTGGCAAGCGAAGTGTCGGTGGCGTTCCTTTGGGTGCTGGAACGCCTCTCGCCCGACGAGCGGGCGGCGTTCCTGCTACGGCAGGCATTCGATCTGGAGTATGCGGAAATCGCTTCGATCCTCGGCAAGACCGAAGCGGCCTGCCGCCAGATCGTGCACCGCGCCGGTGAGCGCGTGCKGGAAGGCCGCCCGCGCTACGACGTATCGCCACAGGAGCATCGCGAACTGCTGACCCGCTTCATGCAGGCCGCAAGCACCGGCGACCGGACCGCCATGAAGACGATGCTCAGCCCGGATGCCGAGCTGATCAGCGACGGTGGCGGCAAGGTGCCGTCGTTCGGGCGCATCCTGCGCGGCGCCGCGCGTATCGCCGGCGTCTTCTGGTCGCTCGGGCACGCAGAGCCAGGCAAGGTACGCTACCGGCTGGCCCGGATCAATGGCATGCCTGGGCTCCTTCGCTATGTGGATGGCAAGATCGAGTCGGCGCAGTCCTTCACCATCGAGGCGGGCCGCATCACCGCAGTCTATGTCGTGCGCAATCCCGACAAGCTTTCCGCGGTGCCGCCGCTGTAGGCTGTCACGGACCAGGGGGAGGCGATGCGCAATCCTGCGAAAACAGGGTAGTCACTGCCTTTGGCTATCAGCCTTCGGGTCTTTGATCCTGACGTCAGGCGGTTGTGGTTGCCGTTAGATCTCCAGGTAGCGGTCGAGTACAATTTGCCGTCGATCCGGCGCCAGCGCTGGCGCCCGCGGCAATTTCCCTTGCCCTTTGCCATCAACACCATCCAGCGCAGGAGTTTCCATCACCGCCATGGTCACAGCCACCGCCATCTCCGCCAACGCCGCGACCCTCATCCGCGAGTGGATCGAAGGCGGCAAGTATCCGGCCGGCTCGCTGTTGCCCTCACAACGCGACCTGGCCGAGCAACTCGGTATCAGCCGCACCTCGCTGCGGGAGGCGCTGTCCACCCTGCAGGGCCTGGGGCTGGTGGTCTCGCGACCCGGTAAAGGCGTGTATGTGGCCGCCGATGCCACCGACGGCGCGCCGCCGCAGTGGCGTTTCTCGAAATCGCATTCGCTGACCGATATCTACCAGCTGCGCTTCGCGCTGGAAAGCTTCACCGTGGGGCTGGCCGCGGCGGCGCTGTTGCCGGAAGATGTCGGCGCCCTGCGCGAGAACGCCGAAGCCATGCGGGCGTGCATCGATGCGTCCGACTTTACCCAGGCCGCCCGGCTGGATTTCGAATTCCATATGCGCATCATTGCCATCGCCGGCAACCGCGCGATTGCCGATATCCTGCGCAACAGCACCGACGTCATGCAGGAAAGCCAGCGCCTGCCGTTCTACCAGCGCGGCAGCCGCCACGCCACCTACACCGAGCATTGCGCCATCATCGACGCCCTGGCGGCGGGCGACGCCAGCCTCGCGCAGCGCGCCATGTCCGATCACATCGTGCGGGCCGCCCAGCGCGCCGGCGTGCATTTCCCCGCCGGTAGCCGGGCGGATGGCGGGATGGCGCCGGAGCGGCGTCCCGCCTGAATGCCACTGGAAGGCGGCATCTGGGAATTCCCCTAAAGTTTCTCCGCGCGTCGCCGTTACCCAGACGACGAGGCAGGCGAAGTCTACTAAAAAGGGGAGATGCAGCAATGATGGCACTGGCCAACCTGAGCACCCGTATGCGCCTTGGCGCTGGTTTCGCGGTGGTGTTGATATTGATGGCGGCGGCGATCGCGATGGGGCTCAATGCCCCGCCGGACGCGGCGGCCGGGAATGTCGGGCAGGGCGCCGACTCCGCCCGCGCCTGGATGTTCGGGCTCTGGCTGGCCGCGCTGCTGGTCGGCGCCGCCTGTACCCACGGCATTGCGCGCAGCATCGAGCAACCGCTGGGCGAGGCCGTCTATATCGCCGAAACCGTGGCCTCCGGCGACCTCAGCAAGGAATTCGAAACCGAGCGCCAGGGCGAGTTCGGCCGTCTGCTGCGCGGCATGGGCGAGATGGAAGACATGCTCACCGACCTGGTGAGCCGGATCAAGGACTCGACGGATTCGATCACGGATGCCTCGAAGCAGATCGCGGCCGGCAACACCGACCTGTCCCAGCGCACCGAGGAACAGGCCGCGGCGCTGCAGGAAACCGCGTCGAGCATGGGCGAACTGACGGCCATGGTCAAACAGAATACCGAGCGCGCGCACGCGGCCAACGAACTGGCGGCCAATGCCTCGGATATCGCGCAACGAGGCGGCACCGTGGTCGGGGAGGTGGTGGACACCATGCAGGCGATCAGCGCCAGCTCCAATAAGGTGGTCGACATCATCGATGTGATCGAAGGCATCGCGTTCCAGACCAACATCCTGGCGCTCAACGCCGCCGTGGAAGCGGCGCGCGCGGGCGAGCAGGGGCGGGGCTTTGCGGTGGTGGCGGGCGAGGTACGTACCCTGGCGCAGCGCAGCGCCGCGGCGGCCAAGGAAATCCGCGGGCTGATCGGCGACTCCGCGGAGCAAGTGCGCAACGGCGCGGCGCGGGTGGAGCACGCTGGCCAGACGATGCGCGAGATCGTGACCGCCTCCCGGCAGGTCACCACCATCCTCGGCGAGATCGCGGTGGCGTCGGGGCAGCAGAGCGATGGCATCGAACAGGTCAATCAAGCCGTGATGCAAATGGACGCGGTGACGCAGCAGAACGCCGCGCTGGTGGAGCAGGCCGCTGCTGCCTCGTCGGCCCTGGCGGACCAGGCCCACCAGTTGCAGGCCGCGGTGGACGAGTTCAAGCTGGACGCCACGCCAGACGACATGGCATCCGCGCAAGCCCGTTTTGCCGGCGTGCCACGGGGCGCACACGCGTAGGCAAGGCCGTTGTAGTATTTGCTGCGCGTGGAGCGGGGGTGCAGGGCATGTTCGTGTCTTCCCGCCGCTTCCCGCAGCCTTCCGCCACGCGCCGATGATGACGCCTCAGGCGTCATTTTTTTTGTGATGCCGGCGCTCCTTTGCATTTCCATCCTGGCAGAAATCTTTACATTCCCGGCAGGTATTTCCCCGTTTCGCTTTCCCGCAGCCCTTCTCCAGCCTGTCCCTGCAAGCCTGCGCACGGCTGGCGGGCGTCTGTTCCGGCGCTTGCCGTCCCCATCCGCCCCCATAGCCACTATCCTTAATCCGGGCATTGAAGTTGCGGGCCCCTGTTTCGCGACACACCGATCGCGTGGGCTGCCTGTGGCATCGCCCGGTAGGAGATGACCTGTCAGGGCCATTGCGGCCAATAAAAAGGAGTGCTCAATGAAGAAAACCATGAGAAGCAGACTGCTGCCGGGCGTATTGCTTGCCGGCGGGTTCCTGGTCTCGGCCTCTTGTTTTGCGCAGCCGRCCTCCGGCGCCGGCGGTGGGTATCAATACCAGTCGCCGTCATCCAAGGATGCGGGCATGGCTCCGGCCGGCAACAACACGCGCAGCGTGCCGAGCCAATGGAAAAAGGGCGACAAGCTTCCCGCCGAGTACCGCGATCGCCAATATGTGGTGGATGACTGGCGTCAGTACGACTTGCCGCAGCCAACCAAAGGCCGTCACTGGGTCGGGGTGGGCGCGAACTTCTACCTCGTTGCGCCCAATGGCTCGATCGTCGAGGTAGGCGGCGGCAGCTAGGGTGTTTCTGCCGGCGTTTTTGCCCGCTTGACCCAGGGCATCCGCGCAGGGCGCATGCGCCACCGATCCTCAGCGTTCATGACTACGCGCAATGTCCATGTAATCGCCGTCGTCTAAACTCAATCGGGATACAGGCCAGGAGCCGGCCAGGACGGCGGCTGCTGGTGCGAGCCATGCGAGCCTCGAGCCAACGTGTCCGACACCTTGTTTCCTTGCTGTGATGTGGCTGCGTCCGGGCCGGTATCCGGCGCGCGCCTTCATGGGTGCGCCGATGGCTGGGGCCGATGCCTTGCGTTGTTGCGCGCGGCGCGTGCCCCCGCCCAGTTTGTCCCCCACAAAAAGGATAGAAAGATGTCAACTCGTCGTCATTTCCTGAAAGGCATTCCCATTATTGCGGCCGCAGGCGCCCTGGGTGTTTCCCTGGCGTCCCGGGCCCAGGGCGGCGGCCCGATGGTCGATGAAAAAGACCCGCAGGCGGTCGGCCTTGGCTACAAGGCGGATACCACCAAAGTCGATAAAGCCAAATATCCCAAGCATGACGCCACCCAGCACTGCGGCAACTGCCAGCTCTTCCAGGGCAAGGCGACCGATGCCAGCGGCGGCTGCCCGCTCTTCGCGGGCAAGCAGGTTGCCACCAAAGGCTGGTGCAGCGCTTGGGTAAAGAAGGCTTGATAGCGGCCTGATACGGTGAAAGCGGCGGGCGCGCGGTCTGGGTGCGTCCGCCGTTTTCTTTTATCCAGGCGTGCGTCTGCGTGTCCGGTCAAGCGTACATCCAAGCGGCCATTCGCGCGGCTGTTCGAGCGCTCATTTATCCGTCGATTGGCCACTTGGGACGGCGCGCGCGGCGATAGGGCAGTGCGCTCAGGTTGAGCGATACCGAGCCCGGCGCGTCCGCATAGATGACATGGCGGGCGATCCGCGAGAACGCGGTGTGGAAGTGCTGCGCGGACTTGACCACGATCAGCGTCTTGTCCTCCAGCCGGCAGCCAAGCTGCGTGAACACATCGGTATCCAGCGCCTGGGCGCGCAGCGTGATCAGCACGATCTCGATGCCCTCCGCTTCCACCAGCGCCGCGTTTCCCACCGCGGCCGGCGCCCCTGACAGCCCTGTCATGACCATGTCCGGGACCAGCGCCTTTACAGTGCACACCAGGTCGATGGGCTCGCCCGACATCGGGCTGACCTTGCCGCCGATGCGCAGCGGCAGGCGCGCGCCCACGCCGGCGCTAAAGGCAATGCGCACGGCGACGGGATCCCACAGGGGGCCCACCGCCACGTTGCGGACTCCGCGCTGGCGCAGGCGATGCAGCATGAATGTGGCATCTCCCGCGGCACCGCCGCCGGGGTTGTCGGCCGCGTCCGCGATGACCACGGGCGCGTCGCCGTAAGCCAGCGCCTGGTCGATGGCCTCGTCCGGTCCGGGGCAGGCTGGCGTCAGCTGCGCTCGCATGCCAATCAGCTCGTCGGCAAGGCGCCGCGCCAGCCGTTGTGCGGCACCCGCGTCGCCGTCCGCGTACACGAGCAGCCTGGTGCCCATGTCGGGCACATCGCCCCACGGGAAACCATGCGCCACGGAGATGGACAGGATGCCGTCGCGGCCCTCCAGCGCCATCAACCGGTCGACATAGCTCCTGGCCGGCTCCTGGTTGGTCCGGATGGTGACGACCATCTCGCAGTCCACCACCGCCGCCACGGGGGCGATGCGTCCCTCGGCCTGCGCCGCGCAAAAATCCACCAGCTCCAGCGCGCGCTCGCGGATATCGGTGTGCGGATATTCCTTGTAGGCCACCAGCATGTCGGCGTTCGCCACCATGGCATCAGACAGATGGCAATGCGGATCCAGTTCGGCGCCGACCACCACGCCGGGGCCAACCAGCGCGCGCACGCGGGCCAGCAGGTCGCCCTCGCAATCCTCATAGTCATCGGCCACCATGGCGCCATGCAGCCCCAGCACCACCATATCGACGGGGAGCGCCCGGCGCAGGTCGCCAAGCAGTTCGTCGCGCAGCGTTTCATAGGCATGGCGCGTGGTGATGCCGCCCGGCTGCGCGCCGGCGGCCATGCCCTCGATCACTGCCCAGCCGCGCTCGCGGCCACGCTGGCGGGCGGCCCACAGTGGCCCGCTGAATACGGTCATCTCCGGCGGATGCGTGCCGGCGGGATAGTAACCCCGGTCGACGAAAGCATCCAGCGAGGTGGGCAGGGGGGCGAAAGTATTGGTCTCGGTAGCCAGCGAGCCGGTAAAAACACGCATGATCCGCCGGCCTAGTCCGCGGTGGCGCCGGAGGCTTTGACCACCGCGCCCCACTTGGTGATTTCCGCCGCGACGTGCTGGCGCAGCGCTTCCGGCGTACCGCCGCCCGGCGTGGCCACCATGGCAGCGAGCTTATCCCGCGTGTCCTTCTCGCCCATGATCGCGTTGACCTCCTTGTTCAGCGTATCGACGATGCCCGCCGGCGTGCCGGTGGGCACGAACAAGGCGTACCACGAAGTGACCTCATACCCCTTGAGCCCGCTCGCATCGACGGTAGGGATCTCCGGCGCGAACGGTTGCGGGCTCGCGCTGGTGACGGCCAGCGCGCGCAGCTTTCCGCTCTTGATCAGCGGGATGACGGATGGCGCCGTATCGAACATCACCTGCACCTGGCCCGCCATCAGGTCCGTCAGCGCCGGTGCGCTGCCCTTGTACTGCACGTGCTCCATCTGGATGCCCGCCATGGTCTTGAACAACTCAGCCGACAAGCGCGTCGAAGATCCCGCGCCGGACGAAGCGAAGAACACCCCCTTCGGGTGCGCCTTGGCATAGCTGATGAACTCCGCCACCGTGGTCGCCGGCACCGAGGGGTTCACCGCCATGATATTGGGGAAGCGCGTGAGCAGCACCACCGGCGCGAAATCCTTCTGGAAGTCGAAAGGCAGCTTCTTGTACAGCGAGACATTGATGGTGCTGGCGTTGGAACCCAGCAGGATCGTGTAGCCATCGTTGGGCGCGCGCGCCACGCCGGCCGCCGCGATATTGCTGGCAGCGCCGGGCCGGTTCTCCACGACAAAGCTCTGTCCCAGCCTCTCCGACAGCCGGTTAGCCACCAGCCTGGCCACGGCATCGGACGAACCGCCGGGCGCATAGCCGACCACGATCTTGACGGGTTTGGCCGGATACGAAGGATCCTGTGGCGCGGCGGCTGCGTGGTGGCAGATCACGCCCAGGGTCGCGGCTGCCAGGATTGAAGCGAAGGGTTTCATGCTTGTTTGCTCGAAAGGGGAACGTGGTCTGCCGTGGCAATCGAAATCAGCGCGCTGTATCGACTGGCAACCGGGCGAATTTGCCGCAGGCACATTATTCGCAATTCCAGCCCCCCGAATCAATGTAAGCTTGTCGGAATTTTGTTGCCTATTTGGCAACGGTTTTTTCCCCTTCACCCAAAAATTGGGGAAGGGAAAAGCCATGCATCACCAGCCGCGGCTAGCGAGCGGAGATAGGAGATAGGAGACAGGAGACAGGAGACAGGAGACAGGAGACAGGAGACAGGGTTTGAGACCCCGAAGAGCCGAGAAATTTCAAGGACACGCGCTGTCGTCAGATCACCGATTCGGTGTAGCCGTGTGGAGCGCCCGCAAGGGCGGGCCACACCAACCCGCGATGCGAAGCGAGCCGTGAAGGTGTACCAGGCCGTATGGGGCGCCTCGGGATCCGGCGAAAAGAGCGGAAAAGAGGGACCCATGTTTGAGTATCGCCTTAAGGCTAAGGC
>NZ_JBFTSG010000103.1:0-11717 GCF_056399885.1 Cupriavidus sp. 01L45 | reverse complement strand
GAACACGCCGACACGCCCGAGCTGCAGCAGCGCTGCCTGAAAATCTGCGAGATCGGCGCACAGATGCGCCTGCTCTACACCACCGCGCTCTATCACGACTACGTCGCCCAGGAGATCTCCCTGCCTGAACTGGGCATGGCCGCCTGAGCCCGCAATAAAACGAGGCCGGGCGCATTGCCCCGGCCGCTCCCCCCCTCACAGACCGCTTGCGGAAACGTTGTATGCCGAAAGTCGTATTTCACAAGAACGGCCAGACCTTCGAGGACGAGGTCAAGCCCAGCACCAACCTGGTGGTGCGCGCGGGGATCAAGCAGTTTCCCTATCCGAACCTGCGCTACGAGTGCGGCATGGGCAAATGCTCCAAGTGCGCCTGCCGCGTGATCGCCGGCGGCGAGCACCTGCCGCCTCCGAACTGGAAGGAAAAGAAGCAACTGGGCGAGCGGCTGGAACAGGGCTATCGCCTGACCTGCCAGATCTGGCTGGAGCACGACATCGAGCTCAGCCAGGACGAGTTGCCGGTGGAGAACGCCACGGCGAGCAGTGTGGCCAACGTTGCGCAAGCTTGCATCCCGGCCAGCCCGCAGTAACACCAGCAACCACCAGGCAGCGCAGTCATGTACGTGATACTCAGCAGCAAACCGGGGCAATTCAGGACCGAACTGGTCGAGGGGCTGGTGGCCGTCGAGGCATACGACTATCTCTTCTACGGCCGCAAGACCGCGCACTTCGTCATCGCCGAAATGGCGCATCCGGTCAAGGTGAAGGTGATAGAGGAATCCGGCCAGGATGCCGATGCCGCCAGCCGGCAGGCGCCGGCCATCAATTACGTGCCCTCGAAATTCCTCGACAAGTTCGACACGCTGCAGGAAGCCCGCGACGAGCTCAAGCGCCTGTCCACCTTCGGCAGCATGGACATCTCACTGGTAAGGCGTGAATAGCGCGCGCTGAATAAACCGAGTATGGCCGGCATAGCGCCGGGCAGCCCCCTCATGCAATCGGATCGTTTCCATGATTGAAATCACCTTTGTCAGCAACGGCGGCAAGGTCGTCAGCGCCCCCGAGAACAGCAACCTGCTGCGCGTTTCCCTGCGCGAGAAAGGCGGCATCCCCTTCAAGTGCGGCGGCGGCCTGTGCGGCACCTGCAAGTGCAAGATCGAACGCGGACTGGCGTTCACCGACGCCATCAAGCCCAAGGAACGCAAGCATCTGACGGAGGCGCAGTTTGGCGAAGGCTACCGCATGGCCTGCCAGACCTTCGTCAACGGCGATATCAGCGTGTCCTGGGAAGTCCAGGTGAGCCCGGCGAAGGCCGTCGGGACAGTCGCCGGATAAGTGCGCCAGTCGCCGTGTCCTGCCCGCCCCGGCGCAGGCACGGCACCCGGCCGCAACGTGACGCAACGCGCGCATGGCGGCCATGAAGGGGAACTGCCGCGCACTTGCGCGCAGGGCGGCCACGCCATGGGTTGCCGCGCCGGTGCCAGGCCAGCTACGATGCCCCCTCGGCACAGACCGGCGGCCCCCACCCAGCCACGCCGGCACAGGAGACAAGCCCCAAAATGGAATCACATATCGCCCTGGGCGCGGCCCACTGGGTCTACCTCGCCGGCGTCCTTGCCATCGTGCTGACGATGGTGTTTCGCGCCAACGTGGTCGTGCCCGCGATCGTCGCGACCTTCCTCGTCACGCTGGCCTGGACCCATAGCCCGGTCAGTGCGCTGGCCAGCATCTTCAACGCCAGCTTCGTGGCGGCGCGCGAGTTGTTCAATATCTTCCTGGTGATCGCGCTGATGACGGCGCTGCTCAATTCGCTCAAGGCGCTGCGCTCCGACGTGCGCATGGTGGAGCCCTTCCGCGCAGTGATGAAGAACGGCCACGCTGCCTACTTCATGCTGGCCGCCATCACGTACACCATCTCGCTGTTCTTCTGGCCCACGCCTGCCATCCCCCTGGTATCCGCCATCCTGCTGCCCGCCGCGATCGCCGCCGGCCTGCCGCCGCTGGCCGGCGCCATGGCGATCGCCATCGCGGGCCAGGGTACCGCGCTGTCGTCCGACTATGTGATCGGGGTGGCGCCGGGCATCAGCGCCAAGGCAGCCGGGGCCGCGGTCAGCGCCGCCATGGTGGCGGACCGCGCGCTGGTGCTGTCGCTGATCACCGGCGGCATCGCGCTCACGATGGCTTATTTTTCCATCCGCGCCCAGATCCGTCCCGCCAATGCCGGCCACCTGGCCCGCTGGCAAGGCCGCGCGCCCGATGCCAGCCTGGCCGGCACCGAAGCCGCCGGCAGCTTCGACAAGAGCGCACTGGCGCGCGGCACCGCGCACGACGAGCCGCTCGGCACCGATGCCAATATCGCGCGCAGCCTGTCGATGGTGGAGCTTCGCCAGATCAAGTGGTCGAAGGTGTTTGCCGTGCTAACGCCGTTAGCGTTCGCCGCCGTGATCGCATTGATGGTCGTGCCCAGGCTGGGCCTGGGCGTGGCCGAACTCAAGGGCGGCGAGGCGGCCGCCATGGTCGGCGGCATGGCAGCGCTGCTGATGATCCTGTGCACGCTGGCGGCCGAGGGCCCGCGCAAGATGCTGGATGTCAGCGCGGAGCACATCACCGATGGTTTTGTCTTTGCCTTCAAGGCGATGGGCTCCGTGCTGCCGATCGCCGGCTTCTTCTTTATCGGCGCGGGCGATACCGCCGGCGCCATCCTGCACATCGGCCCCGGCCATGCGCCGAGCCTGCTGTTCGAACTGATCCAGGGCGCCGGACAATGGATTCCCAACAACCACGTCATGGTGGCTTTCGGCGTGCTGCTGGTGGGCATGATCACCGGCATCGACGGCTCCGGCTTTGCCGGCCTGCCGCTGACCGGCACGCTGGCCGGCGCGCTGGGCCCGACCGTCGGCATCGACGCAGCCAYGCTGTGCGCGGTGGGCCAGATGGGCGCGGTCTGGACCGGTGGCGGCACGCTGATTGCCTGGTCCTCGCTGGTGGCCATCACCGGTTTCGCGCGCGTGCCGGTGCTCGATGCGGTGCGGGCGTTGCTGATACCGGTGCTGGCGGGTCTTGCCGTATCGACGATGTGCGCCGTGGTGCTGTGGCGGTGAGGAACCGCTCACGCATGCCGCTGCGTCAAACCCGATTGAAACGAATCTGATTCCCCTGGAACGCCACGCATGAGAACGACAGCTTTCGCCAATCCTGCCGCCACCCCTGCCATCGCCGGCGGCGAAGGCGTGCGCGCCGCGCACTGCATGGTCGCCACCGGCCACCCGCTCGCCGCCGAGGCCGCGCTGCAGGTACTGCGCGAAGGCGGCAGCGCCATCGACGCGGCGCTCGCGGCCGATGCCATCCTGGGCGTGGTGGAGCCGATGGCCACCGGCATCGGTGGCGACATGCTGGCCATGATCGTCGAGCCCGATGGCCACGCCGTGAGCTACAACGGCACCGGCCGCGCACCCGCCGCGTTCCCGATGGAGGCGCTGGCGGCACTGCCCAGGCAGCGCATCCCCGAACGCCACGCCCTGTCGCTGACCACGCCCGGCGCGGTGCGCGGCTGGGAAGACCTGCACCGCCGCTACGGCCGGCTGGAGTGGAAGCGGCTGTTCGCCCCCGCCATCGCGCTGGCGCGCGACGGCTTCGCGGTAGCGCCGGTGGCGGCGCGGGAATGGGCCTTGTTCGACCGCGTGCTGCATCAAGATCCGGTCTGCGCCGCGCTGTATCGCGCTGGCCGGCCCCCGGCCGCCGGCGAAACCTTCAGCAATCCGGAGCTGGCCGCCACACTGGCCGCTATCGCCGCCGAAGGCGCCGATGCCTATTACCTCGGCAAACCCGCCCAGGCCGCCGAAACGGCCAGCCGCCATGCCGGCGGCGCGCTGGCAGCGGCCGACTTCGCGGCCCACCGGGGCGATTTCTGCACCCCCGTCTCCACCGGCTTTCGCGGCCTGACGATCCTCGAATGTCCGCCCAACACACACGGCGTCGCCATCCTGCATGCGCTGGACGAACTGGGGGAACTCGATCCCGCCATGCTGGCGCAGGACGATCCCGCAGCCGTGGTACGTACCGTGCAGGCCATGGGCCGCGCCATGCGGTACGCCAGCGAAACCGTGGCGGACCCGGCCGGCAACACCGTCTGCACCGTGGTGGTGGATCGCGACGGACTGGCGGTCACGCTGATGACCAGCATCTTCAAGCGCTTCGGCTCGGGCATTGCCGTGCCCGGTTGCGGCTTCGTGCTGCAGAACCGCGGCTTCGGCTTTGCGGGCCCCGGCCATATCAACAGCCCTGCCCCCGGCAAGCGCCCCTATCACACCGTGGTGCCCGGCGCGGCGCTGCGCGGCGGCCGCTTGCACGCCGGCTTCGGCGTGGTGGGCGGGCTGATGCAGCCGCAGGGCCAGCTGCAGTTGCTGGTCAGGCTGGCCGCCTGGCACCAGCCGCTGCAGGCTGCGCTCGACGCGCCGCGCTGGCGCCTTGAATCCGATACCGCCCTTGCCATCGAAGCCGGCATGCCGCCGGACATCGTGCGGGCCCTGCGCGAAGCTGGCTACGCGGACCCCGCCGGCCTGGGCGAACTCGGTGGGCGCAGCGATTTCGGCGGCGCGCAGATCGTCATGCGCGACGCGTCGGGCGCGCTGCTCGGCGCCTCGGACAAACGCAAGGACGGCATCGCGCTGGGCGGGTAGAGCCCCGCCCGGCGCGCAGGCCGCACGACCGGCCTGACCAAAGGCGCCCTAGGCGAGCGCCTTCCGCTCTTCCTTCCGCCCCTCCTTGCTCTCTTCTCTCCGCGCCTCTTTCCTCTCTTCCTTGCGCCGCCCGTACCAGCCGCCGATCACCAGCAGCAGCGCCACCGCCACGATGTCGCCACCCAGCGCGATGGGCCGCGAAGGCCGCCCGCCGGCAATGCCGTGGGTAAAGCCCTCGATCACCACCGACACCACTGCGCCGAAGACAAAGCAGAACAGGCTGTGGCGGCCGATCTGCACGACCGGCCCCATCACCGATGCCAGCCGCGCCACCCAGCCCGCGCGCACCGCGAGGTAGCACAACCAGGCCAGCCCGAGAAAGCTCACGATGCGCAGCGCCGCCAGGCTCTTCTTGGGCAGCGGGAACACCATGGTCGGCAGCCACGCGGGCAGCCACGGCTCGTACACATGCGGGCGCATCCACAGGTAGGCCAGCAACACGCAGGCCAGCGTCACCGCCACCGCCAGCCCTGTCACAACCCAGCGCACCAGCGCCTGGCGCGGCAGGATGATATCGGGCCGCAGGCGCGCCATCAGGCCCAGGCCGAACAGCAGTTGCCAGGCGAACGGGTTGAAGCTCCAGCCATTGCCATCGCTGCTCGGCAGCAGCGGGGTGAGCATCGGCGCCATCAGCCAGAGCAACGCGCTCGCGCCGACAAAAGTCAGCGGCATGGCCCGCGCCATACGGATTGCCAGCGGCGCGAACAGGATGAAGACCGCGTACATCGGCAGCACGTCGGAGACAAAGGGCTGCCGCGCCACGCTGAACACCTCGATCAGCGTGCTGAACGGATGCGCCATGAAGACCGGCGCCTCCGTGGAACGGATCGCCGGCGCAGGCACCCGCGCCAGCGCCAGCAGCAAGCCGAAGACCAGCATCAGCACGCCGGTCAGCACGAACGCCTTGTAGATCTCCCAACTGCGGCGGATCAGGCGGTTCTGCGCGGCGGATGCGCCATGCCGCGCCTCCATGGCTATGTAGGCCGCCCCTGCCGAATAGCCGGCCAGGAAGACAAAAATCTCCGCCGCGTCGAAGAACGCGAAATTGCGGATGGTGTAATCGGCCAGCACGCTGCCGTTCACGTGGTCCACCACAATGAAGATCAGCGCGATGCCGCGAATCAGGTCAACCTCAGTTCTGCGCTGGGTTTCGATCTTGGACAAAAGCAACTCCTGGAATACCTGGCAATCCGGGGCCCCGACAAAGCGTCCGGATGTCTCCGAGGCCACCAATCCCTGGCCCCTGTTTATTCAATATGTATGGTTCAGCACCCGAACGCGGCCGGTTGGCGTTCAGCATGCTGCTGGGCCGTCACATGGCTTTGTCCCTGAATACCGGAAAAAGTGCGACGGACGTGCACGCTGGCGAGGACGGCAAACAGCCCTGGCAAAGCGGCGCCAGGGCGAGATGATACGGCATATTGGGGATTACCCTAGGGAGAGGCAGGAGCCAGGGTGCGGGAAGAGCCTGCCCTGTCGTTCCAGAGGGATCGGCTATCATCGGCCTCATAACACCGCGCACAAGCCGAGGACCACAACAACGCGCTATCCGACCGGACTCGTGATTTCCATCAGGCGTGCGACAACAGGGCCTTCCTGTTCTATGTCGTGTTCGGCGCCAACGCCTGGGACTTCGTCACATCGCCGGGTAGCTCAAGGACATGAAGGCAATAACCAGGAGGAGACATGGATATGCAAGGCAGGAAAACGCAGGGGATGTCCCGGGAGCGGCTCGACCGGGTCGAACGTTTCGTCGACGAAGCCTATGTCGCGACCGGCAAGCTGCCCGGGGCCCTCATCCAGGTGTGGCGGCGCGGCGAACTGGTCCTGAACTCGGCGCTGGGCCTGGCCGACCGCGAGCGGCAGGTTCCGTTGGCCGAGGATTCGATCTTCCGCATCTACTCGATGAGCAAGCCCGTCACCTCGGTGGCAGTCATGATGCTGGTCGAGGAATGCAAGATCGCCCTGGACGATCCGGTCGGCAAGTACATTCCGGCATGGGAAAACCTCGGTGTCTACAACGGCGGCTTCATGGAGAGCTTCCAGACGCGCCAGGCTACGCGCCCGATGCTGGTGGTCGACCTGCTGCGCCACACCTCCGGCCTGACCTATGGCTTCCAGCAAAACACCAACGTCGACGCGGCCTACCGCAAGCTGAAGCTGGGCGAACTCGCCACCGACGGCACGCTCGACGACATGATCGAAAAGCTGGCCAAGCTGCCGCTCGAGTTCTCGCCGGGCGAGGCCTGGAACTACTCGGTCTCCACCGACGTGCTTGGCTACCTCGTCGGCAAGGTCAGCGGAATCCCTTTCGAGACCTTCCTGAAAGAACGGATATTCGATCCGCTAGGCATGGTTGATACCGCCTTCCACGTGCCGGAAGAGAAGGCCTCGCGCTTTTGCGCCTGCTACGCCGTCGGCACGCTTGGTTCGAAGGTGGTATCCACGCGCGAGCCGGTACTGCAGGACGATCCCCTCACCAGCCCCTACCTGAAGCCGCCCGGCTTCATCTCCGGCGGCGGCGGCCTGGTGTCGACCGCCGCCGACTACATGCGCTTCGCGCGCATGTTGCTGCAAGGCGGCGAACTGGACGGAGTGCGTCTGCTGGGGACGAAAACGCTGACGCTGATGACATCCAACCATCTACCCGGCGGGGTGGACCTGCCACGCATGTCGCGCTCGATGTTCAGCGAGGCCAACTATGATGGCGTCGGCTTCGGACTCGGCTTCGCCACCACGGTGGCGCCGGCGGCCACCCTGATCCCCGGCAGCGCCGGCGACTTCTTCTGGGGCGGCGCTGCCAGCACCTTCTTCTGGGTCGATCCGCAGGAGGACCTGATCGGACTGTTCCTGACCCAGCTCCTGCCCTCCTCCGCCTACCCGGTGCGCCGCCAACTGCGCACACTGGTCTACAGCGCGATCACGGAGGCGGGGGGCGGAGCAGGCTAAACGCCCGGCGAGCCGTGACACACGATGTCGAGCCTGAGTTCGGATTGGCGCGTGTGTGGATGTCGTCGGCTGCCGTGCCTTCGGTGTAGCTCCGGCTGGGTCGCTAGCTCATTTTGCCGAGGTCTTCGCTACATCCCCGGTATAACTCAGGGAAGACAGCTCCTCCTTGGCTTTGTCCGGCGTCTCCAACTCCAGCACTACGCGGCCGACCATCAGGCCAATCGACGGCGAACTGCGCACGTATTTGGTTTCCCCACCATCGAGAACGAAGCTGAGCGTCTTCTCCGTTTCCGTCGATGCCGAGGCGACGTATTTGCCGGCCGGACGATCCACGAAGAAGAAGCCACCGGGCTTGGATTCCCCGACGACCTGGCTATTGAGGCGAAGGTCGGGTTGAATCGCGGCGCCGAACATGGATGCCGAGCGCAAGAAATAGATGCGACCTTCCCCGGGCTTGATCGTTGGGATAGAGGCCGCCATCTCGGAATGCTTCACACCCGACGCGCAACCCGCCATCAGGAACGATATCGCCATTCCTCCAATTACCATACGTACAACTCGTTTCATTCAATTTCTCCCAAGGTCAGGGGTACTGCGGTTGAAAGCGGGGAATAGTTTTGCTCCCCCGGCAAATAGAAGCCCACCAGCTTGTTGTCTTTGAGCACCAGGTAGGCTTCGTGGACCTGACGGCCTTCAATCGTGAAAATCGTTCCGACCGGCCGGTAGACTTCCCCTTGCGGCAAACGGCCCACCCGTTTCCAGACGGAATGCGCCGCGAGCTGGCGGGTATAACCGGTATCAAGCCGGACGAACGCAGGCGCCAAGAGTTGTATGGAGTGAGCCGCAGCCCCGTCCTGGGCGAGCTCGACGCTTGAGGGTGCCGTTGCGATCATTGGGGCGCAGCCGAGCAGCGCAAGGCTGGCGCCGAACACCGGCCAGCGGCGACGAAGACGTAGAGAAAATAATGGAGACATTATGAAATTCGTTTGAAGCCATACTTCGGGAAATGCGTGGCGGTGCCAATGGGAACCCTTGACTGCCACGTCCTGGGCCCTCTTGGCATACCCGCTCCATGTCGTCACTCACTGGCCTAGCAACTATCGGAGCTAGCCTATCTTGCTATCGAGACCGCCCGTAGTTCTGGAGTAACCCCTGGCGCCACACTGTAACCGATCGGTTTGGCCCACAATTTCTCCAGAGCAGTTTCGAATTTCCCGATGCCGTCCGCGTCACGCAAACCTATCACTGCAACATCATTGCTCTTTTCACAATAGATACACCATTCGCCAACGTCAGATGCATGCTGGGTTCATCGTCTTTATCTAACGTTCAGCCAGCTCCAGATCGCGGCCTGCGAGGACCGCTTGAACTCTCGTCGTCCCATCGGGATTAGAGAACTCTACTTCGTAGTTGCCATCGCAATAGTCTTCGATAACGTATCCGATGTCCCCCCATCTGAGCCCCTCATACGATCCCTCTCGACCAACATAGCGGACGCGGTTGTAAAGTGGAATTTTCATTAACGTCCCTTCGTAAAACCCAAGAAAGGTGTATTCAACTTCAAGCAACCATCAGCCTGCCGCCCATGTCGCCGGCAATCGCCGCCATCGCGCTGGTTAGCTGACCTTCCGGCGTCGCAAACCAGCTTGCAACGGCCGACCCGAAGCTCGTCAGCTTGTCCTTCACACCGTTCCAGCACTCATGCATGGAACAGTTGTTCAGCGCTTCGTTCTGCGCCGCGCTGGCTGCCGCGAATGGATCCTGACCGAATGCAGAGGCGATGCCGCTCCGCTGCCCACTACCGCCGCACCGATGAATGGCGCCAGGGCCGTAGATGATGCTCCGCCAATGGCACCATATCCAGCACCCGACACGTCCCACGTTGGCGACGCCCCGCAATCCTAGACGCAGCAAGGCTTCGCGGGTGGTCAGCGCCCCGATGCAGGTCTCGGGTGCAAGTTTTTGCCCCAGACGCGGTTTTTGGCCGCGCAATCCGATTTCGTTAAAAAATGCAAGGCGCGCAGGTCTAGCCAAAGGGGCAGACTTGCGATCGCAATAGAATGTGACGCCGTCCTGTGCAAGGAAGGCTCGAGGAAAGTTGACCTGGGAATCCGCGACGGGCGCCGCAGATGACCTCGTGGATTCGTCCGGTGTGTGGATGTGTGTACAACACTCGTGTTGTACACACATCTGGGGGTGGGTTAGTCATTCACTCTGCTCGTTAGTTACCCCCCTGCGAACTGAGAGCAGGCTAAGCGGGATTGCCCCACGACCCCAACCGTCCTCAAATCCGGCGGTTGACTACCGTATCAACCCTCTGTCTCAGTCGTTGCGTTGCCCAGCCTCGCGATAGCAGCGTCCGCAACGTCCCGCGAAGCTCCGATACAAGAACTGAATTTAGATCCAGCCAATCCATCGCCTTAAGTGGCCAGTAATCAGAGACAGAAGATTCGAATGCAAACTCGAGTAGAAGCACCTCTGGAAATGAGCGGGCAGCCTCCGCCAGCTCTGGACGAACTTGAACGGCGCGGCTCACGTGATCGTAAAACGCTGTCCTTCCGGTCTCGAGCAATGGAAGTAAGGGCATTGTGTCGTCAGGCTTCGAGATGGTCACCAATCGTTGTCCCACCCGAAAGCACCATTCTCCCCGTAGCCCCACTCCGAGTTCTATCCGACCTATGCTCACAAGCCAGATGTTCTGATGTTCAACACGCGGCGGAAAGATCATTCGGGTTTTCATCGGCTTCCCCAACGTTGATGGTTCACTGTAACGCCGACACGCTTCGAAAGCCATTCCTGGAACTGCTTCTCGATCTGAGGCGTCCAGTTCTGTCCATAGTGCCCACTATTCTCAGTTGTGATGATCGAACCATCTGGTGCTCGGCTGAACGTTCCACCTACGATGTTCTCGTCCTTTGCACCGATTGACTGAACAAGTTTCTGATGCGGCGAGCCATCGAATAGCCCAGCTTTGGGAGCGCCAACAGCAAAGGTACTTGTTGTCGGATCGTACACAAACTCCACACCGCCGCCCGAAGGATAGTAGTTCTTCAAAGCGCCGACCGACGTGTTGTCAGTAATCGCTATGATGCCCGGAGCAGGACCAGAGCCTGAGAAGACCGGTGCTGCCGTGCGTCCGGCAAGCTGCTCCTCAATTGCCTTAGCTACATCATTGCCTACCGACCTCGTTGCTCCCAAGAGCCCAATACCCTTGAGCGTACCCGTAAGCATCCCTTTGATCAATCCAGTGCCGATCAAGTCATCCGGCGAGAAGGTCGGCAGCTCAAGCCCCTGCGCCTTCGCCTGAGCAATCTGCCAGCTCTTGTCCAGCAGTTGGCAGTCTGTGGGGCCTCTGGCGGACCCACAACCCAGGGATGTCTTCTGATCCTGAATCCAGTTGGCAAGGGACTGACAGCCACCTCCCTCACATTTGGTCAGGCCATCGGCCAGAATGTCGTTACTCTTCTGATCCCTTTCAGCATTAATATTGGCAGCCACACACGACGTCCAGACGCCGTTCGCGCATTCCCGCTTGGCCTTCTCAAGCGTCAGCCGATCCTTGAGGCTTAGGTAGTTGTTCAGCGCCTCGTTCTGCGCCGCGCCAGCTGCCGCTGTCGCGTTCTGCCCAAGGGCCGCCGCCAGCCCACCGCCAGCCAACATCGCCGCGCCGATCACGATGGCTTGATTCAGCGAATTGGCACGGTCAGCGTTCGTCTCAATCCCCAGCGCCCCGCCAACCAGCGGCGATATCACTGCGCCGGTTGCGCCGCCAATCGCCCCTGACGCACAGTCCCCGCTGCCGGCCGCGCCCGCGACACAGCCGAGCGCCGCATGGCTGAGAATGTTCTGGAAGGAGCCTGGATCGGTGTTCGCACCGATACTATTGGCT
This sequence comes from Cupriavidus sp. 01L45, assembly GCF_056399885.1. NCBI lineage: Bacteria > Pseudomonadati > Pseudomonadota > Betaproteobacteria > Burkholderiales > Burkholderiaceae > Cupriavidus > Cupriavidus sp. 01L45. The sequence goes on along the minus strand of NZ_JBFTSG010000103.1, from coordinate 143 downwards.
CCCAGCGCCGCCGCCTGTGCCACCAGGCTGCCCTTGAGCGCATTGCCGAAGCTGCCACCGTTGAACGCCGTACTGACGCCAGCATTGATCAAGCCCGTGCCAACGAAGCCCGCGGCTTGCTGAGCGAGCGTCCCCGTCGCGCC
>NZ_JBFTSG010000102.1:0-11874 GCF_056399885.1 Cupriavidus sp. 01L45 | reverse complement strand
GCCAGGATGTTGCCGCAGCCTACGCCGCTCCACCCGTATCTCGTGGCGCCACCACGCGTTGAAGTCATACACATAGACGAAGCCTTCGTGTTCGCGGAGACGAAACGCAGTCAGTGGCAGTTCGTTTGCCGCGGTGGAGAACTGCAAGATGCCCTCATGAGCTTCGCCGTAACGCCTGCCACGAATGCTGAACGTGTGCAGATGCTCGTCGGCCCAGCCCATGACTACCTGGATGACATTGTGCAATTGTCCAAGCGTCAAGTGCTCAGGAACGAGGACGCGTCGCCAAACCGGCGGGCTCAGGCCGCTCAGAGCAATTCGAAGTTGAAGGACGGAGATCGCCGGCCCAGGAACGGAAGCCATGCGCGCATTTTAGTTGCCTCATTGGTCTCTCAGCAGTGGCCCGGTCGTCTGCCCCCGCTTTGGCGCGGTCTCCTGCCCCTGCGCGTTGCGGTAGCACACCGCCCCAGGGGTTAGGGTCCGCGGGCGTCACAGTAAAGCAGTCCGCGGCCTGCAGGTGGGCCAGGGTCGGGCCGTGCGGGGCCATCCCTCTAGCACGCCAATTGCCGAAGGAACATTTCCCCGTCTATGTCGTCTATACTTGACACATCGATCGGAGATTTTCGCCATGAACCCTGCACTCTTGGGTAATACGATTCAACACAAGCGGATCGCCCTCGGCCTGACCCAGCAGCAACTGGCGGATATGGCCAAACTGTCGCGCCAGTCCCTAAACGGCATCGAGCATGGAACCGTGAACGCCACGCTCGAAACGCTGGGCCGGCTGATGGACGTCCTCGGCCTGGCGCTTGATGTGTACGATCCCGAAGCCGGCCGCCAGGCCAGGGGCACGCCGACCCGCGCGCTATGGATGGCCGCAAAGGGCGCAAACGTCAGTTACACCGGCGAGCTCACGCCTGATCAGCTTGAATGGGCGCTGGCCACTGGCGAGGTGCCGGCGGAGTTTCGGCCGCAAGTAGCCCAGATCCTGGATGAGGCGCCACTGCAGCTCGTCACCAAGGTAGTGGCCGAGGTGGCGGCGAAGCAGCATCGGAAACCGGCCGACATCTGGAAGAACCTCAGACGGCTCGCGCAGTCATTGACGGCGACACGCGGAGGGCTGTGGGCATGAAGATTGAGCTGCAGGGTGACATCTGGGAAAGCCTGTTCCCTCACGCCTTCACGCTGATGGAGGAGGTCAGGAAGCATGGGGGTATCGAGCCGTTCTGGACCTTCGGGGGCGGGACGGTCCTGATGCTCCGGTACCGCCATCGCTTTTCACGCGATATCGACCTCTTTGTGCCGGACCCGCAATATTTAGGGTTCGTGACGCCCCGCCTGAGTGAGACCGCAGAGGGCATCACGAGCGACTATGTGGAGCAGGGGGAACTTCGTGAAGCTGGTCCTCGACGCCGGCGAAGTCGACGTCGTGGCCTCGCCCAACCTGACCGACGAGCCATTCGAGATCTGGGAGATCATGGGGCAGCCAGTCAAAGTGGAGACTGCAGCCGAAATCGTTGCCAAGAAGCTCTACCATCGGGGCAACCGCGCCACCGCACGGGATCTCTTCGACCTTGCCGTCGTGGTCGAGCAAGAACCAACAGCCCTCGCGCATGCCGCGCCGTTTCTGCTGAGGCATGCAGCATGCCTTCCTGCGCCAAATCGAGGCGGGCCCGCCGATCATGCGCGAGCAGTTCGCCAGGATCCGGCGGATCAGCTTCGACCGAAGCTTTGATGAGTGTGTCGCGCTGGCGCGGGATTTTCTCGATTCGCTGCAGGAAACGGATGATGCTCCGCAGAGGGCGCGGGAACGATATCGCCCGTAAGGGGTAGCCGTACTTTTTGCGCGAAATCTGGTGGTTTTGGCGCTCTCGCTTTCTACGTCAGTGCACTGACCACAATTGTGCAACAGCTTGCTGCACAACTTCAGGCTTGGCGAACGTACATCTAGCTGTACCATCCCTCCAGCCGTTATTCAACGGAGGCAGTCATGCTAACGCTTACGGGACGGCAGGTCAGGTCCTAGGCCGCCGGCAAAGAGCAGAAGTTTGATGACGGCGAGCTCATCAGAGCGATAGCGAACTTTTCGGCCACGTTTCATTCCGCGCCCTCTGTATCCCCATCCTTCCCGGTGCGCCGCGACTCCAGCTCTCGCCGCGTTTTGGCTAGTTCCTTAGCTAGCAGTTTTTCATCGGGCAGCACAGTCTGGTACTCGGCAGCTAGCACCTTATTCGGCAGACCTTCCAATGCATAGTGGGCCTCTGATGCACCTTTTTCGGCGCAAAGGATCAATCCCACCGGTGGGTTCTCTCCAGGCTTCATCCAGTGTTCGCGCGCATAATTAAGATACAGGTGCATCTGCCCTGCGTCGGCGTAGCTGAACTTGCCTACCTTGAGGTCGATCACCAATAGGCACTTGAGTTGACGGTGAAAGAAAAGGAGATCGACGCGAAACCAACTGTCGTCAATTCGCAGCCGACGCTGGCGTCCGATGAAGGCAAAGTCATCGCCCAGTTCAAGCAGGAAGTCAGCCAGATGTCGGATCAATGCCTCTTCGAGGTCGGATTCGGAATATTCGTCTTTTAGATCGAGAAACTCCAGGACGAATGGGTCTTTGATGGCTTCCTCGGGCGTGATCGCATCACCAGCTTCGGCCAGCTCACCTTTTTCCAGCATGCTAGCCTTGTTGCGCGACAGGGCGGTACGTTCGTAGAACTGGCTGCTGATTTGCCGATCAAGTTGCCGTACCGACCAGCCTCCACGCAAGGTTTCGGTTTCATAGAAATGGCGCGCTTGCTCATTTTTAACCGATAACAGACGCACATAGGCCGACCAAGGCAAGGGAAAGGCTTTGGCAAGGGCAGGCAGGTCAACCGCATTGCACCGCAGTGACTCCGAAAGCACGGTACCCACTGAAATCGCAGACAGCGTCTGCGACTTTCGAGCGCGGGGCAATTTCGCAGACGCTGTCTGCGAAATCCGCTCAAGGGGCCACTCTTGGTAAAACGAACGCATCTGCTCCAAGTTACGCTCGGAAAATCCTCGCCCAAATCGGGTGGACAAGTCGGCAGACAGCCGCTTGAGCAGGGCTTGTCCATAGGCTGCTCGATCTTGCCCGCCTTGCTCGAACTCGACGATACGCCGACCGATTTCCCAGTAGGTTGCCGTCATCAGTGCATTGATACTGCGCGCGGCGACGAGACGGGCGCTCTCGAGCAAGACGACGATGTCGCCGTGGATGCCGCTGTAGGCGGGACTGGAGGATACGAGGTCGGTCATGCCTCGACCTCGTTCAGAAGCCCCTCGATTTTGCCTGCCAGGCGCATCACCTCAACCTCAAGGCCTTTCGGGTCCTCGAGGAGCGCGTCGGGCAACTTATCCGGGACCACGCAGTATCCCGTCCAGCGAGCCTTTAGGTCCGCGCCTAGATGGACGTTCATTGCACGACTCGGTTTCTCCACAAACGCTCCAGTTAGCCCTAGCTCGAGTACAACGATCTGTGCACATTGTACCGGCGATTAGCGCACCGCCCCAAGCGCCTGTTCTGCCTCCCCCCCAACAGCAGGCTGATCGTGTCGCGCTCGGCCTGCAGCCGTGCCCGCTCCGGAGCCCCAGCCACGGCCGCGTCTTGCGCCCTCGCCTGCACCGCCGCTAGCTCGGTGCGCACGCTCGGTAGCGCTGGCGCGCTCCTGCGCGACGGTCACCTGTTCGCGGCTGGGCTCCAGCTCCGTCGAGAATTGGGTACGCAGCTCCTCGAGTTGCCGCTGGCTCGATCCAGGGTTTTCTGGTGGGCGCACTCAAGGGGAAAAGGTACTGACATGTGTCGCTGTGGGGATCATTTAGCCTTGGCTTTGCTCTTGCTCGCGTCCTGACGTTCTACATCCGCAGATTCCCGCTGATTGTCCCCGCATGACACGGGCATTCCGGGGTGCAGGAAAGGCAGGGTCGCCCATAAATGTAGTCCTTGCCACAGTAGTGTCGTGATCCCGCCGTGCCTGCGCGGCGAACTCAGGCTGCGGACAAGCGCCAGACGCCGCCTATTTGAGTTGACGTGTGCGCGGAAGCTAAAGGCGGATTTCCGCAGGCCCAGCGCAAGCTCGTGCTTGCGGTACGGGCCAATCACTTCGCCAACATCACCTGCTTATGCCGGGCTTCAGGCTTGGTCGAGACTTTGGTACGTAGGTTTATCTAGACAACAAATCGGCTGACTCCGTCATTGAGACTTCCCTGCCGCGGGAGACCTCCCCGGGAATCGCGGCTATCTCCGCAGCGCCGTCGGGAGCCGCCATGATGCCTTCGGACGACAATTGCTCGAGTCTTCTCCCAGGAGACCGGCATGGAAACTCCCGGCCCCCGGCAGTGGGGGTGAAATTACGGCCGTGCGACGCTATCATCGATGCGTGTACGCCGAGGCGCAATGGCGCGACCGGACATGCACTGCAATGATGAGAACTGAATATGCCGCCCAAGAGCTTGATGTTTCCGCTGACAAAATGTCCGACGACGTCCGTCGAGGCATTGGCGACTCAGATCCGCCGCCTGGACGTCGGCAAGGTGGTCATTATCGGGGGTGATCCGCTCAAGGCGCAGGCACTGCGGGACAAGCTTGCCGCCGCCGGCATGGTTGTAAACATGGCCGCTCAGTGAATGGTCGGAAATAGGCGACGCCCAACCGGTAAAGGACCTCGGCAGGCCGCGTTAGCCGGTGCTGTGATCGTGGCACTGGCCGTCGGATTCGCCCAGTCTGACAAGCCAACAGCTCCCGGCACCGCCAAGGCGGCGGAGCTGGCGGCGGCAGCCTTTGTTCGTCGAACGTTCACCGAGAATCCGGTTGGGGTCAGCGAAAAGCCCAAGATCGCGGGTGATAAGGCCCTGGTTCGAACGGTGTATGGCGCGAGCAAGGGTTGTACCGTAGGACTCGTTCGTGATCCGTCCGACGCGAAGTACGGGTGGTCCGTGCGATCCTCCTGGTGTTTTACGAGGACTTAACCAGAGCCTTTTCCCCCACTGCAACGTATGGCTAAGGTGTTATGGATTGGTTTTCCGGCGCGAGGCAGTGGGACCTGGCTCCGACTTCACATCCAGCGTCATCAATTGCTCTCGCCGTCGAGGTCCGGCAAGCCAACACCGCCGAGAAATTGGTACGCGACGGCCGGTAGCCGCGGGACGACCCTCTTTGCATCTATCTGCCCGAGGATGCCGACACCCGCGTGCCGACGTACGTGCAGCCGCATGCCGGCGACGATCTTGTTAAACTGCGCAGCCGAGCAATCGGCGCATTCTTCCTCGGCACCGGCGTCACAGTGGCAGAGAGCGCGCCGCACAGGTAGTTGACCAGCAGCCCGCGGCTACTCCGGGTTCCGGCGCATGGGGCGGTGATACCCGCACTGGCCACGTCGCATCCTTCTCCGTCCCGATTCTCTCGACCTGGTAGGCCCGCCGAGCCACCATGCCGATAGCCGGTGACCTGGCGTTCTCCCGCAAGGCTTCCGGCACCGCGATCACCGAGATCAGCCTCGTGAGGATCGTACGCGCTGCACTGGGGGCGATCGCCTTTTGAGGTTGATGACATGAGTCCGCGAATTCTCCGCAATACCTTCTGCCGCCGCCAACCGCTCGCGGTCCAGCCCAGCGATGCGATCAGCGAACTGCTTGGCTTTGCCCGTTTCCGAACCTGCAGCCGGATTGCCGCCGCCGTCAAAATGAAAGCACTTGAGCGAGCCCCGGCGCGTCCTCTCAGGTCGACGGCAAGCCCACATGCAGCGCGGTTTTTGCTATGCTCCAGCGAGCGCTCATGCCTCTGGCAGGTCAGCGCCCAAACCACTAGAAATTGAGGCTTCAATCCCATGGTAACTAAAGCTAAAGCTGTCGCGAAGACCCCTGCCAAGCCTGCAGCCAAGAAGGCACCGGCAACCAAAGCCCCGGTGAAGGCTGCGGCCAAGAAGGCGGCGCCAGCGAAAAAGGCTGCCGTAGCTGCACCGGTCGCCAAGCCGCTGAGTGACAAGTTCAACAAGTCCAGCCTGCTCGCTCACCTTGTCGCGCAAACCGAACTGGATGCCAAGACCGTCAAGACCGTGTTGGCCCATCTGGAAAACACGGTGTTGAGCGCAGTGCACAAGAAAGGCGCGGGCGAATTCACCCTGCCCGGCCTGTTCAAGGTGGTCGCCACCCAAGTGCCGGCGACCAAGAAGCGCTTCGGCAAGAACCCGTTCACCGGAGAGGATCAGTGGTTTGCTGCAAAGCCGGCGACCGTCAAGGTGAAGGTCCGTCCGATGAAGAAGCTCAAGGACGCCGCTGCCTAAGCCATTGTCGACTTGCAAGGTGAAGGGAGCCCTAGCGCGGCTCCCTTTGTTTTAAGCAGTTGCTCAGTGTCCTCTAAGTATGTCCCATACCGGCCATTCGGGACATTCCGCCATCTACTCGTTTGTAACAAGCGCGCCAGTTGATTTCCACCGCGCGGGCGGGAGCCGCCATCGGCATCCAATCTCGCGTGACTGAGGTTTTGGCACTCTTTCATGGAAAGTCGTGTTTCTCTTGGCAAGATTCGGAAATTCGCGCGGGGCCGCCTCGAAGGTTGAAAGTGGTCGCCCGGCAGCAGAGCCGGGAGTGGGCTTCCGTCGGTTAATGCGTAGCAATCAGTTTGTCCTACAGCAGATGAATAGACAGTTCACGAGACATGTGCAGCGCAGCGGAAAGGCATACCCCGGACGGTTGGTCGACCCGTTAATTCGTTCGGACCAGCCGCAATCGGAGATTCGCCCAGTCCAAACTAGGCGGGAGGGCCCGCTGGTTGATTCCGCAGCCGCCTCCCTTGAAGACATGCGGCTTCAGCGCTCGCTGCAACGGTGCGATTGGGACCGGTCCCTTTGACTGCTCCCGACATTCTCGCGCCACACCTGACGCCCGGCGGACACCTGCTTGCGGTGCCGGAGGACGCCGCGCCAATATTGGCAGACGATACGCGACTGCGGCTTGGGAGTTCGTTTGCATTTGGCGAGGGGCATGGCCTGCTGCATTTGGGAACGGCTGAAATCGGCCGAATTTTGCCCCCCGCGTGGGCCTGGTGGCGTGATTTTGCCGCGCGCTATGTCACCGCCTTGTGCGCTACGCCCGAAGGCGGCGAGATCATGGTCGCAACGCCTGCTGCCAATGATTTTGATGCCATGATTGCCGATGCGCCGCCGATGACGGGCGGCGAGTATCTAACGCCAGATGTGCTGGCCACGTTGTGGGGCGAGATCGATACTGCCTTGCACCAGGAACTGGCGACCGCAAGCGTCTCGCTTCAGGACTTCCTCAAGTTGCGCCACCCGGCCTGGAATCTCGTCGGCCGTGTGCATTTCAACCTCGCTGAGAACCGCAAGGACCCGGAGTCACCGTTTGCCTTCCTTGCGACTTACACCTCGCGCCTGTCGGCCCATGGCAAAGCGCAACACCAGCCACTGTCGCAAGCCCTGGCGGAATTTTCGGGAACCAGGAGCAAGGCGCAGCTCCTGTCGTTACTGCTGCCGGTGCAGCGCGCTGCGGAACACTGCGATTGGCTTCGCGACATGGTGGATACCGGCGAGATATACCATCCGCTGCGCTGGACGCCGCTCGACGCCCATCGCCTGCTTTCGGACCTATCCAAACTCGAATCCGCCGGGATTGTCGTACGCACGCCAGGCGTCTGGCAGGCGGGCCGCCCTGCTCGTCCCGTTGTGAAAGCCAGCGTCGGAGCACGACCGCCTTCGCTCCTGGGCAAGGACGCGTTGCTCGATTTCAGCATGGAGGTCTCCCTCGACGGCGAGCGTCTCAGCGCCTCCGAGGTCAGGGATCTGCTCAAAGGCGCCGATGGCTTGCAACTCATCCGTGGTCGCTGGATCGAGGTGGACAAGAAGAAGCTTAGTCGCCTCATGAAGCGATTCGAGGCCATGGAAAAGGCGGCGCAAACTGGTCTGCCCTTTAATGAGGCCCTACGCCTTCTGGCGGGTGTTTCGCTCGACGAGAGCGCCGACCCCGCTGACCGCGACTGGTCGCAGCTTGTTGCAGGGCCCTGGCTGGCCGACATCCTGCAGGAGTTGCGTCAGCCGGAGGGGTTGGCGCAGATCAGCCCGGGACCGGAACTCAAGGCTAACCTGCGGCCCTACCAACAGGTCGGCGTGCGGTGGTTGTACCTGCTCACCCGGCTCGGACTGGGCGCTTGCCTGGCGGATGATATGGGTCTGGGCAAGACCATGCAGGTACTCTCGCTGCTGCTCGTGCTGAAGCGCGAAAGCGCCGAGGTCCGGCCCAGTCTGCTGGTCGCCCCCGCATCGCTGCTGGCCAACTGGGCGGCAGAGGCCGAGCGCTTTGCCCCCGGCTTGCGCCTACTGATCGCCCATCCGTCGGTCATGCCGGCGGCCGAATTGCGCGCGCTGGACCCCGCGCGGCTTGCGGACATCGATCTCGTCATCACCAGCTATGGCTCGCTTCTTCGCCAGCCGGTACTGGGGGCCATCCAATGGCGCGTTGCCGTTATCGACGAAGCGCAGGCGATCAAGAATCCGGGCGCCAAGCAAACGCGACAGGTCAAGCAGCTCCAGGCACAATCGCGCATCGCGCTGACCGGAACCCCCGTGGAAAACCGCCTGTCCGATCTGTGGTCCATTTTCGATTTCACCCATCCCGGATTACTGGGCTCAGACAAAGTCTTTGCCAACTTTACTAGGCGGCTGGCGAAGGCCGAGCACTTCGGTCCGCTGCGAACGCTCGTACGCCCCTACATCCTGCGCCGCCTGAAGACCGACAAGCGGGTAATCGACGACCTTCCGGACAAGACCGAACTCAAGGCCTGGTGCCACCTGAGCCCGAGCCAGGCGGCACTTTATCAGCGTGCGGTGAAGGATCTGGCCGCCGCGCTTGAAGACGCCGAAGGCATCGGTCGCAAGGGTGTCGTGCTGAGCTTCCTGATGCGCTTCAAACAGATATGCAACCATCCATCGCAGTGGTTGGGCGACGCGGCCTGGAAGGCGGAAGACAGCGGCAAGTTCGCCCGCCTGCGCCAACTGGCCGAAGTCATTGCCGCCAAGCAGGAAAAGGTACTGGTATTCACCCAATTCCGCGAGACCACTGAACCGCTGGCGGCATTCCTGGGTTCGATCTTCGGCCGCGAAGGTCTGGTACTCCATGGCGGCACCCCGGTAGCCAAGCGCCGCGAATTGGTCAAGCGATTCCAGGAGGATGAGCTGACACCCTTCTTCGTGCTCTCGCTCAAGGCCGGTGGGGCGGGTCTGAATCTCACCGCCGCTTCACATGTGATCCACTACGACCGCTGGTGGAACCCGGCCGTGGAAAACCAGGCGACTGATCGTGCATTCCGTATCGGCCAGCAGAGGAACGTCCTGGTGCATAAGTTTATCTGCCGTGGCACGATCGAAGACCGTATCGACCAATTGATCGAGGCCAAGCAGCAATTGGTGAAGGATGTGCTGGAGGGCGGCGCGGAACTCCTGCTCACCGAGATGAGCGATCGTGAATTGCTCGATCTCGTGAAGCTCGACGTTTATGCCGCGCAGGAAAACTGATCGTCAACAGGAATCGCAATGGGTTACGGTTACGGGGGATGGAAGCCCTATGTCTCGGTCGCCGAGCGAAGAAAAAAGGCTGAACTGGCCGCCGCGAAGGCGAAGAAGGCTGGTGCGGTCCTGTCGCCAATCGCGTCGTATCGCGGCGCCATCGCCAAGACCTTCTGGGGCAAGGCCTGGTGCGACAATCTGGAAGGCTACAGTGACTATGCCAACCGGCTGCCGCGGGGCCGTACCTATGTGCGCAACGGTTCCGTGATCGACCTGCAGATCACGGCAGGCGAAGTCCGCGCGCAGGTAATGGGTTCGAGCCTCTACACGGTCGCTGTGACCGTGACTGCGTGTCCTGAAAAGCAATGGCGGGCGATCGGCGCCGATTGCGCGGGGTCGATCGATTCGATCGTGGAGCTATTGCAGGGCAAGCTCTCGACATCCGTGATGGAGCGCATCTGCAAACCTGGCACCGGTCTTTTCCCGGTGCCGAAAGAAATCAAGTTTAATTGCAGTTGCCCGGACTGGGCGTCAATGTGCAAGCACGTTGCTGCCGTACTCTACGGCATCGGCGCGCGGCTCGACCAACAGCCGGAATTGCTCTTCGCCTTGCGCCGCGTCGATGTCAATGATCTTGTCAGGCAGGCTGGCGCTGGCCTGCCCAAAGCCACAAAGCGACCCGCTACCAGCAAGGTGCTCGACGACGCGCTGGTGGCCGATGTGTTTGGCATCGAGATGGCCGACGCTTACCCACCGCCGAAGCCTGCTGCTGGACGTAACAAGCCACCGGCAGGTAAGGTGACAGCGAAGAAGGCGACCAGGTCGGCTGTCTCGACAGCCCGCAAGCCACCTGCGAACGCGAAGACTGCGGAGGACAATAAATCGGTAACAAAGACGTTACCAGTCAAGCTATCTGCTGGGCCACGTAAATCAACATCTGGCAACGTTGTTGCCGGTAAAGCAAGGGTGGCGAACTCGCCTGCAACCCAGAAAGAGGCTGCAACAAGGAAGCGCGCCAGTACTCGATTGGTGAAAGGTACGTCCCGCTAAATGGTGATCTGGCGAGCGACTCGAAGGGGTGAGTGACTACTGTTCGGCCGAGCCGGCCGGTCGCAAGTTGCGGCCGGATAACGCCCAGCTCGCACCGGCACTCTAACGGGAGGCGCCCGCCTTCCGTTAGAGTGCCGAGCTGATCATCGTTCGTGCTTGGCGATGAAGGCCCCAACAGTGTCGTGCAGTAACTTGGGACGATGGGTTCAGGGCTTGGCCTGTCCATAGTCCGGACGATCGCAGACCGCATCGGCGCACAGGTCAGCATTGGCTACAGGGACGAGGATGCGCAGCGCGGGTTGAGGGTGACTCTGCGTATTTCGCACGCAACCGCCTCAGTAATCGGTCTCCCTTTGTTTTCGCTGCAGTTTACCGGGGTAGCCGCTTCTTGTAGCCATGCGGCTTTCCGGGCCGCCAACCAAGAAAAATGCCAATAAATCAATAGGTTGCTGTCTGTCCCATTTTTGCTTTTTGAAGTGCTTCAAGCGACATATTAGCGTGTTGATCGTTGCGACCACCTCTCATTGCCGCTACCCTCCGCAGTCCGTCTCATGCGTCGGAGAAGCGCGATGGATCACTGGCGGTTGGCCTACCTCGGGATGCGGCAGATCCCACGGGAACTCAGTGAGTTCGAGCTTGCCACGTTCTTCACCTACTCCCCCAAGGAACGCGCACTGATTGATGCTCGGCGCAGCCCCTTGTATCGCTTGGCCGTTGCCGTACACATCGGCTTTATCCGCATGACAGGACGTACGCTTGACGCCTGCAAGCAGGTGCCAAGATTTCTCTGGGCGCATGTCGGTGCCCAGGTTGGTGTGACACCGCCGGACATGGGCACGCTCAACGCACTCTACGATGGGCGCACCGATACACTGTCAAATCATCAGATGCTGGCCTACCAAGCCCTCGGCTTCAGTCCGATGGCTGAGCACCAGCGCCGCTACGTCACGCGCTGGCTCAAGGAGCGATTGACGGGACAGCCGAGCCGCACCGAGTTGTTTCATGAGCTGAAGCGCTGGCTGTATGAGCATCGGATACTATTGATCCTTGTATAAATGACGACATCACCACAACTCGGCCTGCTTCCAGCACGCGGCAATGATGTTGGCGCGTTGTTGTGCGCTGCGCAGCCGATTGCRGGCGGTCGTTTTGAGTTCGGTGAGCGAGTGTGGGCAGAAGTTGGCCAGGGCATGGCGCTTGAGCCAGGCCCAGAGATACTCCACTGGATTCAGGTCCGGGCTGTAGGGCGGGACAAAGGCCATCTGCACTGCCCCACCAGTGCTATCGA